>NZ_JBHXSK010000027.1:0-28243 GCF_042716195.1 Streptomyces sp. NPDC058683
GGCGACTCCGTGCTCGGCGTCACGTCGGGAACGCTCTCCCGGACGTCCTCCGGCGCCGCCGTGTCCCGCGTCGGCGTCGCCTGGGAGAACATTCCGCTCGCGAAACCGGCCACCGCGAGGATCCCGATCACCGCCCCGGCGATCGAGAGGGCCAGCACCCACCGAGGGCGGCGCCGACGGGGTTCTCCCCGGCCGGGAGAGGTCACGGAGGCCTCCCCGGGCTCCGCACCGGCGCCCACCGCCTCCCGCACCACCCGCAACGGCATGGTCGCCGGCTCGACCACCGGCAGCGGCCGGGTCCTCCCGCCGTCGGCTGCGGCCCGGCCGTCGGCCCCGGCCCCGGCCTCGGTCCAGGTCCCGGCGTCGGCTGCGGCCCCGGCCTCGGCTCCAGCCCCGGAGAGGTCGACGTACGGTCGTATACGCAGGGGGTCGAAGTCCTCCGCGGCCGCCTGCTCGGCCGTACGCGCGTCGCGCAGTGCGTCGGATGCCCGCCGGGTGCAGTCGCAGGAGGGCGTGTTGTCCCGCCCCCTCGGCGCCCCGCACTCCGGGCACCGGTGGACCCCGGTCGTATCCGTCACGGTGTTCGTCCCTCCCCTCACGCTTCTCACGAACCCTCACGAACTCCACAGATTATGCGGGGTACCCACACGCACGTTCGCCGGATTCCCTTGTTTCAGGAGGTGCGAAGAGGGCTCGACGGGCCATACCGGGCGACACCGTCCACGATGGAAGATGGCTGAAAGCATCCCGGGAGGTCTCCATGGCCCTGGACATGACGCACACCCAGGCGAAGGACGCGGAGCACGTACCCGGCAATGTGCTCGTCCCGATCGGTGCGCTGCTCCTCGGCCTGCTGCTGGCCGCGCTGGACCAGACCATCGTGTCGACCGCGCTGCCGACGATCGTCAGTGATCTGGGCGGCCTGGAGCATCTGTCGTGGGTGGTCACCGCCTATCTGCTGGCGTCCACGGCCGCCACCCCGCTGTGGGGCAAGCTCGGTGACCAGTACGGGCGCAAGCGGCTCTTCCAGGCAGCGATCGTGATCTTTCTCGTCGGGTCGGCCCTGTGCGGGATGGCCCGGAACATGGGCGAGCTGATCGGCTTCCGCGCGTTGCAGGGCCTGGGCGGCGGCGGGCTGCTGGTGCTGTCGATGGCGATCGTGGGAGACCTCGTGCCGCCGCGTGAACGAGGGCGCTACCAGGGGCTGTTCGGTGCCGTCTTCGGTGCGACCAGTGTGCTGGGGCCGCTGCTCGGCGGGGTGCTCACCGAGCATCTGAGCTGGCGCTGGGTGTTCTACGTCAACCTGCCCGTCGGCGTGGTCGCGCTCGCCGTGATCGCCGTCGCCCTGCACATACCGCGCAGGACCGCCCGCCATGTCATCGACTATCTCGGCACGTTGCTGATCGCCGCCGTCGCCACCTGCCTGGTGCTGGTGGCCTCGCTGGGCGGCACGACCTGGCGCTGGGGGTCGCCGGGGATCATCGGGCTCGCGGTGCTCGGGGTGCTGCTCGTCTTCGCGTTCGTGGCCGTCGAGCGGCGGGCCGCCGAACCCGTGCTCCCGCTGAAGCTCTTCGGCATCCGCACCTTCACGCTCGCCGCCGTGATCAGCTTCATCGTCGGCTTCGCGATGTTCGGCGCGATGACCTACCTGCCGACCTTCCTCCAGGTCGTGCAGGGCATCTCGCCGACCCTGTCGGGTGTGCACATGCTGCCGATGGTGATCGGCCTGCTGCTGTCCTCCACCCTGTCCGGACAGATCGTCAGCCGCTCGGGCCGCTGGAAGGTGTTCCCGATCGCCGGCACCGGCGTCACGGCCTTCGGCCTGCTGCTGCTCCACCGGCTCGACGAACACAGCTCGACGCTCGAGATGAGCTGCTACTTCTTCGTCTTCGGCCTCGGCCTCGGGCTGGTCATGCAGGTGCTGGTGCTGATCGTGCAGAACTCCGTCTCGTACGAGGACCTCGGCGTCGCCACCTCCGGCGCGACCTTCTTCCGCTCCATCGGGGCCTCCTTCGGCGTGGCCATCTTCGGCTCGGTCTTCGCGAGCCGCCTCGCCGACAAGCTGACCGACGCCTTCCAGGGCGTCCGCCTCCCGGCCGGTGTCACCCCGGACGCCCTCAAGGCCGACCCGCGCGGCATCGCCGAACTGCCGCCCGCGCTGCGCCCGGCGGCCCTGCACGCGTACGCGTCCTCGATCACCGACGTCTTCCTGTACGCCGCTCCGGTGGCCGCCCTCGGCTTCGTCCTGGCCTGGTTCCTCAAGGAGGACCGGCTGCGCGGCTCGGTCACCGCGCCGGACGCGTCGGAGACCATCCCACCCAACCCGGTGCAGCGTTCGTCGTACGACGAGTGCTGCCGGGCCCTGTCGCTGCTCGGCACCCGGGAGGGCCGCCGGGAGATCTACCGGAAGATCAACGAGCGGGCCGGGGTGGACCTGGTGCCCGCGGCCGGCTGGCTGCTGCTGCGGATCCGCAGATACGGCTCGGTGGAGCCGGGCCGGCTCGCCGAGCGCGGGCCCGTCCCGATGGCCGTCGTCCTGGAGGGCGCCCGTCAGTTGGAGGAGCGGCACCTCGTCGACCGCCTGGGCCTCGACCTGACCCTGACCGCGCAGGGCCGCGCGACCGCCGAACGGCTCGCCAGGGCCCGCGAGGAGTCCCTGGCCGACCTCCTCGGCGACTGGTGGAGCCCGGACCGGCCGACCGACCTGGACCGCCTGGTACGCGACCTGACCGACGAACTGTGCGGCACCGAACGCGAACAGCCCCAGAACCCGGCGTCCCGGCGGGCCGGTTGACGAGTTCGTGGGTGATCGTCCGGGACCGGCCTGTTTGCGGGGCGCCGTGCGGGTCACCCGGAGGGCGAGCCGGCCCGTCGGGCCGAGACACCGGAAGGCAACCATGTCCACAGGCTTGATCATCGCGATTGTGATCGTGGCCGTCGTGGTCGTCGTCGCGGCCGTGCTGGCCGCGCGCTCCAGGAGGAGCGGCCCGCACGGCCTGAAGCAGCGCTTCGGGCCCGAGTACGAGCGGGCCGTGGCCCAGCACAGCGGCGACACCAAGGCGGCCGAGCAGGAGCTCGCCGAACGGGTGCACCGCCACGGCGACCTGCACGAGCGGCCGCTGGAACCGGCGGAGCGTGAACGCTACGCGGCCCGCTGGACGACCGCACAGGAACACTTCGTCGACTCGCCGCGGGAGTCCGTGACCGAGATCGACCGGCTGCTCGCCGAAGTGGCGGCGGCCCGTGGCTTCCCGGCCGGTGCCGAGTACGACGACCAGGTCGCCGCGCTGTCCGTGCACCACGCCGACCACGTCGACGGCTACCGCCGCGTCCACCGCGCCGCTCAGGCGCCCGTGGACGGGGCCCAGCAGAACCAGGCGGGTACCGAGGAGATGCGCACGGCCATGATCGAGGCCCGCTCCCTCTTCGAGGACCTGGTCACCCAGCCGGCCGGCGAGTCCGGCCGCCACCGCGCCGGTGTCGGTGCCGACACCGGCGGCCATCCGCATCTGCCCTGGTCCGCCGACCGGAGCCGCCCGAAGGAGAGCTGACCGACATGACCGACGCGAGGACAGGCAGCGGCCGCCAGCCGAGGACCGGCGGCGACATATATCCCGGCGACGACGCGATGCCGGGACGGGCGGACCGCACGACCGAGCGCACGACCGAGGGCACGACCGACCGGGGCGACGCCTCCGGCAGGGGGGTCACCCCCGGGCGTGAGGACATCGCACCGGAGCGTATGGACGACCGGGAAGCGGCGACCGGTCAGGCGCTGCCGGTGGCCGGCGAGGGTCCGGGCCGTGTGCCGGACGCGGCCCGCGACGACCGACCGGCGCGCAAGGACGACCGGCAGGTGCCGAACGACGACCGACGGTTGCCGAACGACGACCGACGGATGTCGAACGACGACCCGCGGATGTCGAACGACGACCGGCTGGCGGCGGACGACGACCGGCTGGCGTCGAGTGACGGCCGGCTGATGCCGAACGAGGAGTGCGGGCAGCTGGAGCGGCGTCTCCAGCACGCGGTCACCGGTTTCGTCGACGAGCCGCGCGCGGCCGTCGAGGAGGCCGACCGGGCCGTCGAGGAACTCAGCGCCCGCTTCACCGACGCCGTCGACCGGCGCCGCCGTACCCTGCGCGGCAGCTGGCAGGACACCGACCGGGACCACCCCGGCTCGGCCGACACCGAACAGCTCCGGCTGGCCCTGCGCGACTACCGCGAACTGGCGGACCGGCTGCTACACATCTGAGTCCGCCGCCGCCTCGGCCGCCGCCCGGCGCTCCCGCCACTCGCGTACGACCTCCTCGACGTCGTACGGCTTCTTGCCCAGCGGGGGCCCGGGCGGCGGCTTGAACATCATGTCCCGGATCTTCACGTTGACCTCCGTGATGAGCTGGCGGACGATCCGCTCCGAGGGGGCCGCCCAGGCGGCCGCCAGAGCGTCCTCGGCCTCCTTGCGCAGGGCGAGGGCCGGAGGCAGCATCGCCAGGCCCTCCCGGGCCATCTTCCTTTTGACCCACCACAGTTCGTCGTAGGGCGTGTCCAGGTCGGCCGGCAACGGCTCGCCCGTGCCCGCGAGTTGATCGAAGTCACCGCGCTGCTGCGCATCGAGGATCTGCTTGTCGACCCAGGATTCGAACGGCACCCCGGGTGGCTTTCGCTCGGTCATGACTTCATTGTGCCGGACGCCACCCCGCCGGGCGTTTTATCATGCGCCGGAGATCCACGAACGCTTCAGGAATCGCGCAGGGGGAACGCACGTGCTCGAACTCACCATGGCCTCCGTGTCCGGGGACGCGGGCGAGACGGCCGGAATGCTCATGGCCGACGCGCCCAGCGAACCGGGCGCCGTGCTGCGAGTGGGCCGCGATGCCTCCGCCTGCCGGCTCACCACGCCCGACGACTGGCTGTTCGTCTCCCGGGTGCACCTGGAGTTCCTGTGCGGGCCCGAGGGCGGCTGGCAGGTCACCTGGCTGCGCGGTTCCCAGGCCGAACCATCCTCCGAGGTACTGCTGACCGTCGGCGAGTACGCCCAGGCCATCGGGTACGGCGGCACGGTCGCACTGCCCCGGGGCGGCTCCGGCGAGATCGTCGTCCGGGACCGCACCGCCCCGCGCAGCGTCAACGTGGGCTTCTACCACGAGGCTTGAGACCCGGCCCCGGCCGGGCCGAGGCCGGGCTAGGCCAGTACCCGGGCCAGGGCGAAGCCGTCGTAGCCCTTGCTGCCGACCGTCTGGATCGCCGTACCGCTCAGCCTCGGGTGGGCGGCGATCAGCTCGATCGCGGCACGGGTGCCGACCACGTCCGGTTCGCTGCTCTCCGCGTCGGCGACCCGGCCGCCGCGCACCACGTTGTCGATGATGATCAGGCTGCCGGTGCGGGTGAGCCGCAGCGCCCACTCCACGTAGTGCGGGTTGTTGGCCTTGTCGGCGTCGATGAAGACCAGGTCGAAGGGGGCCGGGTTCTCGTCGGCGAGCTTGGGCAGCGACTCCAGGGCGGGGCCGACCCGCACCTCGACGAGCCGCTCCAGGCCGGCGCGGGCGATGTTGCGGACCGCCACCTCGGCGTGCCGGGCGCTGTACTCCAGCGAGATCAGCCTGCCGTCCTCGGGCAGGGCGCGGGCCAGCCAGATGGTGCTGTAGCCGCCGAGGGTGCCGATCTCCAGGATGCTCCGGGCGTCCTGGACCTGTGCGAGGAGCTGGAGCAGCTTGCCCTGGTTGGGGGTCACGTTGACGTGCGGGAGGTCGTTGGCCTCGCTCTCACGCAGGGCCGCCTGGAGCGCCTCGTCGTCCGGTGAGAGGTGGCTGGTGAAGTAGAAGTCGACGTCGTCCCAGAGCTGAGAGCCGCTCATGCGTCCGCTGCCTTTCGGATGTCCGGTAACCGTCCACTGACAGCTACCTGCTTAGCACTACTCAGGAGGCGGGTGACTCGGTGATCTCCCGCCCCGGTACCGGACGGAACTCAGCCGATCGGCGCAGGGGGCTGGGCCGGGGGCGGGGGCGGCTGCACCGGCGGCGGGGGGTGTACCGGGGGCGGGGGCAGGGCCGGGCGGCGGGAGCGCCGTACGGCCAGCAGGGAGGTGACCGTGACGACCAGCAGCAGTGCGGCGCCGATCGTGACGAGCCACAGCGGGATCCCGGCCGCCTCGCGCAGCCGGTCCTCGTAGACGACCTGCTGGAGGGAGGCGTCCGAGGACGCCCGGCGCAGCACGTGGTCGTCGGAGATCCGGGACGGGTACGGGAACTCCTGGCCGATGGCCGTCAGATACGGGGTGCCGGCGGCGAGTTCGCGGAGATCGCCGGCCGGACGGCTGAGGCGGCCGGCGTAGACGGTCCTCGGGCGCTCGCCGCCGATCGCCGCGCGCGGCTCCATGCGGTGGGCGGCGAGCACGTACAGGCCCAGCGACTGCGGGGTGGCCGCGAGCCTGGACAGCCGCATCGGGTAGACCGGCCGGTCGCTGGCGAAGGCGAGGTGCAGCGGGTCGAGGGCGCCGTTCAGCGCGGTGCCCGCGGTCTCGGGGGCGAGCCTGACCGCGACGTACTCCCAGCGCTGCTCGACGTACGGCCGTAGCGCGGTGTCCAGGCGGGGCGGGAGCGGGAAGCCGTTGCTGCGCAGCCAGCCGTCCAGGGCGCCGGCGTCGGTGGCGGTCAGCTGGGCCACGTCGAACGGGCCGAGCCGCTGACGGCCGACGACGCCGACGCCGGGGGCGTTCGCGGCGCCTCCGGGCGGGCCGGCCGCCGTGGTGCCGCCGGTGGTGAGGGGCCAGTCGCCGTTCTGGGGCCAGAAGTGGTACCGGGTGCGGTGCACCGGGGCGGTGAGGGTGTGCAGCTCGTCGAAGAGGGCCGGGTCGGCGAGGGCGACGGTGGCGCGGTGCGGGACGGGCATGATCCAGGCGGCGCGGTCGGCGTCGCCGTCGACCGTCAGGCGCATCACGATCTGTTCGCGGGTGCCGTCCCAGCGCAGGACCGACTCCTCCCGGCCGACGGTGACCTGCTGCCGGCCGGCGGTGACGAGGGCGCCGCAGCCGCAGGCGAACGCGGGGGCGGCGAGCCAGCCGAGCTGGATGCCGGTGACCAGGAGGAGGACCGTGAGTAAGCGTCTGCGTCGGCGGGGTCGCCGCTGGCCGATCATGAACCGATGCCCTCCGCCGTACCGTCGATCAGGACTTCAGACGGTATAGCGGAAGGCGTGGTACCTGGGGCCGTTCCGGACAGCCACCGTCTGTCTACCGACGGTACGGGCCGACGGGGCGGATCGTTCGAACGGTGCAGGTGAGTGGGGGGTTTTGCGCAGTTCCCCGCGCCTCTGAGGGGGTGGCTGCGCTCGTTTCGTCGACTGCGGGCCGGTGGGGGCCGAGCGCGCCCGCGCGGCGGAGCCGCATAGGGATGCGGTCCCGCGCCCCTAAAGGGGCGCTTCGACCGACGGTGCTGAACCGGGCAGGGGCTTGCCCGCCGTCTCTGTCATGCGCCAGGCCGCGAAGCCGCCGATGATCGCCGCCGCCATCATGTAGTACGCGGGCATCATCATGTTGCCCGTCGCTCCGATCAGAGCCGTCACCACCAGCGGGGTCGTGCCGCCGAAGAGGGACACCGAGACGTTGAAGCCGATCGACAGGGAGCCGTAGCGGACCCGGGTCGGGAAGAGGGCCGGGAGGGCCGCCGGCATCGCTGCCGTGAAGCAGACCAGGAGGAGGCCCAGGGCGCCCATGCCGAGGCCGACCGCCAGCAGGCTGCCCTGGCGGATCAGGAGCAGGGCCGGGACGGAGAGGAGCAGGAAGCCCGCGCAGCCCGCGGCGATCACCGGGCGGCGGCCGACGCGGTCGGTGAGCGCGCCGGCGAACGGCTGGACGATCATCATCAGGGCCATGACGGCGAGGACCACCAGCAGGCCGTGCGTCTCGTCGTACTTCAGCTCGCTGGTCAGATAGCTCGGCATGTACGACAGCAGCATGTAGTCCGTGACGTTGAAGACCAGGACCAGGGCCATGCACAGGAGCAGGGCCCGCCACTGGCCGGTGATCATCTCGCGCAGGGGGACCTTCGGGCGGGACCGCTCCGACTTCTCGACCTCGGCGGCGAACGCGGGGGTCTCTTCCAGGCGCATCCGCAGGTAGAGGCCGATGATGCCCATCGGGCCCGCGATCAGGAACGGGATGCGCCAGCCCCAGGAGGTGAGGTCGCCGTCGGAGAGCAGGGCCGTCATCAGGGTGACCAGGCCCGCGCCGCCGATGTAGCCGGCCAGCGTGCCGAACTCCAGCCAGCTGCCGAAGAAGCCGCGCTTCTTGTCCGGCGCGTACTCGGCGATGAACGTGGACGCGCCCGCGTACTCGCCGCCGGTCGAGAAGCCCTGCACCAGGCGGGCGGCGAGGAGCAGGATCGGGGCGCCGACGCCGATCGTCGCGTACGAGGGGATCAGGCCGATCGCGAAGGTGCCGGCCGCCATCATGATCATGGTGACGGCGAGGACCTTCTGGCGGCCCACGCGGTCGCCGAGCGGGCCGAAGACCATGCCGCCGATCGGGCGGACCAGGAAGGCCGCGGCGAAGGCGCCGAACGTGGACAGCAGCTGGGCGGTCGGGTTGCCGGACGGGAAGAAGACCTTGCCCAGGGTCACCGCGATGTAGCTGTAGACGCCGAAGTCGAACCACTCCATGGCGTTGCCGAGCGCGGCCGCCTTCACGGCGCGCTTGACCAGCGCGGGGTCGGTGACGGTCGGCGCGGGGTCGGCCGTACGGGGGCCGGGGATCTTGACGGGCGGGGTGACGGCTGTGGCGGTCGCCAAAACGGGGCTCGCCTACCTCTCGACGGGGACGGGGGGCGCGGCCCGTACGGCGCCGGACGGGTCGGAAAGCGACGATAGGAGGATTTGGGTCCGTTACGTCGCGTACATGCATCCGTGCATTGTGCAGCTAAATGCGGTGTACGCAGGGACGTATGCCCGCTCCCGCGGTCGTACGCGGACCGCCCACTGTGATCCTTGTCGCGCTCCACGCGGGCAACCGCGCCCCTTCCGCGCTGTCGTCTTCCGGACAAAACGGGGGCGGACGTCAGGTGAAGAGGGGGTTGCCCGCGTCTCTGACAGAAAGGAATGGGAGCCTCATAGGGGTTCTCAGGGTTCTCAGGGCGGACGAGCGGGGCGGGAGGCCGGCGCGGCGTGGCGAACGTGGAGCACAGGGGGAGACCGGGAGACGCGTTCGGGGGAGCGGAGCCAGGGGCGCGGTTCAGAATGGCCCGGCTCGGGCTGTGGGCGGTGGCCGCGATCCTCGCGGTACGGCAGATGGCCGTCGTCCTCGGCACCCCGAGCGGTGAGCGGCTGACGACTCTGGAGACCTGGGTCGGCCCGGAGGGCGTGCTGCACGTCAACGGCTCGCTGTACGACTCGACCCAGTTCACCGGGTCCCCGTTCGGCGGGCTGGTGCTCAAGCCGCTCACCAGGGCCGCCGAGCAGGCTCTCGGCTGGGGCTGGACCTTCGGCACGCTGCTGCTGGTGGTCGCCCTCGGCCTGGTCGCCGCCCGCGCGCTGCCGCAGCCGGTGAGCCGCCGTACCGCGCTGCTGGCCGCGCCGGTCGCCATCAGCCTGCTGATGCTCTCCCTGCCGGTCCGCAACACCCTCTGGCTCGGCCAGACCAGCATCATCCCGGTCCTGCTCGTCCTGCTCGGCTGCTTCGCCGCCCGCGGGCAGCGCGACGGCGGCCTGTGCATAGGCCTGGCCGCCGCGCTCCAGCCGGCCCTGCTGCTGTTCGCCCCGCTGCTCTGGTTCACCGGCCGCCGCCGGGCCGCCACCGCCTCCGGCGTCACCTTCGCCGCGTGCACGGCGCTGGCCTGGGCGGCGATGCCGCACGACTCGTACACCTACTGGGTCCACCACATGGCCGGCGTCGGCCTCGGCGGCGAGGCCGACGCGCTCGCCAACCAGTCGCTGCACGGCGCCCTGCTGCGGTTCGGGCTGAGCGGTCCGCTGGAGATAGTCCTGTTCCTGGCGCTCGCCGCGACCGTGGCCGTCCTGGCGCTGCGCCGCGCGGTGCGCTACGCCCGGGACGGGCAGCTGCTGCTGGCGGTCGCGATCACCGGCTGCGCGGTGGTGGCGGTGTCGCCGGCCGCCTGGCAGCACCAGTTGCTGTGGGTGCTGCTCGCGGTGGTCGGCCGGACCGGGCGGCGCGCCGCCGACCGGACCGTGTGGCCGGTCGTGGTGGTCATGGTGATGACGCTGCCCGCCAAGGCGCTGCTGCCGAACCAGTCCCTCTTCGTCCCGGTGCGCGACAACGCGGTCCTGCTGGCCGCCCTGGCCGCGGCCACGGTCGTACCGTTCCTGTCCCGCACCGCCCCCGAGTTCGCCCGCCCGGTCCCGACGGACTACGCGGAGCCGGTGCCGGCCCGCTTCGGCCGGGTGCCGCTGGCGCCCTGGCTGCGCCGGGTCCTGACCCGGCCGAACCTCTTCCTCGAACTGGTCGCGATGCGGCTGGTCTACTTCGCCTACCAGCAGATCCGGCTGGCCGCCGCCGGGGACGGGGACGGCACCTCCGGGCGGGTCCGGGCCGAGCACCACGGGCACCAGATCCTCGACATCGAGCGGTTCCTGCACCTCGACATCGAGCACTGGGCCAACCACGCGGTGTACGGCATCGGCTGGCTGCGGGACTTCTTCGACTTCTACTACGAGTCCTTCCACTTCGTCGTCCCGCTGACCGTCCTCGCGGTCCTCTACGTCCGCCGCCCGGTCGACTACCGCTGGGCCCGTACCGCCCTCGGCTTCGCCACCGCGTTCGCCCTGATCGGCTTCTGGCTCTACCCGCTGGCCCCGCCGCGTCTGCTGCCGGGTCTCGGCGTCATCGACACGGTGCACGGCCCGCAGGACTTCGCCAAGCCGGACTACGGCACCCTCACCGAGCTGACCAACCAGTACGCGGCGATGCCCTCGCTGCACTTCGGCTGGTCGCTGTGGTGCGGGATCGTGATCGCCGTCGTCGCCCCGAAGTGGTGGCTGAAGGCCCTCGGCCTGCTCCACCCGCTCCTCACGGTCTCGGCGATCATCGCCACCGGCAACCACTGGGTCCTGGACGCGGTGGGCGGTGCGGCGGTGGTGGGCGCGGGCTTCGGCGTCGGCTATCTGCTGCAGGGTCCGCGGGCCCTGCGGGCGGCGGGGGCCGACAAGGAAGACCGGGAGCCCCGGGAGCCGGTAACGGTGCCGGCTCCCGGCTGACGCCTGCCGGCGCTGCGCGCTCGGCTGGAGGCGCCGCGATGCGCTGTCGTTCGTCTGCGGCGCCGTCGTGGCTGGTCGCGCAGTTCCCCGCGCCCCTTTGGGGCGCTACAGCCGCTGGATGATCGTGCCGGTTGCCAGGCCGCCGCCCGCGCACATGGTGATGAGGGCGAACTCCTTGTCGGTGCGCTCCAGTTCGTGCAGGGCGGTGGTGATCAGGCGGGCGCCGGTGGCGCCCACCGGGTGGCCGAGGGCGATCGCGCCGCCGTTGACGTTGACCTTGTCCAGGCTCTGCTCGAAGACCTGGGCCCAGCTCAGCACCACCGACGCGAACGCCTCGTTGATCTCGACCAGGTCGATGTCCTTGAGGGTCATGCCGGCCTTGCCGAGCACGGCCCGGGTCGCGTCGATCGGGCCGTCGAGGTGGAAGTGCGGGTCGGCGCCGACCAGGGCCTGGGCTACGATCCGGGCCCGCGGGCGCAGCTTCAGGGCCCGGGCCATCCGCTTCGACGCCCACATGATGGCGGCCGCGCCGTCCGAGATCTGGGAGGAGTTGCCCGCGGTGTGGACCGCCGTCGGCATCACCGGCTTCAGGCCCGACAGCGCCTCCATGGACGTGTCGCGCAGGCCCTCGTCCTTGTCGACCAGGCGCCACATGCCCTGTCCGGCGTGCTGCTCCTCCTCCGTCGTCGGCACCTGCACGGCGAAGGTCTCCCGCTTGAAGCGCTCCTCGGCCCAGGCGTACGCCGCCCGCTCCTGCGAGAGCAGCCCGAGCGAGTCGACGTTCTCCCTGGTCAGGCCCCGGTGGCGGGCGATGCGCTCGGCGGCCTCGAACTGGTTGGGCAGATCGACGTTCCACTCGTCGGGGAAGGGCTTGCCCGGCCCGTGCTTGGAGCCGGAGCCCAGGGGCACCCGCGACATCGCCTCGATCCCGCAGCTGATCCCGACGTCGATGACCCCGGCGGCGATCATGTTGGCGGTCATGTGCGAGGCCTGCTGCGAGGAGCCGCACTGGCAGTCGACGGTCGTGGCCGCGGTCTCGTACGGCAGCCCGACGGTCAGCCAGGCCGTCCGCGCGGGGTTCATGGACTGCTCGCCGGCGTGGGTCACCGTGCCGCCGACGATCTGCTCGACCGCGTCGGCGGGAATGCCGGTGCGGCCGAGGAGTTCACGGTAGGTCTCGCCCAGGAGGTAGGCGGGATGCAGATTGGCCAGCGCGCCGCCGCGCTTGCCGATGGGGGTGCGTACGGCTTCGACGATCACGGGTTCCGCGGCCATGGGGGCTCGGTCCTCTCCTCGGTCACCCGCGCGGCGCAGGGGCGTCCCGGCCCGGCCCGCCACGCAGAACTAGAACGCGTACCAGTTCTGTGTGCAGTCTGCTGACAGCTCGTCCGCAACCGCAAGGGGGTTGCACGCAATTGGGGGGACCGCGCCCCTTGCGACTTGTAGAACCCGTTACTACCTTCACGGCAACCGGCCCTTTCTGATGGCCCGTCAGATGGCCGTCGTAAGGCACGTATCCAGGTTCGTACACGGTGGGAGTGAGCCGCCATGCCCTGTCCCGCACTGCCCGACGGGTTCGACCTCACCGACCCCGATCTGCTCCATCACCGGGTGCCGCTCCCGGAGTTCGCCGAGCTGCGCCGGGCGGAACCGGTCCGCTGGATCGAACAGCCGCACGGCATCGCCGGCTTCGCGGACGACGGCTACTGGGCCGTCACCCGGCACGCGGACGTCAAGTACGTCTCCACGCACCCCGAGATCTTCTCGTCCTGGCTCAACACCGCGATCATCCGCTTCACCGAGCACATGCAGCGGGACGCGATCGACGCCCAGCGGCTGATCCTGCTGAACATGGACCCGCCCGAGCACACCCGGGTCCGCCAGATCATCCAGCGCGGTTTCACGCCACGGTCGATCCGGGCTCTGGAGGAGCGGCTGCGCGCCCGCGCCGGGGCGATCACCGACGCGGCCCGCGCCCACTCCGGCCCCTTCGACTTCGTCACCGAGGTCGCCTGCGAGCTCCCCCTCCAGGCGATCGCCGAACTGATCGGCATCCCGCAGGACGACCGGGCCAAGATCTTCGACTGGTCCAACAAGATGATCTCGTACGACGACCCGGAGTACGCGATCACCGAGGCGGTGGGCGCCGAGTCGGCCACCGAGCTGATCGCCTACGCGATGAACATGGCCGCCGACCGCAAGCAGTGCCCGGCCAAGGACATCGTCTCCACGCTGGTGGCGGCCGAGGACGAGGGCAACCTGAACTCCGACGAGTTCGGCTTCTTCGTGCTGATGCTCGCGGTGGCCGGCAACGAGACCACCCGCAACGCCATCACCCACGGCATGCACGCCTTCCTCACCCACCCCGAGGCCTGGGACCTCTACAAGCGAGAGCGCCCCTCGACCACCGCCGAGGAGATCGTCCGCTGGGCCACCCCGGTCAACTCCTTCCAGCGCACCGCCACCCAGGACACCGAGCTGGGCGGCAAGCTGATCCGCAAGGGCGACCGGGTCGGCGTCTTCTACGCCTCGGCCAACCATGACCCCGAGGTCTTCACCGACCCCGACACCTTCGACATCACCCGCGATCCCAACCCCCACCTCGGCTTCGGCGGCGGCGGCCCGCACTACTGCCTGGGCAAGTCCCTCGCGGTCCTCGAGATCGACCTGATCTTCAACGCGATAGCCGACGCGATGCCGACCCTGCGCCTGGTCAGCGACCCGGACCGGCTGCGCTCGGCGTGGATCAACGGGGTGAAGCACCTCCAGGTGACCACGTCGTAACCCCTCGACCCGGGCCGACGGCTCCCGGCGCCGCCGGCCCGCCCCGAGGGAGGCAGGAGCACCCCCTCCCTACGCCCCGTTCCTGCCTCCCCCGAGACGCCGGCGCCGCACGCTCCCGTCACTCCCGTTGCTCCCGTCACTCCCGCCCGGACGCCACCGCCGCCAGCACCCCGGCGACCACCGCCGCGACGAGCAGCGGGATCCCCAGGCTCTCGTGGAGGACCAGCCAGGCGCCCAGGACCGCGCCGGCGATCAGGGCGAGGACCGCGGCCACGCGGCGCGGGGAGTGCGGCCTGGTGGCGTCGCCGAAGTGGGACTCGGAGACCAGGCCGGTCAGGGTCGTCGTCAGGACCGTGGTCGCCGTCAGGTCGGGGATCCCCAGCTTACGGACGTTCGCGTTGCGCAGACCCATCGCGAAGGCGGTCAGCGCGATCAGGGTGTACGTCGTCGCCGTCCCGCCGGGCCGGGCGAAGGCCACCACGGCGGACGCGGCCATCAGGACCGCCTCCGCGGCCAGGGTCACCCGCATCCACCGCCGGCGGGAGCCGCCGCCGAACCGGGCCGAGACCCGGCCGCCCACCGCCGCGCCCAGCAGGAAGGCGGCCAGCGAGGCCGCCGAGTGGGGGACGGAGAAGCCGGGCGCCCCGGCGGCGGCGAAGCCCAGGACCACCACGTTGCCGGTCATGTTCGCGGTGAAGACATGACCGAGGCCCAGATAGCTGACGGCGTCGATCATGCCGCTCATCATGGTCAGGGCCAGCAGTACGAACACCAGCCGCACACCGCGGGTCTCGGGATCGGGGGTCGGTGTCGCCGTGGGCATCGCTCCTCCGGTGGGGACGCGCCGGACCGGGCGGCTCGGTGACCCCGGGGTGCGGCGGCTCTGGGGCATCAGTCCACCACGTCCGGACATGCGTCGGCACCCTCGCCCGGGAGGAGGGGGCGAGGGTGCCGAGGTGCGGGGGGAGCGGAGCGGCCGGCTCAGTACCAGCCGTTGGCCTGCCAGAAGCTCCAGGCGGCCGTCGGGCTGCCGTAGCGGGAGTTCATGTAGTCCAGACCCCACTTGATCTGGGTGGCCGGGTTGGTCTTCCAGTCGGACCCGGCGGACGCCATCTTCGAGCCCGGCAGGGCCTGGACCAGGCCGTAGGCGCCGGAGGAGCCGTTGGTGGCGCTGGGGTTCCAGCCGCTCTCGTGCGAGACGATCTTGCTGAACGCGTTGAACTGTGCGGCGTCCGGGATCATCTTGTGCGCGATCGCCTGAGCGGAGGAGGCCGAGCCGGTGGCGGCCTGGGCGGGCGCCGCGCTCAGCGCCATACCGGCGGTGGCGGCGGCCACGGCGGCAGCGGTGAGGACCTTCTTCGGGGAGGCGATGCGGCGGATGATGGACACGGACACGGAGAACCTCGTTCGTCGGGGACAGGGGGTCGCCGTGCTCCGGAACCACCCGTGGGCGGTGGCCGTGTGCGTCGGCTCCGTGGCCCGCTGGGGGCCGGTGGTGCCTGGCGACGTCCTCCAGAGAAGCAGGCCGCAAACCCGTCCGCAATCACCCCTTTTACTAGTTGTGGTCGCATAGGCGGTGATGGCCCGTTGTGTGGCGTGGCTCTCAATGTGCAGGTCAGAGGCCTTGGCGAATCGGACATTTAGGAAAAGCCTGACTACTACTCGTGGTCGTAGGTGACGTGCGTCATGTGGGGTGCTTCACCGGTCGCGTCACCGGGTGCGTACGACGCCTCACGCCCCGGGGCCGTCGAATGTGACCGCGGTCTCGAAAGCGGCCCTCCTGGTCGCCCGGCGCAGCGCCCGCAGCAGGGCGGGCCCGAGGACCAGGGTGAGGACGACCGTGCACAGGGCCCGGCCCAGGTTCCAGCCCATGGCGGTGGCCAGGCTGTAGGCGAGGAACCGGGCCAGATTGGCCGCGGGCCCGGCGTGCGGGTCGAAGGCGATGTTCGAGGCGGTGCCGGCCAGCAGCGGCCAGCCGGCCAGGTCCACGACCATGCCGTAGCCGAACGCGGCCAGGAAGCCGTAGCCCGCCAGCAGTGCCAGCTCACCGCGCCCGCGCAGCCGCCCGGCACCCGGCAGCAGCCCGGCCCCCATCGTGAACCAGCCCATCGCCAGCATCTGGAACGGCAGCCAGGGCCCCACCCCGCCGGTGAGCAGCGCCGACGCGAACATGGTGAGCGAGCCGAGGGTGAACCCGAAGCCCGGCCCCAGCACCCGCCCGCTCAGCACCATCAGGAAGAACATGGGCTCGATCCCGGCGGTGCCCGCACCGATCGGCCGCAGCGCAGCCCCGGTCGCGGCCAGCACGCCGAGCATGGCGACCGCCTTCGGGCCGAGCCCCGACTCGGAGATCGTCGCCCCGAGCACCGCGACCAGCAGGAGCAGCAGGCCCGCGAAGAGCCAGGGCGCGTCCTGGGCGTGCGAGGTGAGCCGGGAGGACGGCGGGGCGAGGAAGGGCCAGCCGACCGCGACCACGCCGACGGCACTGACGAGGAGGAGGGCGGCCAGCGAGCGGGGGCCGAGCCGCACCGGGCCGGTCATGCCAGCGCCTTGCGCACCTGGGCCACGGTCAGCCACCGCTGCGGCGCGAGGATCTTCGTGACCTGCGGGGCGAAGGACGGCGAGGACACGACGATGTCGTCCGTCGGCCCGTCCGCGATCACCTCGCCCTCCGCGAGCAGCACGACCCGGTGCGCGATCTCCGCGGCCAGCTCCACGTCGTGCGTGGCCAGCACGATCGCGTGCCCGTCGGCGGCGAGCCCGCGCAGCACGCCGACCAGCCGGGCCTTCGCCGCGTAGTCGAGGCCCCGGGTCGGCTCGTCCAGCAGGAGCAGCGGCGGCCGGGCGGCCAGCACGACGGCCAGCGCCAGCGCCAGCCGCTGCCCCTCGGAGAGATCACGGGGATGGGTACCGTCGGCGACCCCGGGCAGCAGCCCGGACACCAGCTCACGACAGGTCCCCGGCGCCGCTCCGGCATCCCGGTCGGCGGCCGCGCACTCGGCGCCGACCGTGTCGGCGTACAGCAGGTCACGGGGTTCCTGCGGGACCAGACCGACCAGGCGCAGCAGGTCCCGCGGGCGGGTGCGATGCGGCACCGCGCCGCCGACCCGGACCGTCCCGGAACCCGGCTCCACCAGCCCGACCAGGGCGCCCAGCAGCGTGGACTTCCCGGCGCCGTTACGGCCCATGAGGGCGACGGTCTCGCCGGGCGCGACGGTGAGATCGACACCGCACAGCGCGTCCACCCGGTCCCGGCGGACGGCGAGGGAACGGACCTCGGCGAGCGGAGGGGCGGGGGACGCGAGGGGAGGTGTGGGAGCCGCGGGGGCCGTCGGGGCGGCGGGGGCCCGATCGTCCGGGGTCCGTCCGGCGAGCCGCTCCCGCAGTCCGCCCGCGCGGCGCCGGGCGTCCCGCACGGTCATCGGCAGCGGCGACCACCCGGCCAGCCGCCCCAGCTCCACCACCGGCGGACACACCGGCGACACGGCCATCACCTCGGCGGGGGTGCCGCACACCGGCGCGGCCCCCGGCTCCGGAAGCAGCACGACCCGGTCGGCGTACTGCACCACCCGCTCCAGCCGGTGCTCGGCCAGGAACACCGTGGTCCCCAGGTCGTGCACCAGCCGCTGGAGCACGGCCAGCACCTCCTCGGCGGCGGCCGGGTCGAGCGCGGAGGTCGGCTCGTCGAGAACCAGGACCTCCGGATGCGGGGTGAGCACCGACCCGATCGCGACCCGCTGCCGCTGCCCGCCCGAGAGCGTGCCGATCGCCCGGTCCCGCAGCCCGTCGAGCCCCAGCAGATCGAGGGTCTCCTCGACCCGCCGCCGCATCACGGCCGGGGCGATCCCCAACGACTCCATCCCGTAGGCCAGTTCGTCCTCCACCGTGCCGGTCACGAAGTGGGCGAGCGGATCCTGTCCCACCGTGCCGACGACATCGGCGAGTTCACGCGGCTTGTGCGTCCGGGTGTCCCGCCCCGCGACGGTGACCCGGCCGCGCAGCGTGCCACCGGTGAAGTGCGGCACCAGCCCGCTGACGGAGTTCAGGACCGTCGACTTGCCGGTACCGGACGGGCCCACCAGCAGGACGAGTTCACCTTCCGGCACCTCGAAGTCGACGCCCTGGACGGCCGGCCGGGCCGCGCCGTCGTACGTCACGGAGACGTCCTCGAAACGGATCACGACGGCTCCTTCGGCACGACGAGGGCGGGCAGCAGACCGAGCAGCACGGCAGCCGCGGGCCACAGCGGCAGCGTGGGGGCGACCAGCGGTACGACCCCGGGATGCAGGGCGTCCGGATCCCGCACCGCGGCGAGCGCCAGCAGCCCGGCGACGGCGGCGCCCGACCCGGACACCAGCCAGGCCCGCCAGTCCCACGCGTCCGGCCGGTAGCGGGTGCGCAGCGAACGGCGGCCACCGAGCCGCAGCCCCGCCAGCGCGGCGACCACCCCGGCCGGCAGCAGGAGCAGCCCGTAACCGCCGCCCTCGGCGGTGAGCAGCCCGTACGTTCCCGCGCACACCCCGAGCAGGCCGCCGAGGGTCAGCGCGGCCGTCGTACGGCGGACCCGGTCCGGTACGTCGGCGCTGCGGCCGTAACCGCGCGCGTCCATCGCGGCGGCGAGGGCGACCGAGCGCTCCAACGCGCCCTCCAGGACCGGCAGTCCGACCTGGAGCAGACCCCGGACGCCGGAGTCGGGACGGCCGCGCAGTCGGCGGGCGGCGCGCAGCCGCTGGACGTCGGCGATCAGGTTCGGCGCGAAGGTGAGGGCGACGACCACGGCCACGCCCAGCTCGTACAGGGCGCCGGGCAGCGACTTCAGGAGACGGGCCGGATCGGCGAGCGCGTTCGCGGCGCCGACGCAGATCAGCAGGGTGGCGATCCTGAGGCCGTCGTAGAGGGAGAAGGCCAGCGCCTCGGCGGTGACCCGGCCACCGAGCCGGATGCCCTGCGCCCAGTGGGGGAGCGGCACCTCGGGGAGGGTGACGAGGGTGTGCGAGCCGGGGACGGGGGAGCCGAGGAGGACGGTGAAGGCGAGCCGGACGAGCAGGACGGCGAGGGCGAGCCTGGCGAAGGCGGAGTAGGAACGGGACCCCTGCGTCCGGCTCCGGCAGGCGGCCACGACGTAGCCGGTGACCGCGACGAGAAGGGCGAGGAGGAGCGGGTTGGTGGTCCGCGAGGCGGCGACACCGAGGGAGAGCGCCCAGAGCCACCAGGCACCGGGGTGCAGGCCGCGGGTACGCCGGGACCGGGGCACGGGGGGTTTCACCCGCCCGCGCCTGCGGGGTGCCGCCGCGCCCACCCTCCCCCACTCTCGGCTTCGCTCGAGCGGGGGGACCCCCATCGCCCCAGCGGCACGGCTGCCCGCGGCCAGGACGTGCCCCGTAAGGGGCGCGGGCCGTATCGATCCGCGGCTCCGCCGCGTGGGCGCGACCGACCCCCACCGGCCCGCACTGTGACGATCACCCATTCTTCCGACGCCGCCCCTGCCAGAACGCTCCCGCGGCCACCACCACGACCACCCCCACCCCGGCCAGCAGCCCCACCGACGGCCCGCCGTCCGACGTACCGCCCGCCGCCACCTTCTCCCCGCATCCCTTCTCGGGATACCCCCCGATGGCACACAGCAGCGCGTTCGTGTCGTACCGCAACGGCTTGGCCACCGCGGCCAGCGCCTCCGCCGCCGTCGCGTCCCGCGCCACCACCGCGCACGCGGTCCGCCGCACCGGCGGCTGCTGCGCGGACGGCGCGTCCGCCGTCGTGCCGAAGTCGATGACCAGCCCCACCCGCTTCTTGCCCCGGACGGCGGCCGTGTCGCCGCAGATCGTCCCGAAGTCCGCCGTCCCGCGTGGCTGCGACGCGTCCCCCGAGTCCTCGCTCACCGCGAACCGGTATCCCTCGACCGCGCCGTCGTCCGGCCGCGCCGTGGCGGGTCCCTGCGTGGCGTACGTCCACCGCGAGCCGTCCCGCTCCCAGAAGGACCAGTAGCGGTAACCGGCGGCCTCCGCCGGCGCCGCGGTCGCCAGCAGGGTCAGCGCGGCCATCACCAGCAGCGCCGCACGGCGGACGCGGACGCCGGTCACGGCTGCCGCTGCTTCCGGCGCCCGCTGAACAGGAAGCCGATGCCGATGCCGGCGACGAGCCCGGTACCGACGATCCACCAGACGCTGGTGCCCGACGAGTCCTTCTTCTCCTTGGTGTGCGCGGCCGCGGCCTCGGGGGCCGGGCCCGTCGCGTTGAGCGCCGTCACCAGGTTCGTACCGCCGAAGTCACGCGGATCCGCGCCCATCGCGTGCGCCGCGAAGATCAGCTCCGCGTAGGCCGCGGGTCCGCTCTGCTTCGCCCACGGCACGGCGTGGGCCTCCAGCCAGGCGTACGGCTGCCGCGCCGGCTTGGTCGAGCCCTGCGCGGCGATGGCCACGACGGCGTCGGCGGTGTTGCCGTAGTCCGGCTGGGGCTTGGCACCGGCGAGCGCGGAGACCAGGTGGTTTCCGTGGTCGTCCATGACCCCCACCAGATACTCGGCGCCGTTGCGGGCCGCGTCGGCCGGCGTCAGCGCCTTGTCGGAGTTCTCGCAGGCATAGCCCTCCTCCGGGGCCTTCCCGGCCGTGGCCGCGAACCCCTTGCCGAGGGCGCCGAGCACCCCGGCGGCCGTCGCGTCCGCGTTGGCGGCCAGCTTTCCGTTCTTGTCCGGCTGGTAGGCGATGCCGCCGCCACCCGCCGCGTCGCAGTGGAGGGACCACTTGGCGAGGAGGCCGGCCGCCGCCTCGTCGGTGCTCTCGCCGGCCGCGGTGAGCGCGCCGATCACCACGCCGGTGGAGTTGGTGTCGCTGGGCGAGCCGGGGGTGTAGCCCCAGCCGCCGTCCTTGTTCCGCTGCGCCTTCAGCCAGGTCACCGCCTTGCCGACGGCGTCGTCGTGCCCGCCGAGCGCCGCCAGTGCCTGTACGGCGGCGGCCGTGCTGTTCGTGTCGACCGTCACCTTGGCACCGCAGGCCGCGGCCGGCTCGGCGCGGAACGCCGCGTACGAGCCGTCGGCGCACTGCTGCCCGGCCAGCCAGTCCACCGCCTTCGTGGCCGGGGTCAGGCCCACCGTGTGCTGGGCGAGCAGGGCGAGCGACTGGCGCCAGACGCCGTCGTACTTGGGGTCCGTGTCGCCGAACAGCCCCGACGGGAGCACTGTCGAAGCGGACGGGGACGGCGACGTGCCGTCGGCGGCCGTCGCGGTCATGGCGGGCGTGGCGGCGCCGATGACGGCGGTGGCGGCCAGCACCGCGGCGCTGCGGCGGAGGACGGTCATGATCGGCGGGTGCCTTTCCCTGCGGGGGAGCCGGGCGGCACGGGACACCCCGGCGGCTCGGCTCCGCGAACCTCGACGGTGCCGTGCGCCGACGGGTGCCGGCGCACATGGGCCGATCAACGTCCCGCGCGGGGCGGTCCGGCTCACCGTCGGTGCGACGGTTCACGGACAGGGGTCGTCCCCGGTTCGGGCGAAGCCGGGAACCGGGGAAGAAGGGACAGTGCCGGGTTTGCACCGGCTTTCCCCCGTACGGGTGATGACGACCCGGCTACTTTACCGGCCGCCGAAGCGAAGCTGAGGGGCGGCTGTGGGTCGTAGCCGCTGGTTATGGTCATGCCATGACGGGGAGACTGCTCGGCTCGGGGCGTTCGGCGGATGTGTACGAGATCGACGAGGCGTGGGTACTGCGCCGGGACCGGGACGGCTGGGGGGACGCGGCCGCCGAGGGCGCGGTGATGACGTACGTACGGGAGCACGGGTATCCGGTGCCCCGGGTGCGGCCCTCCGGGTCCCGTACCGACCTGGTGCTGGAGCGGCTGTCCGGGCCGACCATGCTGGCGGCGCTGCTCGCGGGAGAGATGGGCGCGGCGGAGGGCGGTGCGCTGCTCGCCTCGCTGCTGCGGCGGCTGCACGCGGTGCCCGGACGGGACCCGGCCGCGCACGGCTCCCGCATCCTCCACCTCGACCTGCATCCTGACAATGTGATGCTGACGCCCGACGGGCCGCGGGTCATCGACTGGACCAACGCCGAGGACGGGCCGCCCGGCCTCGACTGGGCCATGTCCGCGGTGATCCTCGCCCAGGTCGCGGTGGGCGAACTGCCGGTGGCCCGCGAGCTGCTCGCGGCCCTGCTCGCCGATCCGGGCGAACTGACCGAGGAGGGGCTGGCGGAGGCCCTGCGACGACGGGCGGCCAATCCGACGATGAGCCGCCGGGAGGTCGAACTGCTGGGTGCGGCCGAGGAGTTGATACGAACCCTGATGTGACCGGACCGCGGGCTGGCCTCGGCTGCGATCCGGTGGCGGCTCAGCGGGGCGCGGGGCCGCATCGGTATGCGGCTCCGCCGCGAGGCGCGACCGGCCAGGACGGCGCCGTGGTCGAACGACGGCCGCCGACCGGCTGCGACGGGCGCCGTGGTCGAACATGGCCGCCGACCGGCTGCGACGGGCGCCGTGGTCGAACGATGGCCGCCGACCGGCCACGACGGGTGCCGCCGCCGAACGACGGCCGCCGACCGGCCGCGAAGGGCGCCGCCGAACGACGGCCGCACAGCACGGCGCGTGCGGCGAAGCGGTCAGGCCGCTGTCACGATCGGGGCGATGCCCGCGGACAGGTGGCGGCCCATCCGGCGCAGGGCGTCGTCGCAGCCGGCGGGATCCTCGCCGACGGCCACCCAGAGCGCCAGCCGGTCGTCGACGGTCGCGTGCGGCCCGGCGGTGACCTGCCGGCCGGCGTCCTGGGTGAGGATCATGCGCTCGGCGCCGGGCTCCTGGGCCGCGTCGGGGGAGAGGGTCAGGTGGTCGAGGCGGCCGGTGGCGGCCGGGTACGCGAACCGGATCGCGGCCGCCCGCTGCCGGGTGGGCGTGGTGTCCGGCACCTCGCCGGTGGCCAGCGCGGCGGCGGCCTGCACGAGGTCCACGCCGGTGGCCCGTCTGACGAGGAGCGGGATCAGGTCGCCCGGGAGACACGGGGTGACGTCGGTGACCCGGGGGCCACGGTCGCTGAGCCGCAGCCCGATGTGCAGCACACCCCGGGTGAGGCCGAGGGCGTGCACGGCGCGGTCGACGGCCAGGCGCAGGAAACGGTTGTGCAGCAGGCCGTCGTGGGCGTGCACGGTGTGCCGGAGCGGCTGCCGGGCGGGCGCCGGGCCCAGGGTCGTACGGGTGATGGCGACGATGCGGATCTCGCCGTCCAGGACGACGGTCTCGGCGCTGACCCTGGGCGTGCCCGGGTCGTCGACGGGGGCCGTGCCGGCGACGAGCGAGGCACGCAGCGCGGCCGGATCGGCGCAGGCGGCGGCCGCGGCGAGGGAGGGGCCGGGGAGCCCCAGCTGCCCGGCGATCCTGGCGGCGGCGACCGTGTACTCGGCCGAGTGGGCCAGCACCCCGCGGACCCGGTGCCGGGCCGCGAACCGCACCACAGCCGACGCCGTCGCCCCGTCCTTGCCGGGGTCCGCCGCGAGGTGACCGGCCAGGCACGGGAGGGCCCAGGTGGGCGGCGCGGCGTCCACCAGCACCACGGGGCGGGCCGCGGCGAGACGCGTCAGCACGAACTCGTCGTACGCGCACCGGCGGCCGGCGCCGAGGAGCAGGACGGGCTGCGACATCGGTGCGCCTCACCTTCCGGGAGGAGGCGGGCGGCTGGTCGCCCCGGATGCCGCTCCCCCATAGGCGGCACCCGGGGCGGGTCGGTTCGACCGTGGCCTGGTGACGTGATCGTTCCCGATCCTTTCTGCCGTACCGTCATATGTCAACGATTGCTGCCCCATTCCGCAGTGACCCTTGTCATGTCTGGTGAGCGGGCCGGGGAATTGGATAACCTCGCGTCTGCTCGGCCGACCGTCTGCTCGGCTGACCGACCGGTCAACGACGTGTCTCCTGGGGGACCTTGGTGAGTGACGCCCATGCCCCGCTGACCGGCGTACTGGTACGGCTGGGGGAACTGACCGGACGGCCCGGGCGGCTGTCCGAGGTGCTGGACGTGGCCGACCTGTCGTACCGCACCGGGATCCCCGTCGGGACGGTCGCCGAACTGCTCGCCGGCGGGACCGCGCCCGAGGCGGGGCTCGCCGAACGGGTGCGGCAGCGGCTGGACTTCATCCGCGAGAACCGGCGCCGGCCCGACGGCAAGCGGTACTCGCTGGGCGAGCTCGCGGCGATCGCCGGCACCAGCAGGCAGTGGCTGAGCGAATGGCGCAAGTGCGGCATGCCGGGCCTCGAACACACCGACCGGATGCGGCGGTTCTTCGGACTGCCGCCCGGTTTCTTCACCGCCGACGATCCCGAGGCGCTGTACGAGGCGCTCCAGCCGGTCCTGCAGGGGCTGGAGGCCCAGGCCGACCCGCTGTCCCGGCTGCGCGAGAGCGGCCTGGTCCGGCTGGCCGCCCGGGCACCGCAGATGAACGCGCGCCAACTCGCCACCCTCGCCGACCTGGCGGAGATGCTCATCACGTCCGAGAGCGCCGCCGCCGGCCAGGCCGTCAACTAGGCCGTGAGCGGGCCGCCTCACGACTCCGCGGACCGCAGGCAGTCGGCCGCCACAGCAGGTCTCCCTCCTCACGCCCGATCTGCCTGACCCGCCTGGGTAGTTCGCGGGCGAGGTCGCGGGGGACGTCGCGGGGGACTCCGCTACACCGCCACGTACGTGACCGGCTCACTCCCCGCCACCGGCTCCACGAGCCCCTGTTTCACCAGGCGCCGCAGATGGGCCTCCGCCTCCGAGACGGCGATGTTCCGCGATCCGTAGGGGATCTGCTCCCAGGGCCGGTTCCACTCCATCCGTACGGCCAACTCCCACAGGGTGAGGGGCTGTCGGAGCAGGACGAGGAGTGCGGTGAGACGTTCCTCGTGGTGGGTCAGAAGCTCCCGTACGCGTGCCGGTGCGTCGGTGAAGGTGTACTGGTGGGCCGGGAGGACCTGGGCGGGGGCGAGCCGGCCGATGCGTTCGAGGGAGTCGAGGTAGTCGCCGAGGGGGTCGGTGACGGTCGCGTCGTCGGGATCCTCGTAGAGACCGATGTGCGGCGTGATCTCGGGGAGCAGATGGTCACCGGAGAACAGCCGCCCACGCCCCGGCAGTTGATCCGGATGCTGCTCCTCCAGATGCAGGCAGACATGCCCGGGTGTGTGCCCCGGCGTCCAGACGGCACGCAGCCGCCGGCCGGGCAGGTCGAGCAGCTCACCGGGAAGGATCTCGCGATCGGGAAGGGCGGGGGACAGACCCGGCGGAGAGCTGCGCCGACGGGGTCCGCCCCGCAGCGGCGCCACATGCTCCTCGGGCGCACCGGCGGCCGTCAGCTTCGCGGCCATGTAGGTGAACCACCGCTCGGGCAGGGTCTCCCGGGCCCGCCGCACGATGGCCGCGTCGGCGGCGTGCATGGCGAGCCAGGCCCCGGAGGCGTCCCGCACCCGCCCCGACAGTCCGTGATGATCGGGGTGATGGTGGGTGATGACGACCCCGTACACCTCACCGACACCCGTACCGCACGCCGCCAGCCCCGCCACCAGAACGTCCCAGGACCCGGGATCGTCCCACCCGGTGTCGACCAGCACCGGCCCACGATCGGTGTCGACGACGTACACCAGCGTGTAGCCGAGGGGATTGTCCGGAATGGGAACCTCGACGGACCGCACACCCCCGCCGTGATCGTGCACGGCCACCTCCGGCCGCGCCGCCGACTCGCCCGACCCGTCGCGCTCGCCCTGACTGTTCGCCATTCGTCGCCCTCCGCCCCCGCACCGCCGCACGGCCATTGCTCACTATAACTAGAACTGGTTCCACATCGGACGGGTCGAGGAGAAGTTCACTTGAGAGGGCTCTGACCAGCGGCGGAGCCGTCATTGACTGTCGTTGTTGGCCGTCGCCAGTTCCTGTCGGACGGCCCACAGACGGCCCCGCTCCCGGCGGGACGGCAGATTTACAGCGGGCTGAGTCCGTCATCCGTGACCTGCACGTTTGTCTCCGCGTGCCGCTGCTGGGGGATACCTGGGGGAACTGGCCTGTGCCAGGTCTGCTCTGTGTTGCGAACAGCCGGTGGCCGGGGTGGGTGCGCGGGTACGGTCGGAATCCTGAATCGGACCATGTTCCGGGGAGTTGTGGTGGCGGAGGGGGACGAGCGGTACGGCGCTGACGGCGGGGACCATGTCGATTTCCGCGGCGGCTCGTTCACCGGTCCGGTCACGGGCAAGGAAGTTCACCACCACTACGGGGTAAGGCGGCCTCCTGTCGTGTGGCCGCATCAAGTGGGGGTGATCCCGCCTCGGGCGGGCTGTTTCCAGACCCGCGCCGAAGTGTTCCGGCTGCGGGAGAAACTCACCGGTGGACAGGCCGCGGTCCTGGTGGGGCAGGACACAGTCCGTGGTCAGGTGCTGGCCGGAATGGGTGGGGTGGGCAAGACTCAACTGGCCGCCGACTACGCCCGCACCGCATGGCAGGACGGCGAGCTGGACCTACTGGTGTGGATCAACGCGAGCAACGCCACCACAGCCGCGTCCGGGTACGCGCAGGCAGCCGTGGAGATCCTGGGAGCCGACCCCGCAGACCGGGAAACAGCCACCCGCGCGTTCCTGGCCTGGCTGGAGCCCAAAGCGAACGCCACGCCGTGCCGATGGCTGGTCGTCCTCGACGACGTCACCGATCCCACCGACCTGAACGGACTGTGGCCGCCCGTCGGCACGCAGGGCCGGACCCTGGTCACCACCCGCCGCCAGGACGCCGCCCTGCCAGGTCGGCTGATCAAGGTCGGGCTGTTCACCGAGGCCGAATCCCTCGCCTACCTCACCTCCTCGCTGCGCGCCCGTAACCGCCACGAGCCCGATCAACAGCTCACCGCACTCGCCAAGGACCTGGGGCACCTGCCGCTCGCGTTGTCACAAGCCGCTGCCTACCTCATCGACGCCGGCATCAGCGCCGCCACCTACCGGGATCTGCTGGCCGACCGCGCCACCCTGCTCGCCGACACCGCCCCCGAAGTCCTGCCCGACGGCCAGACTCACACCGCAGCAGCGGCCTTGTCCCTGTCCGTCGACCGCGCCAACACTCTCCGCCCGGCCGGCCTGGCCCGGCCGATGCTCCAGCTCGCCGCGTTCCTCAGCCCCAACGGAATCCCCGAAGCCGTCCTGACCAGCGCTCCCGCCCTCGCCCACCTGACCCGGCACCGCACCGACAACGGCTCCCGAGTAATACCCCAGCACACACCTCAACCAGAACAACAGAACAAGGCTCCCGCGTCTGTCACTCCGACCGAGGCAGTCGACGCTCTGCGGGCGCTGGCTCGGCTCAGCCTCATCGACCACACCCCCGCCACCCCCCACCAAGCCATCCGAGCCCATCAGCTCATCCAGCGCGCCACCCGTGACACGCTCACCCCCGACCAGCACGACCAACTCGCCCGCACCACCGCCGACGCTCTCATCACCGCATGGCCGGACATCGAACGCGACACCGAACTCGCCCAGGCCCTGCGCGCCAATGCCACCGCCCTCACCCGCACCGCCGGAGATGCCCTGTACCGGCCCGACGCGCATACGGTGCTGTACCGGGCCGGACAAAGCCTCGGCGAAGCCGGCCAGGTCACCGCCGCCACAGCCCACTTCCATCGCCTGACCGAGACCACCGGCCACCGCCTCGGCCCCGACCACCCCGACACCTTGACCGCCCGCGGTGACCTCGCCCACTGGCGGGGGGAGGCGGGCGATGCGGCCGGTGCCGCAGCCGCGTTCGAGCAGCTGCTGACCGACCGGCTGCGGGTGCTGGGCGAGGACCACCCCGACACCCTGATTGCCCGCAGTAGCTTCGCACGGTGGCGGGGGGAGGCGGGCGATGCGGCCGGTGCCGCAGCCGCGTTCGAGCAGCTGCTGACCGACCGGCTGCGGGTGCTGGGCGAGGACCACCCCCGCACCCTGGCCACCCGCCACAACATCGCCTGCTGGCGCGGGGAGGCGGGCGATGCGGCCGGTGCCGCAGCCGCGCTGAAGCAGCTACTGCCCGGCCTGATCCGGGTGCTGGGCGAGGACCACCCCGACACCCTCACCGCCCGCAGTAACCTCGCCCGGTTTCGGGGGGAGGCGGGCGATGCGGCCGGTGCCGCAGCCGCGTTCGAGCAGCTACTGACCGACCAGATCCGGGTGCAGGGCGAGGACCACCCCCACACCCTGATCGCCCGCAGTAACCTCGCCCGGTATCGGGGGGAGGCGGACGATGCGGCCGGTGCCGCAGCCGCGTTCGAGCAGCTACTGAACGACC
>NZ_JBHXSK010000027.1:28341-150933 GCF_042716195.1 Streptomyces sp. NPDC058683
CACACCCTGATCGCCCGCAGTAACCTCGCCCGGTATCGGGGGGAGGCGGACGATGCGGCCGGTGCCGCAGCCGCGTTCGAGCAGCTACTGAACGACCGGCTGCGGGTGCTGGGCGAGGACCACCCCCGCACCCTGGCCACCCGCCACAACATCGCCCACTGGCGCGGGAAGGCGGGCGATGCGGCCGGTGCCGCAGCCGCGTTCGAGCAGCTACTGACCGACCAGATCCGGGTGCAGGGCGAGGACCACCCACACACCCTGACCATCCGCCACAACCTCGCCTACTGGCGGGGGAAGGCGGGCGATGCGGCCGGTGCCGCAGCCGCGTTCGAGCAGCTACTGACCGACCAGATCCGGGTGCAGGGCGAGGACCACCCACACACCCTGACCATCCGCCGCAGCCTCGCCTACTGGCGGGGGGAGGCGGGCGATGCGGCTGGTGCCGCAGCCGCGTTCGAGCAGCTGCTGCCCGGCCTGATCCGGTTGCAGGGCGAGGACCACCCCCACACCCTGAACACCCGCAGTAACCTCGCGCGGTGGCGGGGGAAGGCGGGCGATGCGGCTGGTGCCGCAGCCGCGTTCGAGCAGCTACTGACCGACCAGATCCGGGTACTGGGCGAGGACCACCCCCACACCCTGAACACCCGCAGTAATCTCGCCCAGTGGCGGAAGAAGGCGGAACAGACGCCCCGCGTCTGAAGACTGGCGGGATCCACGGCCGTCCCCGAGCTTTACGGTCTATTCGCAGAGGCTGCTGGATGGTTCGACGGCTTTCAAGAGCGTCAAGCGTGCAGTACGAATGCCCGGGTCGTGGGCTATTCCTGCTGCCGCAAGGTGCCGCCTGACCCACACATGGCCCACGGGCCCCCGGACC
This sequence comes from Streptomyces sp. NPDC058683, assembly GCF_042716195.1. Lineage (NCBI taxonomy): Bacteria > Bacillati > Actinomycetota > Actinomycetes > Kitasatosporales > Streptomycetaceae > Streptomyces > Streptomyces sp. NPDC058683. The sequence continues at coordinate 29,216 of NZ_JBHXSK010000027.1, forward strand.
GAGACCACAACTGAGACCGCCCTTGATCCTGTGGGACAGCTCACTCAGCCGCTCCACACCGATCGCGTAGCGTCGCTGTGTGCTGGCGCTCTTCGACCTCGACGACACCCTGGTCGATCGGCGCGGGGGCCTGGAGGAGTGGGCCCGTGACTTCGCGCGGTCGCGGCTACTGCCGGGGGCTCGGAGTCCGTCGTCTGCGAACGGCTCCGAGAGCGGGCCTAACCAGCGGACTTCGTCCATCTGCGAGAAGCGCTCGGGCTCGGCGACGACCCGGGCGCCCTGTGGCGCGACTACGTTGACGGCATCGCGCGGTCGGTGCGCTGCCTCCCAGGGGTGAGGGAAGGACTCGAAGCGCTGCGTGGTGTGGGGTGGACGCTCGGCATCGCGACGAACGGGGCAGGGGACATCCAACGGGCCAAGCTAGCCGTGACTGGGCTTGCGTCGTACTTCGACGGCATCTGTGTCTCGGAAGAGATCGGAGCCAGGAAACCGGCGTACGAGTACTTCGAGGCTGTCGCCGCACTGTGCGGCGTCCGGCTCAGCGCCGGAGGGCGGATGGTTCGGGACAACGCTGAGACGGACATAGGAGGGCGCGCGCGGCGGGGCTTCACGGCATGGGTGACTCATGGCCGTACATGGACCGACGGCCTCCGTGAGCCCGGCCTACCCGCACATCGGCTCCCGTCCGCTCGCGTCGTTCCAGCCGGAACACATCCGTGTGTGGTTTCGCGAGTTGCAGGACAAGGGGCTGGCCGCGTCCTATCGGCGCGTCATCATCTCCAACGTGTCCACTGTCTTCACGGCCGCCGTGGACGACGGACTCTTGAGCAAGAACCCGTGCCGCGCTGTCTCGGTCAAGCTGCCGGCCGTAGTACCGAGCCGGGTACGGCCCTGGACGTCTGAGCGGGTGTTCGCCGTGCGTGCGGCGATCCCCGAGTCGTACCGCGCCATGGTGGACGCGGGCGGCGGTTGCGGTCTGCGGCAAGGGGAGATCTTCGGCCTCCCGGTTGACGAAGTCAGCTCCTCAAAGGGTGGTTGCACGGCGCCTATCAGGTGAAGCTCATCAACGGACACCCTGTATTCGCGCCCCCGAAGCGCGGGAAAGAGCGAGACGTGCCGCTGCCGGAAACGGTCGGGCGGGCGCTCGCGGCCCACACGAAGCAATTCCCGCCCGTGGACGTCACCTTGCCCTGGCTGGTTCCCGGCGGGGCCTCCGTGACGAAGAAGCTTCTGTTCACCGCTCCCGACGGCGGCGCCGTTCTGCGCAGCAACTTCAACGTGAACGCCTGGAAGCCCCCGCTCTGGTGGCAGCTGGAGTGCTCCCGGAACCCGAGCAGGGGGAGCGGTTCGCAGAGTCCCGTGAGGACGGCATGCACGCGCTCAGGCACTTCTACGCGTCCGTGCTGCTCGATGCCGGCGAGAACATCAAGGCACTGAGCCGGTACCTGGGGCACACCGACCCGGGGTTCACGCTGCGGGTCTACACGCACCTCATGCCGAGCAGTGAGAGCCGCACCCGGAAGGCGGTTGACGGCATGAACCGGGCGGCCCGTGGGGGCGATGACGGCCCACAGACGGCCCAGGCGGCTTGACGGCATTCCCCACCGGCGGCGAAACCGCTGGTGGGGGCCTATTTGGTCTCTGCCCTGGCTTAGTTTAACTAGAACTGGTATCAGTTCTGAAACATCGTCAGGAAGGGTGGCGGGGCGCCATGACCGAGTTCCTGGAACATGGGCAGCTTTTCATCGGCGGGGAGTTGACCGACCCTCTGGGCAAGGACGTCATCGAGGTGGTCTCGCCGCACACCGAGGAGGTGTTCGGGCGGGTGCCGCATGCCTCGCGGGAGGACGTGGACCGGGCGGTCGGGGTCGCGCGGCGCGCCTTCGACGAGGGGCCCTGGCCGCGGATGAGCCTTGCGGAGCGGGTCGAGGTCGTCACCCGGATCAAGGACGCGATCGCCGTGCGGCACGAGGAGATCGCGCGGGTGATCTCCTCCGAGAACGGTTCGCCGTACTCGTGGAGCGTGCTCGCGCAGGCGCTCGGCGCGATGATGGTGTGGGACTCGGCGATCAAGGTCGCACGCGACTTCACGTACGAGGAGACGCGCGACGGGGTGCTGGGGAAGATCCTGGTGCGCCGGGAGCCCGTCGGGGTCGTGGCGGCCGTCGTGCCCTGGAACGTGCCGCAGTTCGTGGCCGCCGCCAAGCTCGCCCCCGCGCTGCTCACCGGCTGCACGGTGGTGCTCAAGCCGTCCCCGGAGTCGCCGCTGGACGCCTACATACTCGGTGAGATCACCAAGGAGGCCGGGCTGCCGGACGGCGTCCTGTCCATCCTCCCGGCGGACCGCGAGGTCAGTGAGTACCTGGTCGCGCACCCGGGCGTCGACAAGGTCTCCTTCACCGGCTCGGTCGCGGCCGGCAAGCGGGTGATGGAGGTCGCCGCACGGAACCTCACCCGCGTGACGCTGGAGCTGGGCGGCAAGTCGGCCGCGGTCGTGCTGCCGGACGCGGACGTGGCCACCTCCGTCGCCGGGATCGTCCCCGCGGCCTGGATGAACAACGGCCAGGCGTGCGTCGCGCAGACCCGCATTCTCGTCCCGCGCTCCCGCTACGACGAGTTCGCCGACGCCCTCGCGGCCGCGGCGAGCGCCCTGAAGGTCGGCGACCCGCTGGACCCGGCCACTCAGGTGGGCCCCCTCGTCGCCCGCCGCCAGCAGCAACGGAATCTGGACTACATCCGCATCGGCCAGGAGGAAGGCGCGAAGATCCTCACGGGCGGCGGCCGTCCGGCGGGCCTGGAGAAGGGCTGGTACGTCGAGCCGACCCTCTTCGGCGACGTCGACAACTCCATGCGGATCGCCAGGGAGGAGATCTTCGGCCCGGTGATCTGCCTCCTCCCCTACGGCGACGAGTCCGAGGCCCTGAAGATCGCGAACGACTCGGACTACGGGCTGAGCGGAAGCGTGTGGACGGCGGACGTGGAGCACGGCATCGAGGTCGCGCGTCAGGTCCGTACCGGCACCTACTCCGTCAACACCTTCAGCCTGGACATGCTCGGGCCGTTCGGCGGCTACAAGAACTCCGGTCTGGGGCGGGAGTTCGGGCCCGAGGGGTACAGCGAGTTCCTCGAACACAAGATGATCCACCTCCCGGCCGGCTGGGAGGCGTGAGAGGTCATGGGTGACCGCTGGCACGTCGAGGTCGACCGTTCGATCTGTATCGGCTCGGCCCAGTGCGTCAACCGCGCCACCGGGGCCTTCCGCCTCGACTCCGCCATGCAGTCGCATCCCGTGGACCCGGAGACGGACGCCAACGGCCGGATCCTCGATGCGGCCGAGAACTGCCCGGTGGAGGCGATCACGATCACCCTGCTGGGCAGCGGGGAACCCGTCTTCCCGCCCGAGGAGTAGCTTCCGACCGAGGGCCGGCTCCCGCCCGAGACCTGGCTTCCGCCCGAGGACTAGCGAGGCTGAAGGGCGGCGAACAGCGCCCTGGTGCGCGTGCCGTCCGGCTGCTGCCAGGCTCCGGTGACATGCCCGGCCGCGTCGGCGGGCGGCAGCGAGCCGGGGGTCAGCACGCGCCGCAGCCGCAGGTGCAGGCCGCCGTCGTCCGAAAGGGCGAACTCGGTGCTCTCGTCGGTGTCGACGGGGGCGCCGAGGCCGGGGAGCGGGCCTGCTCCGGTGTATCCGCGGGCGACCTCCCGGTCCGGGGTGTCGGTGAGGCTCTGTGCCTGCGCCGCGGCACGCCCCTCGATCAGGGCGCCCAACTCGGCCGTCAGCACGGGGTCGTGGCAGCCGTCGTAGGCCCAGCGGGTACCGAGCACGCCGTGCTCCATGGTGCCGACGAGCGCGTGCTCGGCGCCGTCGAGCGGGGCGGCGCGATAGGTGAGCGGTACGAGATACGCGTCCGTGCCCTCGGTGACGACCATGAACTCGATCCCCACCTCGCCCTCCGGGTCGTCGAGCCGGAACCCGCCGGCCTTCACCAACTCCGGTGCGGCGGGGCCGTGGTACCAGGGACGGGTGGGGAGCCAGCCGGCCAGGAGTTCGACCTTGGTGGGCTTGAGGGTGGTGTGGTGGATGAGTGCCATGGGGGAGATTCTCCGATCAGGCGCGGGGTCCCGCCAGAGACTTTTCACCCCGCCGACCGATCCGCCGGCCCGGCGTCGGCCTGGCGGGGGCTGTCGGTGGTCTGGGATACGCTCCTGCCGTCCGGCGGGCCGATCAGGGTGGGGAACGTGCGCAAGTCCGAGGCCGAGGGCCTGATCAGCGAGGCCTACGAGGCCTGGGAGGCCGAGGAGTGGCTGACCGCCGCGGGGCTCTTCGAGCGGGTTCTCGCGCGGTTCCCGGACGAGGAGCGGAGCGCGGTGTGGTGGTACGACGCGGCGCTCGCCCACAAGTTCCTGCGCAACTGGGCCAAGGCCTGCGCGCTGGGCCGCGAGGCCGCCGCCCGTGCTCCGCGCGGTGAGGGCGACCCGGCGTTCTGGAACCTCGGCATCGCGGCCACCATCCAGGGCGACTGGGCCACCGCCCGGGCCGCCTGGGCCGGCTTCGGCATCGAACTCCCGGCGGGGGAGGGGGAGATCGACGGGCGGTTCGGAGCGGCCTGCATGCGGCTGGACACCGGCGGCGAGCGGGAGGTCGTGTGGATCGACCGGTTGTGCCCCACGCGGGGGAGGGTGATGAACGTGCCGGTGACGGCGGGGCGGCGGTTCGGGGAGGTCGTCGTGCACGACGGCGAGCCCACGGGGCGCCGGGTGGTCGACGGCCGCGAGTTCCCCGTCTTCGACGAGCTGCTCCTGCTCCGGGCGTCCGAGCTGCCGACCCTGGAGGTGACGGTGACCGCGGGCGAGGCCGCCGACCTGGACGCGCTGATCGCCCTCTTCGTCGAGCACGACTTCGGCGCGGAACCCGCGAGCAGCCTGGAGATGCTCTGCTCCTGTTGCAGCGAGGGCACCCACGAACAGTCGCGCAAGGTCCACGCGGGGGCCCAGCGGGTGTCCCTGGCGGCCCCGGAGGAAGAGGCCCGGATGCTGCTGGAGCGCTGGGCGGGGGAGACCGCGATCGGGCGGAGCTGGAGCGGGCTGGAGACGGTGGGGTAGCGACCCGGAGGGCTGGGCCGGCGACCCGGAAACGCTCGCGTATGCGCCGTATCAGGAAAAGTAGAAAAAATCCACCATTGGGGTGTTCTATTCCCCTTCGTGCGTTCTATGCTGGTATCAGCCTACGAGGCGAGTGAGGGAGTCCGAGCGGCGTAGCCGACTCAGGCGTGACGCAGATGCATCAGCATCCGCCAGTGCCGACGTCGACGGTCGGGCTGAGAGGTCGGAAGGCAGCAGTTGGGCCGGACGGCGACCCCCAGTACCTGATCCGGACCATGCCGGCGAAGGGAACCCGTCTCGTAGGTCTTCGTGTGCCCTACGGCTTGTCCTGTGGCTTCCCGCCCGGCTCCGTCAGGTCGATCAGCCGGCACACCGTCTCGATGTCGATCTTCACCTGGGCGATGGAGGCGCGGCCCGAGAGCCAGGTGATCAGGGCCGAGTGCCAGGTGTGCTCGATGACGCGGACGGCGGAGAGCTGGGCGGGGGTCGGGTCGGTCAGGCCCATCGCGTCCAGGATGATCGCCGTCGTCTGCCGGGAGACCTGGTCCACCTCGGGGGAGACGCTGCGGTCGGCGAAGGTCAGGGCCCGCACCATCGCGTCGGCCAGGTGCGGCTCGCGCTGGAGTGCCCGGAAGGCCCGCATCAGGGTCTCGGCGACCCGCTCGGACGCCGTCTCGCCCGCCGGAGGCTTCTTGCGCAGCGTGCCGTGCATGTGCTCCAGCTGGTCCTGCATGGTCGCGACCAGCAGATGGATCTTGGACGGGAAGTACCGGTAGAGCGTGCCCAGCGCCACCTGGGAGGACTCGGCCACCTCACGCATCTGCACCGCGTCGAAACCGCCCCGGCTGGCCAGCTGGGCGCTCGCGTGCAGGATCCGGCGGCGCCGGGCCTCCTGCCGCTCGGTGAGCGGCGGGGTGGCCGATCTGGCGCCGATGTCCACCTTGGCTTCCGCAGGCATGGGTCCCGTCCGTGACAGTCGGTGAGGGCAGTGCTCAGGGCGAGTGATCAGACAGCATGGCAGGGGTCGCGTCGTGGCGCGAATCACCTGATCCACTGCTCACTCCGCCCCTACCTGCCGGTAGATTCAGAGCTTCTTGAACGATCAAGTCTGAAACTTGTTCTAGATTAGCGTCCCGGCGTAACCTCGCGGGAAATAGCAGTGAGAAGGGGGCCCAGAGTGACCGCTGAGGCCAGGCGGGCGGGTGCCGACCAGGAACCTGCCGCCGACGGCGAGCGACCGCTCGACATCGCGCTCCTCACCTATAAAGGGAACCCGTTCTGCGGCGGCCAGGGCGTCTACGTACGGCACCTCTCCCGCGAGCTGGCCCGTCTCGGGCACCGCGTCGAGGTGATCGGCTCGCAGCCGTACCCCGTCCTCGACGAGGGCTACCCCGCGCTCGGCCTCACCGAGCTGCCCAGCCTCGATCTGTACCGCTCCCCGGACCCCTTCCGCACGCCCGGGCGGGACGAGTACCGGGACTGGGTCGACGCGCTCGAAGTGGCCACCATGTGGACCGGCGGCTTCCCCGAACCGCTGACCTTCTCGCTCCGCGCCCGTCGCCATCTGCGCGCCCGCGCCGGGGAGTTCGACGTCGTCCACGACAACCAGACGCTGGGATACGGCCTGTTGGGGGACGTCGGCGCGCCCCTCGTCACCACCATCCACCACCCCATCACCGTCGACCGGCAGTTGGAGCTGGACGCGGCCGAGGGGTGGAAGCGGCGGTACTCGGTACGGCGCTGGTACGCCTTCACCCGGATGCAGAAGCGGGTCGCCCGTCGGCTGCCCTCCGTGCTCACCGTCTCCGGCACCTCCCGCCAGGAGATCGTCGACCATCTCGGCGTACGCGAGGACCGCGTGCACGTCGTCCACATCGGCGCCGACACCGACCTCTTCGCGCCGAATCCCGCGGTACCGCAGGTGCCCGGCCGGATCGTCACCACCTCCAGCGCGGACGTACCCCTGAAGGGGCTGGTCTTCCTGGTCGAGGCCCTCGCCAAGGTACGGACCGAGCACCCCGCCGCCCACCTCGTCGTCGTCGGCAAGCGGCCCGCCGAGGGGCCCGTCGCGCAGGCCATGGAGCGGTACGGCCTCGACGGCGCCGTCGAGTTCGTGAAGGGCATCTCCGACGCCGAACTCGTCGACCTGGTCCGTTCGGCCGAGGTCGCCTGCGTGCCCTCGCTCTACGAGGGCTTCTCACTGCCCGCCGCCGAGGCCATGGCGACCGGCACCCCGCTGCTCGCCACGACGGGCGGCGCGATTCCCGAGGTCGCCGGACGGGACGGGGAGACCTGCCTGGCCGTGCCGCCGGGCGACGCCGACGCGCTGGCCGCCGGCCTGAGCCGCCTCCTCGGCGACCCTGAGCTGCGGGTACGGCTGGGCCGGGCCGGCCGTGAGCGGGTGCTGCGGCACTTCACCTGGGCGCGCGCCGCGGAGGGCACGGTGGCCCGGTACCGCGAGGCGATCGCCACCGCACCGCACCGCACCGGGACGCGCCCGGCGACCGCGGCGGCTGCCCGCCCGGCGGCCACGGCCGTCCACCGCCCCGTGGGGTCGGAGGTGCCGGAGGCCCCAGAGGCCGTCTCCCCGGACTTTGTCTCTTCAGAGGTTGTCAATTCCGAAGGCAGGGCTACGTGCTGACCGTCGACTTCTCCCGGTTCCCGCTCGCCCCGGGCGACCGCGTCCTGGACCTCGGCTGCGGGGCCGGCCGCCACGCCTTCGAGTGTTACCGGCGCGGCGCCCAGGTCGTGGCCCTCGACCAGAACGGCGAGGAGATCCGCGAGGTCGCCAAGTGGTTCGCGGCGATGGCGGAGGCCGGCGAGGCCCCGGCCGGCGCGACCGCCACCGCCATGGAGGGCGACGCGCTGGCGCTCCCCTTCCCCGACGAGTCCTTCGACGTCGTCATCATCTCCGAGGTCATGGAGCACATCCCCGACGACAAGGGCGTGCTCGCCGAGATGGTGCGCGTGCTCAGGCCCGGCGGGCGGATAGCCGTCACCGTGCCGCGCTACGGCCCCGAGAAGGTCTGCTGGACCCTCTCCGACGCCTATCACGAGGTCGAGGGCGGGCACATCCGCATCTACAAGGCCGACGAGCTGGTCGGGAAGATCAAGGGAGCCGGTCTGCGGCCGTACGGCAGCCACCACGCGCACGCGCTGCACTCGCCGTACTGGTGGCTGAAGTGCGCGTTCGGCGTCGACAACGACAAGGCGCTGCCGGTACGGGCGTACCACAAGCTGCTCGTCTGGGACATCATGAAGAAGCCGCTGGCCACGCGCGTCGCCGAGCAGGCGCTCAACCCGGTCATGGGCAAGAGCTTCGTCGTCTACGCCACCAAGCCGCACCTGCCCCGGACCGATGCCGGGCCCGAGGCCGGGACCGACGCCCCCGCGGACACCGAGGTGGCCGCCAAGTGACCACCCCCCGGACAGAACACCTCGTCCTGCCCGGGGTCCTCACCGCCGGGCAGGCTGCCGCGACCGTCCGTGGCATCCTCGCCGTACAGCGGGAGGACGGCGCGATCCCGTGGTTCCGGGGGCACCACCTCGACCCCTGGGACCACACCGAGGCCGCGATGGCGCTGGACGCGGCAGGGGAGCACACCGCCGCCGACCGGGCCTACACCTGGCTCGCCGAGCACCAGAACGAGGACGGCTCCTGGTACGCGGCCTACGCCGACGGCGCGTACGACGACGTCACCGACCGCGCCCGCGAGTCCAACTTCGTCGCCTACATCGCCGTGGGCGTCTGGCACCACTACCTCTCCACCGGCGACGACACCTTCCTCGACCGGATGTGGCCCGTCGTCTACGCGGCCGTCGAGTGGGTACTGCGGTTGCAGCAGCCCGGCGGCGAGATCGGCTGGCGCCGCGAGGACGACGGGACTGCCACCGACGACGCGCTGCTGACCGGGAGTTCGTCGGTCCACCACGCGCTGCGCTGCGCGCTCGCCATCGCCGAGCAGCGGGAAGAGCCGCAGCCGGACTGGGAGTTGGCGGTGGGCGCGCTGCGGCACGCGATACGGCGCCACCCGGAGCGGTTCCTGGACAAGGACCGGTACTCGATGGACTGGTACTACCCGGTGCTGGGCGGGGCGTTGACGGGTGCGGAGGCGGGTGCGCGGATCGAGAAGGACTGGGAGCGGTTCGTCGTACCCGGGTTCGGGGTGCGGTGTGTCGTCCCCAATCCCTGGGTGACGGGCGGGGAGTCGGCCGAACTCGCCCTCGCGCTGTGGGCGGTGGGCGAGTCCGACCGCGCGTTGGAGATCCTGCAGTCCATCCAGCATCTGCGGGACGCGGAGTCGGGGCTGTACTGGACCGGATACGTCTTCGAGGACGATGCGATCTGGCCGCGGGAGCTGACCACGTGGACGGCGGGGTCGCTGCTGCTCGCCGTGGCCGCGCTCGGGGGGCATGACGCGACGTGTGCGGTGTTCGGGGGCGGGGAGCTTCCTGCTGGGCTTGAGGTGGATTGCTGCGCCTGAGGGGGCGGGGGTTCTGTGCTGCGGCGGGTGCGGCGCCGTCGTGGTTGTTCGCGCAGTTCCTCCCCCAGCCTTCGGCCGGGGGTACCCCCAGCGCCCCTTACGGGGGCGCTTTTCCTGACCGGGGCTGCTTCAGTGGCGGTGCATCCGGTTTGCGATCGCGTGGCCCACGAACAGGTAGACCACCGCGGCCAGGCCGTAACCGGCCACCACTCGCGCCCATGCCTTGTCGAAGGTGAACAGGTCGTGTGACCAGCCGGCCAGCCAGTCGGCTGCGTTGTGGACGAACTGGACCAGGCTGTTCGCCCGGTTCGCGTCCAACAGGTACATCAGGATCCAGAGGCCCAGGATGAGGGCCATGACGTCGGCGACGATCGCGACGACCCTACCGGCCTGATTGGCACCGCTTTCAGAGGACATACCCTGCGGCTTGCCGCTGAACGGTCCTTGAAACCTGAACCGCGTTCTCCCCGAGTGGCGCGGCGCCGCCATCTGGGTGAGGCTGCCGGAGGAAGCAACCGCTCGGGGAGGACATCGAGACACACGGGAGGACCCCGTGCCCGTACCGATACGGCGCCTGGTCGTCGCGCTGACCCTCTGCTGCGCACTCGTCGCCGGCGTGACCGCATGCAGCAGCACTCAGAGCAAGTCCACCGACACCGGCATGGCCGCGGTACCCGTGGCCGACACGCCCAGTCCGAGTACGTCCGCCGAGAAACAGAAGTTCGCGAAGACCCGGTTCATCGCGAACGCGTCACTCGCGGCCGGCGCGACCTACCAGTGGATCGTGAAACCCTGGAAGGCCGGCAAGTTCAAGAAGGGCGCCCACGGCCGCACCTTCGCCCTGATCAAGGCCGGTCTGGCGGGCACCTTCGCCTACAACCGGCTCAAGGCCGCCCTGCGGAACGCCCAGGGCGATCCCCTGCTGTCCAAGGCCGTCGCCCCGCTCTCGTCCGGCATCGACGCGCTGAAGGATCTGCCGTCCAAGCTCCGCAAGGGCGACGGGAACGCGGCCAGTTCGTTCAACGACATCATCAACAACGTGAAGGACGCGGGGAAGAGCGCCGGCGCCCCGGTCACCAACCAGGTGCCTTCGGCGTCTCAACTCACCCACTGAGAAACGTGGTTCGGGAACGGCGCCGGAGTGTCCGGGTGTCCTGCGCCCGCTGTTCGGCTCGTTCGCCCGGTGTTCGGCCGGAGTTGACGCTTCCGGCGGAGACTGTTCGAGACGGTCCCCGATGATCCTGCCCCCGGAGAGGCAGGAGTGCAGGTGTCCGACTCCAGACCCGTCACCGCCGACGAGCCCCGGCTCGGCCTCGGCCGAAGACCCCGGCGCCATTTCCCCCGCCGCGTCCTGCTCGCCCTTCCGCTGGCCCTCGCCGGCCCGCTCTCGCTGCTGCTGCCCGTGGACGCGCCCCGGCCCTACCAGGGCATCGTCACCGTCGAGGCCAAGATGGCCTCCAAGTCGGACTTCTTCAAGGACGCCGAGGTCCGGCGGCTGCTGCTCAGGCACGGCATCCGGGTGGACATCCACCGCCTCGGCTCCCGGGGCATCGCCACCCAGTCCCTCAAGGGCATGGACGTGGTCTTCCCGTCCGGCCAGCCCGCCGCGAAGATGATCCTCGACCGGCAGCACGGCATGAGCGCGAAGTCCGCGCGCCCCTTCGTCACCCCGCTGGTCCTCGCCACCTTCCGGGACTACGCCGAGACCCTGGTGAAGGCCGGGGTGGCCAGCCCCCAGCCCGGCTCGGACGCGGCCCACACCCTCTACTACGACCTCGACATGCGCCGCTTCACGGGCCTGCTCGACGGCAGGGACGACAGGAAGAACCCCGGGGACGGCACCGGCCGCACGGCCGACACCTGGAACGGCATCGGCCTCCGCGCGGTCAGCGGCCGCAGCAACAGCGGCCGGGTCCTGGTGCGCACCTCCAGCGTCTGCGAGTCCAACTCGGCCGGCACCTACCTGAGCATCCTGGCCTTCGTCGCCAACGGGAACACCACCCCCGGCACCGCGGACAGCAACGACCCGCGGCTCGCCTCCGACGCCGTGCACCGGCTCGCCGAGAAGATCAAGCCGCTGATCGACCTCCAGGGCATGTGGGCCGACGAACAGGCCGACAGCTACTTCTCCGACCTCGGCGAGAGCATCGCACCGGTCTCGGTGATCTACGAGCACCAGTATCTGGCCCACCAGATCGAGTACCACGACAAGCACCACCGCCAGGACACCGAACGCGTCCTGCTCTACCCCACCCCCTACGCCCTCACCGAACCCCAGCTGATCTCCCTCAGCGCCAAGGGCGACAAGCTCACCGACCTGATGCAGAACGACCCCGAACTGCGCGACCGCGCCGTCGAACTGGGCTTCCGGGTGCGGTTCAGCGGCGAGGACGGCACCAGCGAGCGGCTCAACGCCTATCTGCGCGACCACGGCATCCAGGTGCCCCGGCAGAACACCGACGAGACCAAGGTCTACGAGCCCGCCCTGGACGTCCTGGAGGACATCATCACCTACGTGGGCAACTGCCCGCCGCCGGCCCAGGACGACGAATGAGCCGGCCCGTCCGGGTGGTCCGCACCGCCTGCCTGGCCCTGTTGCTGCTCGCCGCCCTCACCACCTCGTGCGGCGGCGGCCACGCCGACCAGGTCACCCTGCGCGTCCTCGCCAGCCCCGAACTCGCCGACATGGAACCGCTGTTGGACGAGCTGGCGGAGGACACCGGGGTTCGCCTGGACATGTCGTACGAGGCCACCGCCGACCTCGCCGGGCAGCCGGCCGCGTCCGGGAAGCCGTCGTACGACCTCGCCTGGCCGGTCTCGGACCGCTCGTTCCTGCTGCGGTTGCAGGAGTCCGGGAAGAGTGCGGCCCGGCCCGAGTCGACGCCCATCATGCGCTCACCGGTCGTGGTCGGCCTCGCCCCCTCGGTCGCCGAGCGGCTGCGCAAGAGCGTCCCCGGCGGGCGGCTGACCTGGGCGGACATCGCGGACGCGGCCGCCCGGGGCACCGTACGGTTCGGGATGGCCGACCCGCGGCGCAGCGACACCGGGCGGGCCGCCCTGGTCGGGGTGGCCACGGCGGCGGCCGGCACCGGCAGCGCGCTGCGGGCCCAGGATGTCTCCTGCGACCGGCTGCGCGGCTTCCGCGCCGGCCAGACCCTGACCGGCGCCAGCTCCCGCGACCTGCTCGCCGGCTACCCGGCCCACCAGGACCGGGCCGACGCGCTGATCGCCCACGAGTCCGAACTGCTCTCCCTGAACGCCACGGGGAAACTGCGCGAACCGCTGGAGATCGTCCACCCCGACGACGGCATGGTGCTGTCCGACTTCCCGCTGCTGCTGCTCGACCCCGCCCGGCGGGAGGCGTACCGCAGGGCCGTCGACTGGCTGCTCGGCGCCGACGCGCAGCAGAAGCTGATGGAGACGACGTACCGGCGGCCGGTCAACCAGGACGTCACCCCGGCCCCGGCCCTGCGCACCTCCGTCGGCAACGCCCTGTCCTTCCCCGACCGGCTCGCCGTCGTCGAGCAACTGGTCGACGACTACGGGGTCACCGGTGACCAGGTGGTGTTCGTGCTGGACTTCTCCACCTCGATGCGCGGCGAGCGGATCGCCGGCCTGCGCGCCGCGTTCGCCGGCCTGAGCGGTGCCGACCCGTCCCGCAGCGGCAAGTTCACCCGCTTCTACCGGGGGGAGCGGCTCACCGTCGTCCGGTTCGGCGGGCATGTCCTCCAGGAACGCACGGTGACCGTCCGGGGCGACGGTGATCTGCGCGCCCTCGACCGGGTGGTCGCCGACGGCGGCTTCGACGACGCCACCGCCGTGTGGTCGGCGCTCGACCGCGGCTACCGGATCGCCGCCGACGCCGTGCGCGAAAAGCCCGAACGGCCGGTGGCGATCGTCCTGATGACCGACGGCGAGAGCAACTCGGGCCTGTCCTACGGTGAGTTCCTGCGCCGGTACGACGCGCTCGGCAGCGCGGCGCGGGCGGTGCCGACGTTCACCGTCCAGTTCGGAGAGGCCGACGCCGGCGCCCTGAAACGGGCCGCCGCGGCCACCGGGGGCCGTATGGTCGACGCCGGACTCTCCTCCCTCTCCGAGGCGTTCAAGGAGATCCGTGGGTGCCATTGACAGCGAGTGGTGGGGCGCGTGGGGATGGCCGTGGGCCCTCCTGTGGGCGCTGACGGTACTGGCGTGGCTGGTCCTCGCCGGGTACGGCGTGACGGCGTTCGTCCGCCGGCGGGCCGGCCGCGGCGGCGGACGCACCGTCCACGGCATGTGCTTCTACCTCCACGAGCAGCGGGTGATGGACCTCTTCCAGAGCGGCGGCTTCGCGGCGGCCCTGGAGCAGGAGGTCGCCGACCGCACCAACGTCACCACCGGGTTCGGGCTCAAGGGCCGGCTGGGCTTCGGCGACGGGGGAGCGACGCAGGACATCACCCGGGAGCGCGTCACGACCTACGTCAGGCAGAACACCCCGATCACGGTGATACGGCTGCTCATGGACACCATGCGCAAGGAGGACGTGGTCGTGGACGCCGACCTGCTCACCGGCCGGCTCGTGCCCAACCGGGCGCTCGGCGAGCGGCTGCGCGAGCGGCGCAGCGAGCGGGTCGTGCTGAGCGACGTCATGTCGGAGTTCGTCTGGGTCACCGGCCGCTTCACCGCCAGCCGGCTGGGTGACAGCACCCTGGTGCTGCGGGCCGGCTACGGGGCCGCCCCCGACGAGCCCGCCCACGTCAGGATGACCTGCTCGGTCTCCGAGGTCCGCGAGGAGTTCCAGGACGAGGAGTACTCCGACGGCGTCGAGTTCCAGGCCCGCTGCCTGGGCAAGGTACGCAGCTGGAACCGCCGGGCCCGGGAGCTGACCCTGGACCCGCTCGCCGTCTTCCGATGAACCGCCGTGGCCCCGCTAGGAGTTGAGCTCCGCGAGCACCCGCAGGGTGTGCGGGTCGGGCGCCAGGGCCAGCAGATCGGTCACCGGGCCCTTGCGCCACGACTCCAGCCGCTCGGCGATGCGTTCGCGTGGGCCGACCAGCGAGATCTCGTCGGCGAACGCGTCCGGCACCGCCAGCACGGCCTCCTCGCGCCGCCCGGACAGGAACAGCTCCTGGATCCGCCGCGCCTCCTCCTCGTACCCCATGCGCGCCATCAGGTCGGCGTGGAAGTTGCGGGCCGCGTGCCCCATCCCGCCGATGTAGAAGCCGAGCATGGCCTTCACGGGCAGCAGTCCGGCGGCCACGTCGTCGCAGACCTTCACCTGGGCCATGGGGGCGACCAGGAAGCCCTCCGGCAGGTCGGCCACCGCGGGTCCGTACACCTCGGGGCGGCTCGGCGCCCAGTACAGCGGCAGCCAGCCGTCGGCGATCCGGACCGTCTGGGCGACGTTCTTCGGCCCCTCGGCGCCGAGCAGGACCGGCAGATCGGGCCGGAGCGGATGGGTGATCGGCTTCAGCGGCTTGCCCAGACCGGTGGCGTCAGGACCCCGGTACGGATGGGAGTGGAACCGCCCCGCCGACTCGACCGGCCCCTCCCGCCGCAGCACCTGCCGTACGACGTCCACGTACTCCCTGGTCGCGGTCAGCGGCGACGTCGGGAACGGGCGGCCGTACCAGCCCTCCACGACCTGCGGCCCGGACAGGCCGAGCCCCAGCATCACCCGGCCTCCCGACAGGTGGTCCAGGGTCAGCGCGTGCATCGCGGTGGTGGTCGGCGAGCGGGCCGCCATCTGGGCAACGGCCGTACCCAGCTTGATGGTTGTCGTCTGCGCGGCGATCCAGGTGAGCGGGGTGAAGGCGTCCGAGCCCCAGGACTCCGCCGTCCACACCGAGTGGTATCCGAGCCGCTCCGCCTCCCGCGCCAGCGGCACATGGTCCGGGGAGGGCCCCCGCCCCCAGTATCCGAGCGCCAACCCGAGCCGCATGCAAGCCTCCTGACGATTCGTCAGACGATCGATGGACGACTGTACGACAACGGCCCCCCGCCCGGAAGGGCGAGGGGCCGTAGGCGGTCTTCGGCGGATCAGCCGCGCTGGATCCCGGAGGTGTCCTGCAGCACGCCACGGCGGCCGTCCTGCGTCTGTGCCACCAGGGCGCCGCCGCGCTGCTCGACGGCCAAGTACCAGGTGCCGGGGGCCAGTTCGGCGATCGGCGCGGGCGAGCCGTCCTCCGCGAACAGCGGCCGGGCCACCGGGACGGCGAACCAGAACGGCGAGAAGTCGGGTGCCGGGGTGGCCGGCTGCTGGTGCGCGGCGGCCGGGGGCTGCTGCTGGCCGAACGGCTGACCGGCCTGCGGCTGGGCGCCGTACGGCTGGCCGGGCTGCGGGGCGGCGGCACCGGGGTAGCCGTAGCCGCCGGGGGGCTGGGCGCCGTAGGGCTGCGGGGCCGGCGGCTTGGGGGCCGGGACCAGGGCCGCCTGGAGGGCCGGGACCAGCGGGGTGGCGATCGCGGCCGCGGCCGCGACCAGCGTCGCGAGCAGACCGAGGATCAGACCGGAACCGGCGCCGATGTCAACGGTGTTGAGGTCGTCGAACGCGCCCAGCGGGTCGATGGTCGACCACAGCGCGGTCCACAGGGCGAACACGGTGAGCCCGACGCCGATCTGGCCCAGGTCGAGACCGACGAACTTCAGCGGCTGCGGCAGCGCGCGGGCGAGGACGATCAGGACCACGCCGGCGATCCCGCCGACGTACATGCTCATCACCAGGCCGAGGTTGTCCCAGGCGTTCGGGCCGGACTTGTCGAACGTGTTGAGGAACGACGCGATGAAGAGCAACACCGCTGCTCCGATCAGCACGCCGTCGCCTCTAGTGAGGGAGCGGATATTCACTTCAGGTCCTTCGCAGGTCGTCTCGTCGGCGGAGGAGGCGTCGCACGTGGCCTCTCACGGTAGGTAGGAAGGACACTATCGTCCGGCCGATCAGGCTGTCCGCCCGGTCCTGCCCGCCGATGTCTACTCCGCGCAGGAAACTCACGATTCCGTTACCCAAGGCCCGGTGACTCCCGGAACCGCACAGCCGGGCCGCGGTGGGAACTTCCCGCTCACCCGGCAGGCGCGGGATCGCGCGGCGGTCCTCTACTTGCCGAGGAAGTCCGCGATGCCGTCCGAGATGCCCTGCGCCGCCTTCTGCCGCCAGGCCCCGCTGGTCACCAGTGCCGCGTCCTTGCTGTCGCGCATGTTGCCGCACTCGATGAACACCTTGGGAACCGTCGACAGATTGAGGCCGCCGAGATCCTTGCGTACGTCGAGACCGGTGCCGTTGCCGACGTAGTTGGACGGGGAGCTACCGGTCGCCTTCGCGAAGTCGCTCTCGATGTGCTCGCCGAGGGTGCGCGAGGGGCCGACGATCGGGCGGGTGTCGGCGCTGCCGGAGTGTACGGACGCGGGCAGGATGACGTGGAAGCCGCGGTCGCCCTCGGGCGCCCCGTCGGCGTGGATGGAGATGGCCGCGTCGGCGTGCGCGTCGTTCCCGATCTTCGCCCGCTGGTCCACGCACGGTCCCCAGACGGGCTGGTCCCCGTCACGGGTCAGTTTCACCGTGGCGCCCTGCTCCTCCAGCAGCGTCCGCAGCCGGTGCGCGACGTCGAGCGTGAACCGTGCCTCCGAGTAACCGGCGTTGGTGGCGGTCCCCGTCGTGTCGCACTCCTTCCAGTTCGTCCCGATATCCACCTTCTGGTTGATCTCGGACGTGTGCTGGAAGTTCCCCGGGTTGTGCCCCGGGTCGATGACGACGACCTTGCCCTTCAGCGGAAGAGCCGCACTGGGACTGGGCACCTTGGCGTCATCGCCGGGCGACACGGACGCCGACCTGGGCGTCGCCGCGTCCGCATCCCCGCCACCATTTCCGCCGGGCTTTCCCACTCCCTCGAACACCACCCATCCGAGCAGCGCACCGGGCACGAGCGCGGCGAGAGCGACGGTCATGGGCGCCCGCCGGGAGCGCCGCTGCTGCGGGGGATCGAATTCCGGGCCTGTGTACGACACGTCTGCGACTCTAACCGCGCCCTCAGATCCCCGCCCGCGTTCGCCGCAGGACACGCAGCGAGTCGTGCGCCGAGACCTCCGTGAACGCGCCCGACTCCAGGGCGCGGAGGTAGACGCGGTAAGGGGCCTGGCCGGTGAACTCGTCCTTCGGGTCCGGGAAGACGTCGTGGATCAGCAGGAGCCCGCCTTGGGCCACATGGGGGGCCCAGCCCTCGTAGTCGGCGGTGGCGTGCTCGTCGGTGTGGCCGCCGTCGATGAAGACGAACCCGAGGGGCGAGTTCCAGAACGCGGCGATCTGCGGGGAACGGCCGACGACGGCGACGACGTGCTCTTCCAGCCCGGCCCGGTGCAGGGTGCGCCGGAACGTCGGCAGCGTGTCCATCAGCCCGAGCTCCGGGTCGACCGTCTCCGGGTCGTGGTAGTCCCAGCCCGGCTGCTGCTCCTCGCTGCCCCGGTGGTGGTCGACGGTGACAGCGGTGACCCCGGTGGCGCGCGCCGCGTCGGCGAGGAGAAGCGTGGAGCGCCCGCAGTACGTCCCGACCTCCAGGAGCGGGAGGCCGAGTGCCCCGGCTTCGACAGCGGCCGCGTACAGCGCCAGCCCCTCGTGCACGGGCATGAACCCCTTGGCCTTCTCGAGCGCGGCCAGAGTCTCGGGCTGGGGTGCGGCCACGGCCATGGGGGTCCTTTCGGTCGTACGACGGTCTCGGCGCCCCATGCTGTCGTACCCCCTGCCGATTGTTCGACAGGGGGTACGAATGATGCGTCCTCAGGGGCAGCGCCCCTGAAGGGGCGCGGGGCTGTATCAATGTGCGGCTCCGCCGGGTGGGCGCGACCAGCCCCCACGCACCCGCAGCCGACAACGCGCCCGTTAAGCCGTAACAGTCGCTACCGGCAACGAAAGATCCAGGTCAACGGCCCGCTCATCCCCCGCATGCGAAGCCGAAGAGGCCAACGGTCCGTGCCCCGCCGCCTTCGCGGCCAGCACATACGCCCCCTCGGTCGGCACCGTCAGTGCATACGTACCGTCGTCACCGGACAGCGTGGCGCCCGCCTGCCGCCCCCGCCGGTCGATCAGCGTGACCTTGGCGCGGGCCACCGGAACGCCCGCGGCGTCCAGCACGCGCCCACGGAAGCCCCGCAGCACCTCCTCGGCGTCGGCCAGCACCGCCTCCTCGTCGCTGCTCGCCCGCAACTGCGTGTGCTGCGCGGCCTCCGCCGCCGGCGTGCTCCGCTTCGGCAGCAGCAGGGCGAGGACCAGGCCCACGGCCACCGCACCCGTCGCGATCAGGAAGGAGACCCGGAAGCCGTGCATGGTCGGGATGGCGACGCCGCCCACGTTGTTCGCCGTGTTGGCCAGCACCATGCCGATGACGGCGCTGGACACGGACGTACCGATGGACCGCATCAGCGTGTTGAGACCGTTCGCCGCGCCCGTCTCCGACGCCGGCACCGCGCCGACGATCAGGGCCGGCAGGGACGAGTACGCGAGGCCGATGCCGGCGCCCAGCACCACCGCGATGACCAGGCTCTGCCAGGCCGCGCTCATCAGGCCGAGGCCCGCGCCGTAGCCGATGCCGATGATCAGCATGCCGAGGATCAGGGTGGTCTTGGGGCCGTACTTGGCGGACAGCCGGGCGTAGACGGGGGCCGTGAACATCATCGTCAGGCCCAGCGGGGCGACCAGCAGACCGGCGGTGACCATCGACTGGCCGAGGCCGTAGCCGGTGGCCTTCGGGAGCTGGAGCAGCTGCGGCAGGACCAGCGAGACGACGTAGAAGCTGACGCCGACCATGATCGAGGCGAGGTTGGTGAAGAGCACCGCCGGGCGGGCCGTGGTGCGCAGGTCGACGAGCGGGGCCTTGACCCGCAGCTCCATCACGCCCCACAGGAGGAGGACGACGGCGGCGGCGGCGAAGAGGCCGAGCGTGGTGCCGGAGGTCCAGCCCCAGTCGCTGCCCTTGGTGATCGGGAGGAGGAAGAGGACCAGGCCGACGGAGAGACCGATCGCGCCCAGGACGTCGAACGTGCCCGCGGCGCGCGCCGGGGACTCCGGTACGGCGAAGAGGGTGAGGACGATGGCTATGACGCCCAGGCCGGCGGCGCCGTAGAACAGGGCGTGCCAGTCGGCGTGCTGCGCGACCAGGGCCGCGGCGGGCAGCGCGAGACCGCCGCCGACGCCGATCGAGGAGCTCATCAGGGCCATCGCCGAGGCGAGCTTCTCGCGCGGCAGCATGTCGCGCATCAGACCGATGCCCAGGGGGATCGCGCCCATGGCGAAGCCCTGGAGGGTACGGCCGACGATCATCGTGAGCAGTTCGCTGGTGAGTGCGCTGACCAGCGCGCCCACGACCATCACGGAGAGGCTGAATATCAGCATCCGCCGCTTGCCGTACAGGTCGCCGAGGCGGCCCATGATCGGAGTGGCCACGGCGCCGGACAGGAGCGTCGAGGTCAGGACCCAGGTGGCGTTGCTGGGCTCGGTGCCCAGCAGCTGCG
The DNA here is from genome assembly GCF_042716195.1 of Streptomyces sp. NPDC058683. Lineage (NCBI taxonomy): Bacteria > Bacillati > Actinomycetota > Actinomycetes > Kitasatosporales > Streptomycetaceae > Streptomyces > Streptomyces sp. NPDC058683. Next base: position 49,276 of record NZ_JBHXSK010000027.1, read on the forward strand.
GCAGGTCCTTGATGACCGGAACGAGCAGGGTCTGCATCACCGCGACCACGATGCCCGCGAAGGCGAGCACCGGGACCACGGCCCCGCTGGCGCCCCGGGCGGGCTGGTCGGTCGTGTGCGTCATGGAGTGAGGCCTCCGGGCCAAGAGAGTGACGGGAAGTGCGCGAAGAGTCGGATCCGGCATCGGATAAGTGGTGGGTAAACCTCGTATGCACAGGCAACTATTCCGTTGCTTCGAGCTCCTAACGAATTCTTGACCGTCCCATGGGTTTCTGATCCGCTGTCAGGCTCTGGTCAATTTATGGAACGTGTTCTAGTCTCACGCGCCATGAGTGCCGCCATGAATGCCGCGAGTGTCGTGAAGGCGTATGTCGCCGGGGTCGGAATGACCAGGTTCGAGAAGCCCGAGACCCGTGACTGGCAGTACTGGGACATGGTCCGGGAAGCGGGCGGGTCCGCGCTCGCGGACGCGGGGATCTCGTACGGCGATGTGGAACAGGTTCCTGTCGGCTACTGTTTCCAGCCCTCCACCGCCGGTCAGCGCGCTGTCTATGAACTGGGTCTCACCGGCGTCCCCGTCTACAACGTCAACAACAACTGCGCCACCGGCGCCACCGCCCTGATGCTGGCCCGTCAGCTCGTCGAGGGCGGCGCGGCCGACTGCGTCCTGGCCCTCGGCTTCGAGAAGATGAAGAGGGGAGCGCTGGGGGGCGGGGCGGACAGTGACGACTTCTCGACGTCACCCGTCGCCCGGCACTACGGGATCATGACCGCCCGGCACGGCTTCGAGATGACGCCGCCCACCGCGCAGATCTTCGGCGACGCGGCCCGCGAGCACATGGAGCGGTACGGCACCACCGAGGCGCAGTTCGCCGCCGTGGCCGCCAAGAACCACCGGCACTCCGCGCACAATCCGTACGCCCAGTTCCAGGACGTGTACGACGTCGCCGGCATCCTCGCCGCCCGCACCGTCCACCGCCCGCTCACCAAACTCCAGTGCTCGCCCACCTCCGACGGCGCGGCGGCGGCCGTGGTCGTCTCGGAACGGTTCGCCGAGCGGCGCGGGCTCACCGGCCTCGTCGAGATCGTCGCGCAGGCGATGACGACGGACACCGAGGAGTCCTTCGCGTCGGGCTCGTGCATCGACGTCGTCGGGCAGCCGATGTCACGGGCGGCGGCCCGCCAGGTTTACGACCGTTCAGGACTCGGCATCGAGGACGTCGACGTCGTGGAACTGCACGACTGCTTCTCCGTCAACGAACTGCTGACGTACGAGGCGCTCGGCATGTGCCCGGTGGGCGAGTCGGGCAAGCTCGTCGAGTCCGGGGCGACGACGTACGGCGGGCGCTGGGTGGTGAACCCCTCCGGAGGGCTCATCTCCAAGGGGCACCCGCTCGGTGCGACCGGCCTCGCGCAGACCGCCGAACTGGTCTGGCAGCTGCGGGGCACGGCGGGGGAGCGGCAGGTACCGGGCGCGCGGGTGGGGCTCGCGCACAACATCGGGCTGGGCGGGGCCGCGGTGGTGACCATGCTCCGGAGGACGGTGTAGGCCTACGGCTGAGAAGGCCCGGCGCGGGGCGGTGTAGGCCGTACGACCGAGGGCCAGGTGGGCCGAAAAGCCGATGCAAGGACCGTAACCGGCTTGAGAGCATGACGGTCATGCTCGAAGCCGCGGACACCTCACGAATATCCCGCCGTACCGCGCCCCCCACCTGGCTGGTGGTGGCGCTGGCGTGTGCCGGGCAGTTCCTGGTCGTGCTCGACGTGTCCGTGGTGAACGTGGCGCTGCCGTCGATGCGCGCGGACCTGGGGCTGAGCGCGTCGGGCCTGCAGTGGGTGGTGAACGCGTACGCCATCGCCTTCGCCGGGTTCATGCTGCTCGGCGGGCGGGCCGGTGACCTGTACGGCCGCAAGCGGATGTTCCTGGTCGGGCTCGGTCTGTTCACGCTGGCCTCGCTCGGCGGCGGCCTCGCCCAGGACGGCTGGCAGTTGCTGCTGGCCCGGGCCGTGCAGGGGCTGGGTGCGGCGGTCCTTGCGCCCGCGACGCTGACCCTGCTCACGGCCGCCGTGCCGGAGGGCCCGGCCCGGGCGCGGGCGATCGCCACCTGGACGGCGGTCGGGGCCGGCGGCGGCGCGGCCGGCGGGCTGGTCGGCGGGGTGCTGGTGGACGTGCTGTCCTGGCGCTGGGTGCTGCTGATCAACGTGCCGGTGGGCGCGCTGGTCCTCGCCGGGTCCGTGCTGTGGCTGACGGAGAGCCGGGCCGGGGACGGACGGCGGCTCGACCTGCCCGGCGCGCTGCTGGTGACGGCGGGCCTGGCGACCCTGGCGTACGGGGTCTCGCAGACCGAGGCCAAGGGGTGGACGGCGGCGGCCACCCTGGTACCGCTGATCGCCGGGCTCGCCCTGCTCGGGCTGTTCCTGGCCGTCGAGGCGCGTACGGCGGCCCCGCTGATGCCGCTCGGCCTGCTGGGGCGGCGGACGGTGGCGTCGGCCAACGCGGCCATGCTGGTGTCCGGGTCGGCCATGTTCTGCATGTGGTACTTCATGACGCTCTACGCCCAGAACGTCCTCGGCTACTCCCCGCTGGAGGCGGGCCTCGCCCTGGTGCCCAGCTCGGTCGCGGTGCTCGTCGGCTCCAAGCTGGCGCCCCGGCTGATGCGGCGGGCGGGCACGCGGCCGGTGGCGGTGACGGGCACGCTGGTCGCGGCGACCGGGTTCGGCTGGCAGTCGACCATGGGCCCGCACGGCGCCTACCTGACGGCGATCATGTTCCCCGGGATCCTGATGATGCTCGGCGCGGGCCTGGCCGCGACCCCGCTGGCCGCGCTGGCCACCTCCGGGGCGGCGCCGGCGGAGGCCGGGCTGCTCTCGGGGCTCGTCAACACCTCGCGCACGATGGGCGGTTCGCTGGGACTCGCGGTGATGTCGACGGTCGCGGCGGCCCGGACCGGTACGGGCGGCGGGGCCGCGGCCCTGACCGAGGGGTACGCGCTGGCCTTCCGCGCCAGCACCGGGGTGCTGCTGGCGGGGGCGGTGCTGATGCTGCTGTGGCTGCCGGGAAGAATTTCGCCGACGTCCGCTGGATGAGGCAACGGTCCGGGCGGCTCGTGGACTCCTCTTTACATCTAGGAGGTGCCCATGGGGGAACGGGAGAACGCTCGGAACGAGGAGTTCCAGAGCTTCATGACCGGCCGCTGGCCGCGGCTGATGCGTACGGCATATCTCCTCACGGGGGAGCAGCACGCCGCCGAGGACCTGGTCCAGTCGACGCTCGAGCGGGTCTTCGTGGCCTGGCGGAAGGTCGGTTCGGCCGATGATCCGGAGGCGTACGTACGGCGCGTGATGATGAACGCGCACGCACGCAGGCACAGAAGGAAACTCAAGGAGTTCCTCGCGCCGAAGGACGACTCGGGCCTGGTGCGCGAGGTGCCCGACACGGGGGACCGGATCGCCCAGGCCGACGACCGCAGCGCCCTGCTCAAGGCGCTCGCCCAACTGCCCGCGCGGCAGCGGGAGGCGGTGGTGCTGCGCTACTGGGAGGACCTGACGGAGACCCAGGCGGCGGAGGCGATGGGCTGCTCGGTGGGCACGGTCAAGAGCAACGCGGCCAAGGGGATCGCGAAACTCCGTGCCATACCGGGACTGGCCGAGATGGTGACGCAGGGAGGGTACGGCCGATGAGCGGGAACCGGGAGAACCACGGCATGACACAGACGGAGTCGGACATCGCCTTCCTCCTCGCGGACGCCGCGGACGAGGTCGAGATCGGTATAGCCCCTGTGCACGCGGTGATGCGCGGCGGTCGGCGGCGCAGGGCCCGGCGCTGGGCGGTGGTCGCGGGGGCGGCGCTGGTGATCGCCGGGACGACGGGAGCGGTCGCTCTGGCGGGGCTGCCGGGCACGGGCGGCGGGCAGGTGGCCACGCAGCCGTCGCCGTCCCGGTCCGAGACCTCCCCGTACCGGCCGCACCGGACGACGCTGGCGAGCGGGACGGAGGACGGCAAGCGGTGGCACGTCTACGTCGACGTATGGGACGCGCCGCGCGACAGGACGGAGGCGCAGACCCAGTGGGCGGCGATGGCCCAGTACGCGGAGACGCCGCCCCCGGATGTGCGCAAGGTCTCCGACCTGGTCGGCAAGACCATGTACTTCACGGTGCGCGGTTACGGGAGCAAGAGCGCGCGGGTGATCGAGGACTCGGTCCCCAAGGGCGGCGTCCTGGCGGGCACGGATCTGGAACTGGGTGCGGTCAGGCTGGTGCCGGGCTCGGACGGACCCGAGCGTCTCGTCATCGGTCACGTCGCCAAGACGGCGCGGGAGGTCACCTGTTTCTGGAAGGACGGTACGAGTACCCGGCTCCACCGGGTCGCGGCCGACGGCGGCACCGGTGACGTCCAGCAGGGCATCCGCTCGGCCGAGGGCTTTCCGGACCAGTGGTTCGTGTGCCTGGCGCCGAAGGGCACGGCCTACAAGGAGGCGCGAGTGACGCGGTGACCGCACCGGCGGGCCCCGCTCACAGCCACCCCTGCTGCCGGGCCTCCCGTACCGCCTCCGTGCGGTTGCGGGTGCCGGTCTTGCCGATCGCGGCGGACAGGTAGTTGCGGACCGTCGACTCCGACAGGTGCAGCTTCGCCGCGACGTCGGCGACGGTCGCGCCGTCCACCGACGCCTTCAGCACATCGCACTCGCGGGCGGTGAGCGGGTTCGGCCCGGCGCTGAGCGCGGCCGCGGCGAGCGCCGGGTCGACCACGGTCTCCCCGGTGAGCACCTGCCGGATCGCCCGGGCCAGGTCCTCGACCGGTCCGTCCTTGACGAGGAAGCCGGCCGCCCCGGCCTCCATGGCCCGGCGCAGATAGCCGGGCCGGCCGAAGGTGGTCAGGATCAGCACCCGGCAGTCGGGCGCCTGCGCGCGCAGCTCCGCCGCGGCGTCCAGGCCGCTGATCCCCGGCAGTTCGATGTCGAGGAGGGCCACATCGGGCCGGTGGACGAGCGCGGCGTCCACGATCGCGTCACCCGTCGCGACCTGGGCGACGACCTCGATGTCCGGCTCCATCCCGAGCAGTAAGGCGAGGGCCCCGCGCATCATGCCCTGGTCCTCGGCGAGCAGCACCCTGATCGACTTGGCGGGCCGGTGGTCCCGGGGCATCTCGTTCGCAGGCTCGTACACAGCCCAAGCCTAGCCTCGGGCCCGGTCATTAAAGAGTGGTCCTTGTTCCGCGCCGCAGGGCTTGACGGCGATTGACCGTGCTCAAACAATCACCTCTGCAATTCTCCGAATTCCCGGTCAATGGTCGGTATGTCGACCGCTGAATAGGTTCGGTATTTCGGTCGAACGACGTTCGGTATACCGGCCAGGAACCCGCACCGCCCTACGAGGAACCGAAGAAGAGGTGCATCGTGTTCTCAGTGTCCTTACGAGCCCCGCGCTCCTGTCCGCCACGCGTCAGGAGAGCCCTGCTGTCCGCGCTCGCGGCCTTCGCGACCGTCGCCGCGCTCGTCGTCGGGGCCGGTGCTCCGCAGGCCGCCGCCGCGGGTTCGCTGCCCTGTGACGTCTACGCCACCGCCGGCACGCCGTGCGTGGCCGCGCACAGCATGGTCCGGGCGCTGTACTCGTCGTACAGCGGATCCCTGTACCAGGTGCAGCGCGCCTCGGACGGCGCCACCGCGAACATCGGTCTGCTGGCCACCGGCGGATACGCCGACGCGGCCGCGCAGGACTCCTTCTGCTCCGGCACGACCTGCATCGTCACCAGGATCTACGACCAGTCCAGCAGGCACAACGACCTCACCGTCGAGGGTGCGGGCGGGGCCGGCGCGGCCGATGTCGGGGCCCCGGCGGACGCGCTGCCGGTGACCGTCGGCGGGCACCAGGTCTACGGCCTGGAGATCTCGGCCGGCATGGGCTACCGGGACAACTCCACCTCCGGTGTCGCCACCAACGGCGGTGCCGAGGGGATGTACATGGTCACCTCCGGCACTCATGTCAACGGCAGCTGCTGCTTCGACTACGGCAACGCCGAGACCAACAACCAGGACACCGGCAACGGCCACATGGACGCCATCAACTTCGGCACCGAGTGCTGGTTCGCGCCCTGCTACGGCTCGGGCCCCTGGGTGCAGGCGGACCTGGAGAACGGGCTGTTCCAGTCCGACCTCGGCCACAGCACCAACTCCTCCAACACGGGGACGGGGGCGATCCCTTTCGTCACCGCGTTGCTGAAGAACAACGGCCAGGACCATTTCGCACTGAAATGGGGAAACGCCCAATCCGGCGGTCTCACCACCACCTATTCCGGCGGTGAGCCCACCACCGGCAGCGGTTACTCGCCCATGCACCAGGAGGGCGCGATCGTCCTCGGCACCGGCGGGGACAACAGCAACGGCTCCATCGGCTCGTTCTTCGAGGGCGTGATGACCTCCGGCATCCCGACCGACGCCGCCGACAACGCCGTCCAGTCCAACATCGTCTCCGTCGGCTACGGCGGCGCGACCGGCTCCACCGGCACGCTCAGCCCCGGCTCGGAGATCTCCCTGAAGGCCACCACGTCCTGCTGCACCACCGACTACGTCCGCCACCAGGCCAACGCGGCCGTCCTCTCCGCCATCACCTCCAGCAGCTCCGCCCTGGACAAGAGCGACGCCACCTGGATCGTCCGCCGCGGACTGGCGAGCAACTCCTGCGTCTCCTTCGAGTCGCGGAACTACCCGGGCGACTTCCTGCGGCACTACAACTTCAAGCTTCTGCGGCAGCCCATGGACGGCACCGCCACGTTCAGAGCCGACGCCACGTTCTGCCCGGAGACCGGCAAGAGCGGCACGGGCACCTCGTTCGCCTCGTACAACTACCCGACGCGATATCTGCGCCACTACAACTACAACGTCTACATAGCGAGCGACGGCGGTTCCAACGCCTGGGACAGCGCGACCTCGTGGACCGACGACGTGAGCTGGGTCGTCAGCTCGCCCTGGGCGCCGTAGTCGCCACCGTCATCGAGGTCAGCAACTCCAGCGACTCGGTGGGGAGTTCCGCGGTGACCGTGAAGCCGCCGCGTGGCGACGGGCCGGCTTCGAGAGAGCCGCCCGCCGCCGCGAGGCGCTCGGTCAGCCCCTTCAGGCCGGTGCCGCCGACGCCCTCGTGGCGGGGCTCTGCAGCGTCCGCGCCGGTGCCGTCGTCGGTGACCGTCAACCGGACCCGCTCGGCGCCGCTGTCGACGGTGATCTCGCAGCGGGTGGCGTCGCTGTGCCGGACCACGTTGGTGACCGCCTCGCGCACCACCCAGCCCAGCAGTGTCTCGGTCTGCGGGGCGAGCGGCGTCCCGGTCTGCCTGACGACCGGCTCGACGCTCGCCGCCGAGAGGACCGAGCGGGCCCGGTCGAGCTCCGTGGCCAGGCTGCCCTCGCGGTACCCGGTGACCGCCTCGCGGATCTCGGTGAGCGCCTGCCGGCCCACCGACTCGATGTCGGAGATCTGGGAGAGGGCCGCGTCCATGTCACGGGGGGCGAGGCGGCGGGCCGCCTCCGACTTCACGACGATCACCGAGAGGGTGTGGCCGAGCAGGTCGTGCAGATCCCGGGAGAAGCGCAGCCGCTCCTTCTCCACCGCGCGCCGGGCCAGTTCCTCGCGGGCCGCGCGCAGCTCCCGTACCGCCTCGGACAGGGAGAGGATCGCGGCGGTCACCATGGTGGACAGGAAGGTCCCGTAGGCGACGTTGATCGCGTCCCAGCCCGCCCGGAACACGGAGACCGCCGCCGCGAGGGCGGTCAGCGAGAGGCCGATCCGGCCGAGCCGCGGGCCGCGCAGGCAGGCCCCGGTGGCGAGGCCGAGCAGCGGGAAGAAGTACAGCCAGCTGCCGCCGTAGCCGAGGGCGAGGCCGCAGGTGAGCAGGCCCATCAGGCCGAGCGCCACCCGCGTCGCGGCCGCCTCGCGCTTCTCCTTCACGAAGGAGCGGAACACGACGTAGATGTAGAGGGAGTTGAAGGCGAACAGACCCAGGCCGCCGACCCAGGGGTTGGGGGTCTTGCCCTGGAGGAGGTTGGAGAAGGAACCCAGACCCAGCAGCAGCCACGGCAGCAGGGAGAAGCCGGTCGGCGGCGGACCCGGGTTCTCGGACCACTCGCCCGTGCGCTGCGACTCCTTCTGCGCGGCCTTGAACTCCGCCATGTCGGCCTTCCACTGGGTCCGCGCCGCCCGCCCCCGGCGTACCTGGCAGGTGATCCCTCGCATCCAGGACATCTCTCTCGCTCCCCCGGTCACACGGTCCGCCCGGTCCGGCGGTACGCCAGCACAGCGTACGAACCGAACGCGAGCAGCCACACCGTCAGGACCGCGATCGCGCCGGGTGCAGGGGTGCGCCCGTCGGCGACGGAGGTGCCGAGTTCGGCGAAGCGGTTGGTCGGGGTGTACTCCGAGAGGGCGCGCAGCCAGCCGGGGAACAGGCTGACCGGGAACCACAGGCCGCCGATCACGGCGAGCCCCAGGTTGCAGGCCATGTTCGCCACGCCGGTGGTCTGGGCGGTCAGTCCGTAGCCGTTGGCGAGGCCGAGCAGGGTGAAGGGGATCGAGCCCAGCCACAGCAGCAGCGCGACCCCCGCCCACTGCCAGGCCGCCAGCCGTACGCCGTTGACCAGACCGCCCGCCGCGAGCACCGCGAGGATCGCGGGCAGTACGGTCACCGAGCCGGTCAGCGCCCGGCCGAGGACGACCTGGCGCGGGGTCATCGGGGTCACCCGGAGCTGCCGCAGCCAGCCGATCGCCCGGTCCTCGGCGACCCCGCCGCCAGTGTTGAGGGCGGAGCCGACCGCGCCGTAGGCGGCCATGCCGACCATGGCCTGGGTCCTGTAGCCGCCGTCGTCGCCGCCGAGGTTGGTGAACAGCAGGTACATCATCACCGGCATCGCGATCCCGCCGATGACGAAGCCGACGTCGCGCAGGGTGCGGCGTACTTCGAGGCGCAGGTAGTCGAGCATCAGACGGTCTCCGTCTCGGAGGCGGTGCGGGCGGGGGAGGTGCCGTTCGGGGCGGCTTCGCGGGGCGGCGGGCCGGACAGCGCACCGTCGCCGGTTCGCGGGCCGGACGTCAGGGCCAGGAACGCGTCGTCGAGGGAGGCGGGGGTGACCTCCAGGCCGCGGATCGCGTTCCGGGCGGCGAGTGCGATCACGGTCGCGTCCGAGTCGTCGGTGCGCAGCAGCGCACGGTCGCCGCGCACTTCGAGGGACCGCACGCCGGGCAACCGGGCCAGGCCCTCGGTGGCGCCGCCCGCCAGGTCGAAGGAGACGAGGCTGCCGCCGGCCGCCCGCCTGAGCTGCTCGCCGGTGCCGTCCGCGACGATCCGGCCGCGGTCGATGACGAGGATGCGGTCGGCGTGCGCGTCCGCCTCCTCCAGGTAGTGCGTGGAGAACAGGACGGTGTGGCCGCGCCGGGCGTAGGCCCGCATCGAGTGCCAGAACGCCTGCCGCGCCTCCACGTCCAGGGCGGCGGTCGGCTCGTCCAGGACGAGCAGCGAGGGGTTCCCGGCCAGCGCCACGGCGAACCGCACGCGCTGTGTCTGCCCGCCCGACAGACGGTCCATCCGCCGCCCGGCCAGCTCGCCGATACCGGCCAGCTCCAGGACCTGCGGGACGGGCATCGGCGTCGGATAGCGCCGGGCCACGAAGGCGACCAGCTCGCCGACGGTGACCCGGGGCACCGCCCGTGCCTCCTGGAGCATCGCTCCGACCAGCCCGCCGCGTACGGCCTTCGCCGGCTGCGCGCCGAACAGCTCGACCGTGCCGGCGTCGGGCGCGTTCAGCCCGAGCAGCAACGAGATCGTCGTCGACTTGCCCGCGCCGTTGCGGCCGAGCAGCGCGACCGTCTCACCGCGCCCGATCTCAAGGTCCACCCCGTCGACGGCGCGCACCGCGCCGAAGGTCTTGACCGCCCCCGCGAAGGACACGGCACGCTCTGTCCGGCCTGCCGTCCCACTTGTCCGTGTCATGACTACGACGCTACGAACCCGGGCCCACCGTGCGGCAGATGCGCTTGTACGGACTAGGGCAGGACAAATGTCACCGGCCGGCGAACCGGCACCCGACCTGACACAGTGTCAGGAGCCTTCACAACTGCCGAGTGCTGGGCTATACAAGGGGCGCCGGACTGGAACGCGTTCTAGGTCGGCCCGTGACGACCTCGGTGCGGCCGACGGTGCGGACGGCCGTACCGGGGTCTTGAGCCATCAGGAGCCGTATGCCCATCGACGCAGCCAAGGCCCTTGCCGCCGAACCCCGGTCCGGGGAGATCGGCTGGGAGCGCCGGGACGTCCAGCTCTATCACCTCGGCATCGGCGCGGGCCGCCCGGCGACCGACCCCGACGAACTGCGCTACACCCTGGAGACCCGGCTGCACGTGCTGCCCAGCTTCGCCACCGTCGCGGGCGCCGGCTCGCCCGGGGTGATCAGCGGACTGTCCATGCCCGGCGTCGACGTCGACCTCGCCAAGGTGCTGCACGGCGGCCAGTCCCTCACCCTGCACCGGCCCATCCCGGTCGCGGGGACCGCGACCGCCACCGGCCGGATCGCCGCCGTGTACGACAAGGGCAAGGCGGCCGTCCTGGTGATGCGCACCGAGGTCGCGGACGCCGACGGCCCGCTGTGGACCAACGGCGCGCAGATCTTCGTACGGGGGGAGGGCGGCTGGGGCGGCGACCGCGGCCCCGCCACCCGGCCGGCCCCGCCCGCCGGCGAGCCGGACCGGACCGTCGAGCGCCCGATCCGCGAGGACCAGGCCCTGCTCTACCGCCTCTCCGGCGACTACAACCCGCTGCACGCCGACCCGGAGTTCGCGAAGCTCGCCGGCTTCGACCGGCCCATCCTGCACGGGCTGTGCACCTACGGCATGACGCTCAAGGCGGTCGTGGACACCCTGCTCGGCGGGGACGTGAGCAGGGTGCGGTCGTACGGGACGCGGTTCGCCGGGGTCGTCTACCCGGGGGAGACCCTGCGCATCCGCATGTGGCAGGGCGACTCGCAGGTCCGCGTCGCCGTCGGTGCCGTCGAGCGGGACGACGCGCCCGTCCTCGCCGACACCGTCGTCGAACACTCCTGATCCAGCTTGATCCAGCTTGAACCAGCTCGGTCCAGAACGCAGTCGAGGGGAGAGCCGCACCATGCGCGCAGCCGTACTGCAGGAGACAGGCCAGGAGAAGCTTGAGGTCCTCGACGACGTCGAGGCGGTCGGATTCGGCCCCGGCAGGGTGCGGATACGGGTGCGCGCCACCGGGCTGTGCCACTCGGACCTGTCGGCGATGAACGGGGTGCTGCCGCAGCCGGCCCCGTTCGTGCCGGGCCACGAGGGCGCGGGCGAGGTCCTGGAGGTGGGGGAGGGCGTCACCCGGGTCAAGCCGGGCGACCGGGTGGTCGTCTGCTGGCTGCCGGCCTGCGGGGCCTGTCCGGCCTGCAAGCGCGGGCAGACCGAACTGTGCCTGGCCGGGTTCATGAACGCCGGCACCCCCAACTTCAGGCGCCCCGGCGGTGACGTCTTCGGCTTCGCGGGCACCGGCACCTTCGCCGAGGAGGTCGTGGTCGACGCCGGGTGCGCGGTGCCGATCCCGGACGACGTGCCCTTCGACATCGCCGCGCTGATCGGCTGCGGGGTGACCACCGGGCTCGGCGCGGCCCTCAACACGGCCGACGTGCAGGCGGGTGCGTCGGTGGCCGTGATCGGGTGCGGAGGGGTCGGGATCTCGGCGATCCAGGGGGCGCGGCTCAAGGGGGCGGCCGAGATCGTCGCCGTCGACCCGGTCGCGTCCCGGCGCGAGGCCGCGATCGGGTTCGGGGCCACGAGGGCGGTCTCGCCCGACGAACTGCCCGGCGCCAAGCAGGAGGTCACCGGCGGCGAGGGCTTCGACTACGTCTTCGAGGTCGTCGGCAGGTCCGCCACCGCCCGCACGGCGTACGAGAACACCCGGCGCGGCGGCACCCTCGTGGTCGTCGGCGCCGGCGCCATGGACGACTTCCTCCAGCTCAACATGTTCGAGCTGTTCTTCGACGAGAAGCGGATCCTGCCGTCGATGTACGGCGGCGGGGACGTGGTCGGCTCCTACGAGCGCACGATCGCCCTGTGGCGGGCCGGCCGCATCGACCTGGAGGGCCTGATCACCCACCGGGTGCCGCTGGCGGAGATCAACGAAGCCCTGGACCAGATGCGCACCGGCACCGCGCTGCGCACCTGCATAGAGATCTGAGGGGCCGCCGTATGCCGGAAAGGCCACTGTCGGAACGGCCGCTCGAAGGGCTCAGTGCGATCGTCACCGGCGCGGGCCGGGGGCTCGGCCGGGCCGAGGCGCTCGAACTGGCCCGGCTGGGCGCGGCCGTCGTCGTCAACGACTTCGGCCGGCCGGGCCGGGACGGCTCGGGGGCGGCCTCCGCGGGCCCCGCCGAGCAGGTCGCCGAGGAGATCCGCGCCGCGGGCGGCCGGGCCGTCGCCCACACCGGAGACATCGCCGACTTCACACAGGCGCGAGACCTTCTCACCCTGGCGACAACCCATTACGGAAAGCTGGACATCCTCGTCAACAACGCCGGCATCCTGCGCGACCGCATGGTCTTCTCCATGACCGAGGACGAGTGGGACTCGGTGATCCGGGTCCACCTCAAGGGCCACTTCAACACCACCCGCTTCGCGGCCGCGCACTGGCGGGAGCGGTCCAAGGCGGCCGGCGGCGCGAAGGTGTACGGCCGGATCGTCAACACCTCCTCCGAGGCCTTCCTCGCCGGTTCCGCGGGCCAGCCCAACTACGCGGCCGCGAAAGGCGGCATCGTCGGCCTGACCACCTCCACCGCCCTCGCCCTCGCCAAGTACGGCGTGACCGCCAACGTGATCTGCCCGCGCGCCCGCACCCGGATGACCGAGGACGTCTTCGCCGGGTTCGAGCGGCCCGCCGAGGGCCTCGACCCGCTCGCCCCCGAACACGTCGCCCCGCTCGTCGGCTACCTGGCCTCCCCGGCCGCCGGGCGGATCAACGGCCAGTTGCTGGTCGTCCACGGCGGCATGGTCGCGATCGTCGAACGGCCGCGGGTCCAGGCCAGGTTCGACAGCAAGCAGGACACCTTCGACTACGGCGAACTCGACGCCCTGCTCACCCCGCACTACGCCGACCGGCCGCCGGGGGAGACCTTCGCGGCGGCGGAGGTGCTGGGGCTGAAGCGGCAGTAGCGGCAGTTGTGGCAGTTGCGGTACAGACGACAGCGGCCCCACCCACAAGGGCGGAGCCGCTGTCGTACGTACGTACCGTCAGGCCGCGGTCTCGGCCGGCTCCGGCTTGCGGTGCCGGCCGCTCGGGGCCGATTCGCCGTCCTGGGCCGAGACCGGACCACGGTGCTTGCCGTGGCTGTCGGACTCGTGCAGGTCGGCGGACAGGTGCTGAGACGTGCTGGTGTCGCTCATCGGAAGAATTCACCCCGTCAACATGATCTTTCTTACAGCGCGGCGAGTTTAACCAACCCACCACAGGGCGAATCCAGGCAGGCACGCCGACCGGTGCTACTTCGTTACAAGCCTTCTCTACTTTGTTACGAGCCGCCCCAGCGGGGCCTGTTGCAGGGGCACCGGCCGGGCCACGACAGGCTCCGGAGGATCCGGTTCCGCCGGCTCCCCGGGCGTACCCGACGCCCCGGCAGCCGTGCCGTCCCGAACCGGATCCCCCGGGCCCGCGTCCCCCGGCCCCCCGTGCTCCCCCGTCTCCCCCCAGGACACCGCGACCTCCGCCACGCCGCACGGGACCTCCCCCGTGGCGTACGGCAGCCGCAGCACCCCGTCCTGCGTCCACAGCCCGGCGCCGGCCAACCACCCCTCCGGCGCCGGGAGATGGCACACCCCGCGGGCCCTCGGCCGCCAGACGCCGACCCAGCTGCCCAGCGGGCCGTCGATGCGCAGCGCCACCCCGCAGCTCTCCGGCATCAGCACCAGCCCCGGCTGGATCGCGAACGGCGTCACCGTGCACTCCGCCAGCCGCAGGCTCTCCGGAAAGCGCACCGGCAGCGTGCTGCCGAGGACACCCCAGCCCAACCGTTCCTGCCCGGGGGAGGGCGCGTCCGAGCCGACCAGGATCAGCCCGCTGTCCGGGTCGGCGACCAGCAGCCGGTCGTCGCTGTCCGCCGCGATCTGCAGCAGCGGCGACACCTCGCCGCCCCGCTCCAGATCGACCACCACCGCCTTGGTCCGCCCGCCCAGCTCCCGGTCCAGGGCCAGCATCCGCCCGCCCCGGTCCAGCCAGACCCCGCCCGAACAGCGCCCCGGAACCACCGCGAGCCGCTCCGGCCCGAAGGCCCCGCCCGCCACCAGCCACACCACCGAGGAGCGCGGCCCGACGGCGAGCGCGCAGGCGTCACCGCCGCCCGGCGCGGGCGGCAGCAGCCGCAGCGAGGTGCCCGCGTCCGGGCACTCCACCGCACCCAGCGGCAGCTCACCGGTGCCGGGCCCGGTCGGATAGAGCAGGGCGAAGTGGTGCCGCCCGTCCACCAGCCGGTGGATGAGCACCCGCCCGTCGCCCATCGGCTGCACCTCGGTGCCCGGCTCCTCGGGCTGGTTGCCGGGCAGCGGAACGGCGTACGGCTCGGGGCCGTCCAGCGTCCACCGCTCCGGGTACCAGGAACCTTCCTGCTGGGCCAGCCGGGCCGCGTACGCCCCGTCCGCCGTGATGGTGCAGCCCGCTCTCGGCGCGCTGTCGTCCTCGTCCGCAGCCGAGGGTTCGATCGCACAGGCCGTCATCGCTCGGTCACCTCCGGCAATGAAGCTAGTTTTCGCACGCACAGACGGGGGACCGCCGGTCGGCGACTTCACACATACGGGTGCACACGCGGCGATTCGCCTGAGGAAACGGTGACGGGTGTGCTGGGCGTTGCCTCCCGTGGGCGAGCAGGTACGGCCCCGGGGAACAGGCAGGTAGCCTTTCCCCGTGCCCCGTCTGTCAGAAGTCATCGCCGCGCTGGAGAACCTGTGGCCCGCCGAGCGGGCCGAGTCCTGGGACGCGGTCGGCACCGTCGTGGGCGACCCCGAGCAGGAGATCACCCGGGTCCTCTTCGCCGTCGACCCGGTGCGGGACATCGTCGACGAGGCGGTGAAGCTGGGCGCCGACCTGCTGGTCACCCACCACCCCCTCTACCTGCGCGGTACGACGACGGTCGCGGCGAGCCACTTCAAGGGCCGGGTGGTCCACACCCTCATCAAGAACGACATCGCGCTGCACGTCGCCCACACCAACGCCGACACCGCCGACCCGGGCGTCTCCGACGCGCTCGCGGGCGCCCTGGACCTGCGGGTGGTACGCCCCCTCGTCCCGGACCCCACCGACCCGGAGGGCCGCCGGGGCCTCGGCCGCGTCTGCGAACTCGACCACCCGGTCACCGTCGGTGAACTCGCGCGTCGGGCAGCCGAGCGCCTCCCCGCCACCGCGCAGGGCATCCGCGTCGCCGGTGACCCCGAGGCCCTCGTCCGTACGATCGCCGTCAGCGGCGGCAGCGGCGACAGCCTCTTCGACGTCGTACGCGCCGCCGGGGTGGACGCCTTCCTCACGGCGGACCTGCGCCACCACCCGGCCTCCGAAGCCGTGGCCCACAGTCCCCTCGCGCTGCTCGACGCGGCGCACTGGGCCACCGAATGGCCCTGGTGCGAGCTGGCCGCAGCCCAGCTCGACGAAATCTCCGACCGCCACGGCTGGGACCTCCGCGTGCACGTCTCCAAGACGGTCACCGACCCCTGGACCAGCCACACCCCCTCCCTTGGAGCCCCCAACTGAACGCCGCGTCCGCCGACCAGATCCGACTCCTCGACGTCCAGGCCCTGGACGTCCGCCTCCAGCAGCTGGCGCACAAGCGGAAGTCGCTGCCCGAACACGCCGAGATCGACTCGTTGACGAAGGACCTCACCCAGCTGCGCGACCTGCTCGTGGCCGCGCAGACCGAGGAGAGCGACACCGCCCGCGAGCAGACCAAGGCCGAGCAGGACGTGGACCAGGTGCGCCAGCGCGCCGCCCGCGACCAGCAGCGCCTGGACTCCGGCGCGGTCACCTCCCCGAAGGACCTGGAGAACCTCCAGAAGGAGATCGTCTCCCTCGCCAAGCGCCAGGGCGACCTGGAGGACGTCGTCCTGGAGGTCATGGAGCGCCGCGAGTCCGCCCAGGAGCGGGTCGCCGAACTGACCGAGCGCACCGGCGCCGTCCAGGGCCGGATCGACGAGGCCACCGCCCGCCGCACCGCCGCGTCCGGTGAGCTCGACGCCGAGGCGGCCACGGTGGCCAAGGAGCGTGAGGTCATCGCGGGCGCGGTCCCGGCGGACCTGCTGAAGCTCTACGACAAGCTGCGCGAGCAGCAGGGCGGCATCGGCGCGGCCAAGCTGTACGCGCGCAGCTGCCAGGGCTGCCGCCAGGAGCTCGCCATCACCGAGCTGAACGAGATCCGCTCGGCCGCGCCCGACACGGTGGTGCGCTGCGAGAACTGCCGCCGCATCCTGGTGCGCACGTCCGAGTCGGGTCTGTAGGAACACTTAAGGGGCGTACGTGGCAAGGGAGTTCATCGTCGAGGCGGACGGCGGCTCCCGGGGCAACCCGGGGCCGGCCGGCTACGGCGCGGTGGTCATCGACGCGGCGACCGGCGAGACGCTGGCGGAGGCGGCCGAGTACCTCGGCGTCGTCACCAACAACGTCGCCGAGTACCGCGGCCTCCTCGCGGGCCTGCGCGCGGCGCACGACCTCGACCCGACCGCCGCCGTGCACGTCCGCATGGACTCCAAGCTGGTCGTCGAGCAGATGACGGGCCGCTGGAAGATCAAACACCCCGACATGAAGCCCCTGGCCACAGAGGCGTCCCGGGTGTTCCCGGCGGACCGGGTGACCTACGAGTGGATCCCGAGAGCCGAGAACAAGCACGCCGACAGACTGGCGAACGAGGCGATGGACGCGGGCAAGCGGGGCGAGCCGTGGGCACCGACGGCGAGGACAGCGCCCCTTCAGGGGCGCGGGGAACTGCGCGACCAGCCCCCACTCACCGGCACTGTGACGACGACCGAGGCCCCCGCCCCCGACACCCGCGCCGCACGCAACGTAGCCACGTCACCTCAGCCGACCTCCGGCTGGGCGTCGCCGGACATGGGTGCCCCGGCCACCTTCGTCCTCCTCCGCCACGGCGAGACCCCCCTCACCCCCCAGAAACGCTTCTCCGGCAGCGGCGGCACCGACCCCGCCCTCTCCGACGTCGGCCAGGAGCAGGCGCGGCGCGCCGCCGAGACCCTCGCCCGGCGGGGCACGATCGAGGTGATCCTCGCGTCCCCGCTCACCCGCACCCGCCAGACCGCCGCGGCCGTGGCCACCCGCCTCGGCCTCGACGTCACGGTCGAGGAGGGGCTCAAGGAGACGGACTTCGGCACCTGGGAGGGCCTCACCTTCGGCGAGGTCCGCGAGCGCTACCCGGACGACCTGAACGCCTGGCTCGCCGACCCGGAGGCCCACCCCACCGGCGGCGGCGAGAGCTTCGCCGAGACGGCGACGCGCATCGCGGCCACCCGGGACAGGCTGGTCGCGGCCTACGCGGGCCGCACGGTCCTGCTGGTCACGCACGTCACGCCGATCAAGACGTTCGTGCGGCTCGCCCTCGGCGCCCCGGCGGAGTCCCTGTTCCGCATGGAACTGTCGGCGGCCTCCCTGTCGGCGGTGGCGTACTACGCGGACGGCAACGCGAGCGTGCGGCTCTTCAACGACACGTCCCACCTGCGTCCCTGAGGCCCGCCGCGGCCCGCGCCAGCGACTCGACGCGGGCCCAGTCCCGGGCGGCCACGGCGTCCGCCGGGAGCATCCAGGTGCCGCCCACACAGCCGACGTTGGGGAGGGCGAGGTACTCCGGGGCGTTCTCCGCGCCGATCCCGCCGGTCGGGCAGAAGCGGGCCTGCGGGAGGGGACCCGCGAGGGACTTCAGATAGGCCGTGCCGCCGGCGGCCTGTGCCGGGAAGAACTTCATCTCCCGCACCCCGCGTTCGAGCAGCGCCACCACCTCCGAGGCGGTCGACACGCCCGGCAGGAACGGCACCCCGGACCCGGCCATCGCCTCCAGCAGCCCGTCCGTCCATCCCGGGCTCACGAGAAACCGGGCCCCGGCCGCCACGCACTCCGTGACCTGGCCGGGCGTCAGCACGGTCCCCGCCCCGACCACCGCGTCCGGCACCGCGCCGGCGATCGCCCGGATCGCGTCCAGCCCGGCCGGGGTCCGCAGGGTCACCTCGATCGCGGGCAGCCCCCCGGCCACCAGCGCCCGCGCGAGCGGGACGGCATCGCCGGCGTCCTCGATCACGACGACGGGGACGACGGGGGCGAGGTCCAGCACGGAGGTGGGCATGGCCGACATCCTGCCGGGGCGATGCGCACCGCGCAAAGCACGTTGCACATACTGCAATGGGCCGGGCCGGACCGAGCCGGGCTTGGCTCGGCTGAGCTGCCTGAGCTGCCTGAGCCGGCTCCTAGTGAACCTCCGCCACCAGCACATCCAGCGCCCAGGCCTGCCCCGCCTTGCCCGGCGCCGCGACCTCCACCTCGTACCCCAGGTCGCGCAACGCCTCCACCAGCTCGCCCGGGCCGGCCGGCGCGATCCCGGCGGTCAGCAGACTCCGTACGATCCGCCCCTTCGTCGCCTTGTTGAAGTGGCTCACCACCTTCCGCGTCGGCGCGTGCAGCACCCGCACGGTCGCCGTCCGCGAGGCCACCTCCCCCTTCGGCTTCCACGCCGCCGCGTACGCCGCCGACCGCAGGTCCAGCACCAGCCCCGCTCCGGCCGCCTCCGGCAGCACCTCCGCCATCGGCTTCCGCCAGTGCGTCCCCAGCGCACCGAGCCCCGGCAGTCTCACCCCCATCGAGCAGCGGTACGAGGGGATCCGGTCCGTCACCCGGACCGCGCCCCACAGCCCCGAGAACACCAGCAGCGACCGCGCGGCCCGCCGCTTCGCGGCCGTGTCCAGGGAGGCCAGGCCGAGGGCGTCGTACAGCACCCCCGTGTAGATCTCCCCGGCCGGCCGCGCGCCCGCCGTCCGCAGCTCCGCGTTCTTGGCGACCTCGCCGCGCAGCCCCTCGCTCAGCCCGAGGACCTCGCGCGCCTTCTCCTCGTCACCGGCGCACAGGTCGGCCAGTTCGGCGAGCACGGCCTCGCGGGCGTCCGCGAGCCCCGGCAGGGACAGCGACTCCGGCTTCAGCGGGGCACCACGGCCCGAGGACGCCTTGCCTTCCGAGGGCGGCAGCAGGACCAGCACACGTACTCCTCATCACCATCGAGCTCACCATCAAGCCCGACACCAAGTTCGACATCACGTCCGTCGTCGACGCTTCGCGCCAGCGTAGAGCGCCGGACCAGCGCGATGTGACTACGCTCGTCCTATGCCCAGCCGCCACATACGTGTCAAGGGTGCTCCCGAGGCTCCCCTCCGGGCCGCGCTCGCCGTACTCCGGGACGACCTCGGCATCCCGGACGGCTTCCGGCCCGAGGTGCTCGCGGAGGCCGAGAGCGCCGCCAGGTACCCGGCCGTGCCCGCCCACGACGCGACCGACATCCCCTTCCTCACGATCGACCCGCCCACCGCGAACGACCTCGACCAGGCGATGCACCTCTCCCGGCACCACGGCGGCTACCGCGTCCGGTACGCCATCGCCGACGTCGCCGCCTTCGTCGTACCCGGCGGCGACCTCGACTCCGAGGCGCACCACCGTGTGAACACGCTCTACTTCCCGGACGAGCGGGTCCCGCTGCACCCCGCCGTGCTCAGCGAGGGCGCGGCCAGCCTGCTCCCCGGCCAGACCTGCCCGGCCGTCCTGTGGACCATCGACCTGGACGAAGAAGGGCGCACGCTGACCGCCGACGTCCGCCGGGCCCTCGTCCGCAGCCGGGCCAAGCTCGACTACGCGGGCGTGCAGCGGCACATCGACGAGGGGACCGCCGAGGAACCCCTCGCCCTGCTCAGGGCGATCGGCGAGGCGCGCGAACGCCTTGAGGTGGAACGCGGCGGCATCTCGCTCAACGTGCCGGAGCAGGAGATCGTCGAGTACGACCACACCTACCGGCTCAGCTACCGCGCCCCGCTGCCCGCCGAGGCCTGGAACGCCCAGATCTCCCTGCTCACCGGCATGGCCGCCGCCGATCTGATGCTGGCCCACGGCACCGGCGTCCTGCGCACCCTGCCCACCGCCCCCGACGGCGCGGTCGCGCGGCTGCGCCGTACCGCGACCGCCCTGCACATCGAGTGGCCGCACCACGTGTCGTACGCCGCGCTGATCCGCTCCCTGAACCCCCGCCGCCCCCGCCACGCGGCCTTCCTCCAGGAGTGCACCACGCTGCTGCGCGGCGCCGGCTACACGGTCTTCCGGGACGGCGTGGTCCCCGCGATCACCACCCACGCGGCCGTGGCCGCCCCCTACGCGCACTGCACCGCGCCGCTGCGCCGCCTGGCCGACCGCTACGCCTCGGAGCTGTGCCTGGCGGCGGCCGCCGGCGAGACCCCGCCCGACTGGGTGCTGATGGCGCTGGACCTGCTCCCCAAGGAGATGGCCGAGGGTGCGCGGCGGGCGGGCACGGTGGAGCGGGAGTGCGTCGACATCGTCGAGGCGGCCCTGCTCAAGGACCGGGTCGGGGAGGTCTTCGACGGGTGCGTGGTGGAGGTCGAGGCGCGTCAGCCGACCGTGGGGAAGGTGCTGTTGCAGCAGCCCGCCGTCATAGGCCGGATCGAGGGCGGCGCGCCTCTTCCGCTGGGCGAGCGGTTGCCGGTGCGGCTGACCCAGGCCGATCCGGGGACGATGAAGGTGCGGTTCGCGCCCGCGTGAGCTGTCGTACGAGACCGGTGGCGTCGTCGGCGTGGAACCGCACGACGCTCACCTCGCGGCGGCGGCCCAGCAGGGTGAAGTGGGCGAGGGGCGCGGCCAGTTCGAGGGTCACCGAGGTCTGGGAGCCGATGGGCACGTCGAGTCGGTCCTCGGCGTTCCGGTCGTGCTGGTAACGCGTCTCGTGCCGTACGGACTTGATCGCGTCCAGCGGGATGCGCAGGTCGAGCCGGACGCCGTTGCGGACGTGCAGGGCGTCCGGGGTCAGCAGGTGCGGGTGGACCACGGAGGCCGCGTGCAGGCCGACGACGAAGAGCACCGTGTAGACGTCCAGGACCAGCATGATCCGGTGCACGGCCGGCCAGTCGCGCAGCAGCACCGACAGCGCGACCGTCTCGATCACGCACACGAACGCGAGCCCGAACATCATGGCGCCCTGGCCCCGGGCGTACCCGAAGCGTTCCCCGGTCCCTTTCGTGCGCCGACCGGCCCACAGCACCAGACTCGCCAGCAGCCCCAGCTCGTGCCGGAGCACGGCGTACCCGGCCTTCACGGCCGGTCTCCGCCGACGATGTCCAGCGCCCGGCGGACCGCGGCGGCCTGTGCCGGGGCGAGGTCCGCGTAGAGGGCGCGCAGGAAGCTGTCTCCGTGGTCGAAGCCGTGCTCCGGGAGCAGGCCGGCGGGGATGCAGCCGGCGATCGCCCGGGCGGCCTCGGCCACCCGGGGATCGTCGGTGCCGGCGTCGGCGAGCGCGTCGAGGAGCACGTACACCTCGTTCACCCGGGCGGTCGCCTGTGGCGAGCCGGCCATGGCGCCGGCCAGGGACATCAGCCGCTCGCGCTGCGCCGGGTCCGCCGCCGTCTCGATCAGGGCGAACACCTCACGGTCCTTGGCGGCCATGGGGGAGTCGGCCAGCCGGGGGGCCGCCGTGGCGAACAAGGCGGCCAGTTCGGGCGAGACCGGTCCCTCGGCGGGCAGCTCGCCCGCGTCCAGCAGGGCCCGCAGCCGCTGCCGCCGCTCCCGGATCTCCGCCTCCTGCCGGGCAAGGTCCTCGTCGAGTTCGGTGAGCACCTCGACGAGATCCTTGCCGGCGTCGTCCGCGAGCACGTCCCGCACCTCGGCGAGCCCGAGCCCCAGCTCGGTCAGCCGCCGGATCCGGGCGAGGACCACGGCATGCCGGAGGGTGTAGTCCCGGTAGCCGTTCGAGAGCCGCTCGGGCTCGGGCAGCAGGCCCAGGTGGTGGTAGTGCCGCACCGTGCGCGTGGTGACGCCGACGGTGGCGGCGAGTTCTCCGATCCGCATGCCACCAGTAGAGACGTTGACGTTGCGGCAAGGTCAACCGCAGGTTCAGCCGGCTGTCGTACCGCAGGCTCAGCCGGCTGTCGTGACGAACCAGCGGGTCAGAGCGTCGTCGAGGTCGTCTCCCAGGTCGTCGTTCCCGTCCGCGGCCCAGGCCACGAACCCGTCGGGCCGGACGAGGAGGCCGGTCAGCTCCGGACGCCCCGGGCAGGTCGCGCCGACGACGTCCACCCGGTCGCCGTACCCCTCCGCCCGGGCGCGCAGCTTGGGATCGTCGGCGAGGTCGAACAGGACCGCCCGGCCGCCGTGCAGCCGGTCGCCCAGCCGGGTGCCGTCGGAGAACTCCAGGTCAGGGGCGCTCCGGCCGGTCAGCGGGTGCTCGCCGGGCAGGTCGTAGTGCTGCCAGACGCCCGAGATCTGCTTGACGAGGTACGTCGTCCCGTCCCTCGTCAGCGCGAGATCGGTGACCACCCGGCGCAGGGCGCGGGCGTGCCGGTCGGGCCGCATCACGGCGATCTGGGCGCGGGTCCAGTCCAGCACCCAGGCGCCGACCGGATGCCGTTCGCCGGTGTAGCTGTCGAGAAGGGCCTCGGGGGCCCGGCCGCGTACGACGGCGGCCAGCTTCCAGCCGAGGTTCATGGCGTCGCCGAGGCCGAGGTTGAGCCCCTGCCCGCCGAACGGCGAGTGCACATGCGCCGCGTCCCCGGCGAGCAGCACCCGGCCCTTGCGGTAGGTGCTCGCCTGCCGGGCGTTGTCGGTGAACCGGGTCGACGAGTGCACCTCGTGGACGGTCACCTCGGGCACCCCCGAGACCCGGCGCAGGGCGGCCTGGATCTCCTCGGCGGTGATGGGCGCGGAGCGGTCGGCGGGCGGCCCGTCGAACTCGACGGTGAGGATCCGGCCGGGGAAGGGCCCGTTGACGTACGTCCCCACGTCGGTGGTGTTCCACCCGGCCCCCAGCCGCTCGCCGCCGCTCATCTCGACGACGGCCTGATAGCCGGTGATCTCCGGTTCGGTACCGGGGAAGTCGAACCCGGCGAGCTTGCGGACGGTGCTCCGCCCGCCGTCGCACCCGACGAGCCAGCCGGCCCGGACCGTCTCGGAGGTGCCCAGCCGTACGGTGACGGTGTCGTCGGTGACGTCGAAGCCGGTCAGCTCCACGCCCCGGCGGACCTCGACGCCGAGCCGTTCGGCGCGGGCGGCCAGGATCCGCTCCAGTTCGGCCTGCGGGACCCCGAGGCCGACCTGGTCGGCGGGGCCGATGTCGGCGAACGCCGGGTCGGAGCCGTCGAACAGGTCACCGCGCATCATGATCCCGGCGAAGTGCCCGGCGAACTTCGGGGGAGTCCGGGGCGCGTCGGCACCGCGGTCCCCGAGGAAGGCCTGCAATCGCCACCGGTTCCGTTCCCAGGCTTCCGCGAGCTCGGGCAGCATGCCCCGCCGGTAGAGGGCCACCGCGCCGGCCGTGTTGATGCCGCCCGCCTTGATGGTCACGTCCACCTCGGCCAGCCGCTCCACGACCAGCACACTCGCCCCGCCGAGCCGCAGCTCCCCGGCGAGAAAGAGCCCGACGGGCCCACCGCCGGCCACCACCACGTCGTAGTCCATGTCGTTCTTGCGATCAGTTGCTGTCGTTGCTGTCGTTGCTGTCGTTGCCGTCATGGCTTCACTGTAGTCACTAAAAGTTTCGAGCGGCTATAGTTTTCTTGTGATCGATGAGAGCAGGCCAGGGGAGTCCCTGCGGGAGCGCAAGAAGCGGGAGACGCGGCAGCGGATCTCGAACGTCGCGACGGTGATGTTCCGGGAACACGGCTTCGACCAGGTGACCGTCGCCGAGGTCGCGCGGGCGGCGGGCGTCTCGGCGATGACCGTCTTCAACTACTTCCCGCGCAAGGAGGACCTGTTCCTCGACCGCATCCCGGAGGCCGTCCAGGCCTTCTCCGGTGCGGTACGGGACCGCACCCCCGGCGAGCCCCCGCTCGCGGCGCTGCGCCGCCTGGCCTTCCGGTTCATCGGCGCGGGGCACCCGCTGGGCGGGGTGGGGGAGGGTTTCGAGGGCTTCTGGCCGGTCGTCGCCGCCTCGCCGGCGCTGCTGGCGCGTGCCCGCGAGGGGGCCGAGGAGGTGGAACGGGCGCTGGCCGGAGCGCTCGCCGAGGCCGGGGAGGCCGACCCGGAGCTGCTGGCGGCGGTGACCGTCGCCGCGTACCGCGCGGTGTGCGTGGCCTCCGTGCGGCGCCAGCTCGCGGGCGACCCGTTCGCGGAGGTCCTCGAAAACCACCGGGAGCGGATGGGGGCGGCGTTCGACGCGCTGGAGCGGATGGGGCATGGAACGGGTGCCTGAGCGTGTTGCAGCGTAGGTGCACAGGGGGTTGCCGAAGGCGGCACCGCGTAGGGGTTGCGCAAGGCGGCACCGCGTAGGGGTTGCCTAAGGTGGCACCGCGTAGTGGTTGCCCAAGGCGGCAGGGCGTAGGGGGTGCCGAAGGTGGCGGAACAAGCACGGTGGACGAGGGCTCGGCTGGGCCGCTGCGGGCCGCCGCTCGACCTGCTGACGGCGCATTTCGAACGCCACATCTACGCCCCGCACGCGCACGCGGAGTTCACCATCGGGGTGTGCGTGAGCGGCTCCGAGATCATCGACTACCGGGGCGGCCACATCCGCAACGGCCCCGGAGCGATCGTCGTACTGGCCCCGGGCGAGATGCACACCGGCGGCCCGGCCACCCCGACCGAGGGCTATGCCTACCGCGCCCTGTACGCGGACCCGTCCCTGTTGGCGGAGGGCACCCTGGGCACCGGCACACCGCACTTCCGCGACCCGGTGCTGGACGACCCGGAACTGGCCGCGGCCCTCCGCCGGGCCCACACCGACCTGGCCACCTGCCCCGACCCGCTGGAAGCGGAATCCCGCCTCCCGTGGCTGCTGACAGCCCTGTCCCGCCGCCACTCCACGGCCCGCCCGGCGACGGACCACGTCCCCGGGGCGCAGGGAATATCCCTCCTGGTCCGAGACAGACTGGCCGACGAACTCACCGCCCCACCCTCACTCGCCGACCTGGCCGCCGACCTGGGCCTCTCCCGCTACCAGCTCCTCAGAGCCTTCCGTACGACGATGGGCGTCCCGCCGTACGCCTGGCTGGCCCAGTACCGGGTGACCCGGGCCCGCGCTCTGCTGGAGGCGGGCGTTCGCCCGGCCGAGGCGGCCGCCCTGGTGGGCTTCGCCGACCAGGCCCACCTGACCCGCTGGTTCCGCCGGGTGCTGGGCGTGACCCCGGCGGCGTACCGCAACAGCGTTCAAGACGCGGGACAGTCCTGACACCCATGCTCTGTACATGACTGCACGAGGCTGGTTCCTCTTCTCCCTCATGGGAGTGATCTGGGGCATCCCCTATCTGATGATCAAGGTGGCGGTGGACGAGGTGTCCCCGTCGATGGTGGTGTTCGCGCGTTGTGCGGTGGGCGCCCTGCTCCTCCTTCCCCTGGCGATCCGCCAGGGAGGCCTGTGGCTGACCATCCGCACCCACTGGCGCCCGATGCTGGCCTTCGCGTGCATAGAGATCATGGGCCCCTGGTTCACGCTCACGGACGCCGAACGCCACCTGTCCAGCTCCACGGCGGGCCTGCTGATAGCGGGCGTACCGATCGTGGGCGTGGTGGCGGCACGCTACTTCGGCGGCGAACGGGAACACCTGGGCGCACGCCGGATCGCGGGACTGCTGATCGGCCTGGCCGGCGTGGGCGTCCTGACCGTCCCCCACCTCACCGGCGGCGACGCCCGCTCCCTGGGCGAGGTCCTGCTGACGGTGATCGGCTACGCGACGGCACCCCTGATAGCGGCCCGCCGCCTGAAGGACGTACCGACACTGCAGCTCATCGCCCCCTGCCTGACCCTGGCGACGATCGTCTACGCTCCCGCGGCGGCCGCGACCTGGCCGGCCTCGATGCCGTCCTCCGGGGCCCTCCTCTCTCTCCTCGCCCTGGGCGTCCTGTGCACCGCGGTGGCCTTCGTGGCCTTCTTGGAGCTCATCAAGGAGATAGGCCCGACCCGCTCGACGGTGATCACGTACGTCAACCCGGCGGTGGCGGTGGCGGCGGGCGCGTTGTTCCTGGACGAGAGCTTCACCGCGACGATCGCCGTCTCCTTCGCGCTGATCCTTGCGGGGTCGGTGCTGGCGACGATGGCCTCGGCACCGAAGGGGTCGGCGGAGCCGGTGCCGGTGCGCCCCGCCCGTCAGTGGCTCCGCCGCGGCCCGGACCCCCGGCCGGAACGAGACGAGGCCGGCGCCCGGTAACATGGTCGACACGGCAGACGAGCCGGGCGGACGGCCGCGTGGAGTCCCCTCAGGGGGCTTCCCGAGGAACGTCCGGGCTCCACAGGGCAGGGTGGTGGCTAACGGCCACCCGAGGCGACTCGCGGGACAGTGCCACAGAAAGCAAACCGCCGGGGACCTCGGTCCTCGGTAAGGGTGAAACGGTGGTGTAAGAGACCACCAGTGCCCAGGGTGACCTGGGCAGCTAGGTAAACCCCACCCGGAGCAAGGTCAAAAGGAAGCACCCCGGTGCTTCTGCGGGGACGTTCGAGGGCCGCCCGCCCGAGTCCCCGGGTAGACCGCACGAGGCCGGTGGCAACACCGGCCCTAGATGGATGGCCGTCACCCCGGCACCCGCGAGGGACCGGGGCACAGAACCCGGCGTACAGCCCGACTCGTCTGCTGGTTTGATTCTGGGCCAACTTCTGGGAACCCAGACGAGGTGAACGCTCCTCACGGCTGACGATTCAAAGCGAACCGTGCCGCAGCCTTCTGCCTAGCCCGGTAGGGCCGTCACCGTGCACCGGCAGCGGGCAGAAATTGGCTACGTTCGCCGTGCCACGAGACACGCAGGGCCTCACGTGCCCGGGTGCAAGCGACAAATAGCAGGCTCAACTCGCTCAGCAGGTCCTCTCGATGCTTCTGAGGGTCGATCTCTTCGGCGGTGACCGCGCTGCGCATGGGAACGACGCCGTCATTCACCCCGGCGACAGCCATACAACGGAACTCCAGCCCCTTCATTCGGTGCATCGTCCCGATACGGACCCCGTCACCTGCCGTTGATGACGTACCAAGTACAGCGGCGGGCAGTCCGGCTTTCCCCAGAGCTTGCGCGATGTCCTTGCCGAGTTGGATGAACCGCACGGCGACCCCAATCTCGCGCGGCGCCACACCAGCTTTGGCCCAATCATCGATCTGGGCCACTAGGCCTGCGATCTCCTCGGGCTTGCTCTCAGCCCCGCTGGTCTGCGGTTGCGCGCCGTGAAGGGTGGATCGGTATCCGATGAGTGCTTCGTCCCCGCCGTCCATGTCGTCGACCGGCTCTCCCGTTAGGAGGGCAGTGGACCAGGCCAGGATTTCCTGAGTGGTTCGGTAGTTGATACGCAGACGTGTGGAGCGTCCGGTCACAGAAATTCCGAGGCTCCGGAGCGACACCTTGTTCCCGTAGATCCGCTGGTAGGTGTCGCCCGCGATGAACAGATCGTCTGGCCCGGATGAGACCAGGGCTCGGAGCAGCCGCCACTGCGCGGGGTGAAGGTCCTGTGCTTCGTCGACCACCACATGCCTGTAGCGACGCGGTTCGTCCTGCTCGCCAAGAAGGCGGGCGGCCTCCTCGCACACTTGGAGGAAGGTCCATTCGTCGGCCTGGCGCAACTCATTGGTGAAAGCCTCGAGCGCTCGCCATACCTGCGCACGCTTCAGAGGCCCCAGGGCGGCACCACGTCCACTACGCGAGGCTTTGAGATATGCCTCAGGCGAACGTAGGTCTTGCGCGAGCACGACGTGGCGCCACTCCTGGTCGAGGAAGACATCGGTGAAGTCGATACCGAGACGACGGGCAATGCGTGCCCAACGCGCGGTGATGTCCTTCTGACTCGTGACAATCTTCAGTGGGGCCTTGCGAGTCTCTCGCACGATTTCGTTGGCGAGCGCGTCCACGTTGATGACGCGGATCCTGCCGCGCAACTGCGCATCAGGGATCAGTAGTTCAAGGCTGTGGCGGAGGTCGGCGGCGAGATCCCGGGTGTACGTGGTCAGCAGGATCGACTCGTCCCCGGCGTCACGCGGCAACTGCCGGGCCAGGTGCAGCGCGCGGTGCAGGGCGACCACTGTCTTGCCCGTCCCGGGACCGCCTGTGACGCGGGCGGGGCCGTTGTACGAGGACCTATAGGCCACGCGCCGTTGACTCGGGTGAAGGAACACCCGCCATGCGTCGAAGGGCTTGGCCAAAACTTCCATCAACTCGTCGGGCCCGGAGACGAGAGCGATTCGTCCTTGTGAGCGGGCCATGGCGACCGACAGTTCGTCGTGATGCTGCGGCGCGGTCGACTCGTCGCTGCCCACGACGACACTGATCTGTTGGGAGACGCTCGGCCCAGTGTGCTCCAGCTGTACCTGGACTACCTCTCGCCATACGTCTTCCGGTTCCATGCCGGCGGCGAGACCGGCCAGAACGTCGTACTGCTGCTCGGGAAGGATCTTCCGCAACGCATCGAGATGTGCCTCGGTACCGAGATGCCTCAAGAGAGGCAGGAGGTCGGTGTCGATCCCCAGGCGGGTCAAGTCCGTGTCGCTGACATGCCCGAAGAGCCGCTTGGTGTCCGTCGAGGTGAGACTCCGTACGCCGGCGGTCGCCCGCTCCAGGGCGACGTCGTTACGAAGCTCGATGCCCTGAGTGGCTGAATTGATGGTGGCACGGTGCTTGACCGCCCAGGCGATGGCGTCGTCATGTGGCAGGACCTTGAGCAGCAGGAAGCTGTCGCCGGACTCGGGAGCGAGGAGGACACCGCGCATGAACTGGTTGATGCGGATGGTCCGGATGCGGGGGTCCCGGGCCTTCTCGAGCTTTTCGAGATGCAGTCCGGCGTGGCGGTGCTCTCGAAACTTCTCGAACACTTCGTGGACGCGTCTTTGGACCGGTTTTTCCAGCTTGGCGAACTCCATCAGGAAGTCCTTGTGGATTCCCAGCGTCGCCATCAGCGCCCCCGCTCGTGCGGTCCGTCAGTTCTCCTGATCACCGTACCCGGATGGGGAAGAATGGCGACCTGGTCCGGTACACCTTGGGGGGAACAGGCGCGTGCACGCTCAAGAGACCACGTTCAGCAAGCTTGTCCAGGGCGAGAAGCAGTTCCAGGTTCCGTTGTACCAGCGTACCTACAGCTGGCAGCGGGAGGAACTGCAACAACTGTGGGACGACGTACTGGAGCTGGTCGAAGACCAGTTGGAGGGCAGGCCGCCTGCCGCACACTTCCTGGGCTCCGTCGTGCTGGCGCCGGGGCGGATTACTGCGGGTGGCATGCAGCGCTGGCTCGTTGTCGACGGCCAGCAGCGGCTCACCACGTTGATGCTCGCCTTCACTGCGTTGAGGGACCGCCATCGGGAACGGGGCACGGACAAGAAGGCCGCCCGGATCCACGACCTCCTACTGGTCAACAGCTACCGGGATGGAGAGGACCACTACCGCCTGCTGCCGACCCAGGCCGACCGGGATGCCTTCACCGCCTGTGTCGAATCTTCGCCGAAGGCCGGCGGACCCGGAAACGTGGGTGGCGCGTACCGATTCTTCCTGGGGGCGCTCGCCACAGGCGAGGAGAGCGGCGGCGAGGCATGGACAGACGCCGTGGAGACAGTGCTGAGCAGTCTGCTGTCCATCGTCGAGATCACCGCCGCCGAGGGCGACAACGTCTACCGGATTTTCGAGTCGATCAACAACACCGGCGTGGGCCTGAGCCAGAGCGACCTGCTGCGCAACTACCTTTTCATGTGTCTGCCGACCCGTGGCGAGTCGGTGTACCGCAACCTTTGGCTGCCCATGCAGGAACAGCTCGGTCCGGAGAACCTCGAACTGCTCGTCTGGCTCGACCTGGTCGTGGGCGGCAACAGCCGGGCCAAGCAGAGCGAGATCTACCGTGACCAGAAGAAGCGTCTGGAGCTGTTGAGCGGCAGTGAGACGGCACTGGAGGCAGAGATCGGCGCGCTTGCCCAGCGGGCCGGACGACTGCAGCGGATCCTGGAGCCCGAGCTTGAGGGGAATCCGGAGCTGCGAGAGGCGCTGGAGCGGCTCACTCGGTGGGGCGGCCAGACCCACTACCCCCTTGCCCTCCATCTGCTCGATCTGGTCGACGCCGGTCAAGTCACGGCTCACGATGCGGCAAAGGCTTTGGCGTACGCCGAGAGCTACATGGTGCGACGCCTGTTCGCCGGGCTCTCCACGACCGGAAGCAACCGGGTATTCATGGAGCTTCCCAGGGAGCTGGAGAAGGAGGCGGACAAGGACGGCTTCCCGGCAGAAGCCGTACGCCGGTTCCTGTCGAGAAATAAGACGGGAGCGCGGGCGTGGCCAGGAGACGAGGCTGTCCGTGAGGCGATCCGCACCCGGCCGTTCTACAAGTTCGGACGGAGCAACCAGCGGTTCCAGGTGCTCCGCAGGCTGGAAGAGAGCTACCGTTCGAGCGAGCCGGTCGACTACTCCAAGGCGAAACTCACCGTGGAGCACGTGCTGCCGCAGAGCCCCGCACAACAATGGTTCGAACTGCTCGCTGAGGAGGCCGAAGACGGCCAGAGCTCTGACGAACTGCATGCACTGCTCGTTCACACGCTGGGCAATCTCACGCTCTCCGCGGACAACGCACGGCTCTCGAACCACCCCTTCCGGCGCAAGCAGGAAATCCTCGACTCCAGTGCCCTGCGCATGAACCAGGGGATCGCGGCGCAGGAGCGGTGGGGCAGAGCGGAAATCCTCGCGCGCGCCGACGAACTCGGCGGGCGAGCAGTGCAGTTGTGGCCCGGTCCCATCGAAGGCATGGTTCATGCCGACGACGAGTGGGTCGGCTGGAAGGAGCTGAGGGCCGCGCTTCTGGCCATGCCTGCGGGTACGTGGACGACATATGGGGACGTTGCCGCGCTGATCGGTACCCATGCCGTTGCAGTGGGCAGCCACCTGGCCTCCAAGGCGGGGCTACACGCTGCCTACCGAGTCCTGACAGCCGATGGCCGTGTCTCGGAAGGTTTTCACTGGGCCGCCGGTGACCAGTCAGCGGACCCGCAGACTCTCCTGGAAGCGGAGGGCGTCCCTTTCGACGATGCGCGTCGCGCTCGCCGGTCTCATCGGCTGACCACCGCTGACCTGGCCACCCTCCTGGGCAAGGAGGTTGCTGGCGACCTCTTGCCGACCAACGACCTGGACGAGGAACAGCAGGCAGCCGCCGCCCGTTTCGAAGCGCAACTGCGCGACAACCAGACGCCGGAGACCGTCACGGGGGTGGGAGACGCACTGCGGTTCTGGGAGCAGCAGGGTGGCTATCGCGCCTATGGCAAGGCGAGCGAGACAAGTTGCTTCCCAACTCTCGATGCGGGCAACGCGCTGGAGTCCAGGAAGCTGTGGCCACTGGCGATCTATCCGGTCACGGGCACAGTCGAGGCCGTCTTCGAGCACTTGAAGCGACGGCAGCCCTTTGACGATGAACCTCTGCGGCGCGAGCTGATGGCCAGGTTGAACAAGATCGACGGCATCGATCTCGCGGAGGCGAAGCTGGACCTGCGTCCTTCCTTCCCGGTGGAGGTCTTCGCGAGCCGCAGCGAAGAGATCTGCGCCGTCCTGGAATGGTTCGTGCACACAGTGGCCTTGGCGGAGGCCCGACGGCCGATGCCGGCCGATGACGGATCCGCCGTGGTCTGACACCAGGGGCTGGCCGGATCTCGGCCTTTCTGGAAGATCATTGCTCGAGTAGCCTGCGCGGACAGTGAACGGTGTGTCACTCCGGGCGTGGGGCGCGTGACGGGTGGCCTGTTACCGGAGCGCGGGGGCGCATGGAGCTGAACAACCACCAGGGCTGGTACGGGGAGACGTTCGTGGCGGCCATAGCCGCCGCGGCCGGCTTTCAGGTGGCCGTGCCCTACCCGGACATCGGCAAGGACCTCATCCTCGGCCGGGACCACGAGATGCCGGAACTGGATGTCCAGATCGCCCTCCAGGTGAAGTCCCGTCGAGTCGGCGAATTCACTTCGACCGAATCGGGCTTCAAGATCCCTCTCCCGATCGAGCAGTTCAAGAGGTTGCGGGGCCGAAGGCAGGTTCCGTGCTACCTGGTGATGGTGGTGGTCCCCGCCGATCCGCAGGAGTACATCCGACTCGATGAACGAGCTCTGATCCTGCACCACTCGGCCTACTGGCTGTCGCTGGAGCACCACTCCATGCCCGTTCAGCAGGGGCAGAAGACCCTCACTGTCACTGTGCCGCGCGACAATCTGCTCACAGTCGATGCTCTGCACAAATTCTTCGACAGTGCGTGCGAGGAGGTGCCCGTGCCATGACAGCAGTCGGAGTACCGGAGCACGAGCTGGAGCGCCTGCGCCCGCGGGATGTCGCCCACTACTTACGCAGCAGAGGATGGAAGCCAGGTGGCCGGGTCCGCTACAGCCGCCGCTGGGAGCTGGAATGGGGAGGGCAGCGCCACCGTGTGCTCCTTCCTCTGGACAGTGAGCTCGCCGACTACGCGGACCGGATGGCGGATCTGATCGATGCGCTGTCCGCCACGGAGGGGCGGCCGCCGTCTGTCGTTCATCAGGACCTGACGCTGACCGGCCTCGACGTGCAGTACATCAGGACCATGCCACGGACACCGTCGGGGACGATCCCCGTGCTGGACGCAGTGCTGGCTGTCACCAGTGCCCGGGATCTGCTGATGGCCGCGGCCTGCGACACCGTCGCGGAGGAGCATCGACTGGTACAGCCGAGACGCAAGCCGCAGCGCGCGAAGGACTTCGTGGAGAGAGCCCGGTTCGGCCCCAGCGCTCCAGGAAGCTACATCTTCACCGTTCAAGTCCCGCTGCCCGAAGCGACATCGGAAGGATCGCTCTTCGAAGAAGCCCCCGAACTGGACGTGGCGCCGGAGCCGTTCGCTCGCCAGGTGTCGCGCAGGATGTACGAGGCGGTGACCGCGGCACGTACGGCGGCTGAGCAAGCAGCGGTGGCAGATGACTCCGCCCCCTTCTCGGAGGGCGTGGAGCAAGGAATCTCCGCCGACCTGTGTGAGGCTCTGGCCGGAATCGGAGGGCAGGACAGCCGTAACCCTCAGGCAGGGAACGGCAATCGCCAGACGGGCCATGGCTTCTCGCTCGACTTCGCCTGGTCGCCGCGATGGCCGGTGCCGTACGAGACCTCGGTAGCAGAGTTCCCTCAGCGCCTCGTGCCCGTGCTGCGGGAGGGCGCCCAGGATCTGCGGCGCCAGGAACCGGACCGCGGCGTCACCATCGTGGGTCGTCCGACCAAGCTCAAGCGGGTCGCCGACTTCGGGCCGGGCGAGGTCACCGTGGAGGGCCGGTTGATGCAGGAGAACGGGGATCTCGTCGGTCAGCAGCGGCAGATACACCTTCACCTCACGGAAGGGGACTACGACCGGGCGACCGACGCTCACCGCACCCGGCGTGACCTGAAGATCGAGGGCGATCTCACCCGGCGCGGAAATTTTCATGAGCTGATCAACTTGACCGGCTTCGACGTGCTGTGACGAAACCTGTACTGCCTGTGTGAGGCGGTGCCAGAGTAGGCGCAGGAGACGGGCAGGATCGGGAGCCGCCCAGCCTCTGTCCGTGTGCATGTTTGAATTGCTGTGTTTGACGGGATTCGCCCAGGCCGACGCCGTATCGGTTCAGGGTGGGGTGAGGAGCGCGGAGAGCCGATGACGACATCGTCGACCACCGACCTGGCGGGAGTGGCGCAGCGGGCGGTCCGCCGCCGCGGCGATGCCCAGGATCCGACCGCCGTCCCTGAGATCAGTGACCTGGTCGAGGTACGGGGCCAGCGGTGGGTGGTGGCCGATGTGGACCTCGGCGAGTCGGAGAGGCTGGGCGGTGACACGAGCAGGGGCACCACTCTGGTCACCCTCAACAGCGTCGAGGACGGTCGCTACAACGACACCCTCTCAGTGATCTGGGAGGTCGAGCCGGGGCGGCGCAGGCTGCCGGCTGGCTCACTCCCTGATGTGACTGCCGGAGGCTTCGACCCTCCAGAGCGCCTTGCCGCTTTCCTTGACGCGGTCCGCTGGTCGGCTGTGACCTCCGCGGACGTACGTACACTCCAGGCGCCGTTCCGCTCCGGCGTGGCTGTGGAGCCGTACCAGCTGGAGCCTGTGTCCCGAGCCGTCGCCGCACCGCGTGTGAACCTGCTCCTCGCCGACGACGTCGGTCTCGGCAAGACCATCGAGGCTGGCCTCGTCGCCCTGGAACTGATCCTGCGCAACCGCGCCCACAAGATCATGATTGTCTGCCCGGCCGGCCTGACCGTGAAGTGGCGCGACGAGATGGCCGAGAAGTTCGGCCTGGACTTCACGATCATCGATTCCGAGCGCAGCGCCGAGGTGCGCCGCAGCCACGGCAGCGCGGCCAACCCCTTCAACATCTATCCGCAGTGCATCGTCAGCCTGCCCTGGCTGCGTGGCCCCAAGGCGCAGCGCCTGCTCGCAGAAGTGCTCCCTGTCGAGAACGCCGACGCGGCCACTCCCACGAAGCGCGTCTTCGACCTGCTCATCCTCGACGAAGCGCACCATGTCGCGCCCTCCGCGCCCCAGCAGCTCTACCCCGTCGACTCTCAGCAGACCAAGCTGATCCGTCGCCTCGCGCCCCACTTCGAGCACCGGCTCTTCCTGTCGGCCACCCCGCACAACGGCTACCAGCAGTCGTACACCGCCCTCCTGGAAATCATCGACAGCCAGCGCTTCGCCCGCGGTGTCGATCCCGACCCGGCCGCGGTCAAGGACACGGTCGTACGTAGGCTCAAGACCGACATCCGTGAGCCGGACGGCACCCGTCGCTTCCTGGAGCGCACGACCGTCGCCCTGCCTGTCGAGTACACCGACGACGAGCGCCGCATCCACGAGCTCCTCAAGAAGTACGCCCTGCTGCGCCGCGCCAAGCTAGGCACCCGTTACAAGGGCGGCCGGAAGGCAGCCGACCTGGTCACGCTGCTCCTGAAGAAGCGGTTGTTCTCGTCGCCGGATGCCTTCGCCCGCACCATCGCCGTCTACCTGGACACGCTCCGTACGAAGAAGCAGCAGGCGGCCGAGGAGATCGAGGACTGGCAGGAGACTTTCTTCGACGACTACGCGGCCTACGACGACGAGCCGCTCGCCGAAGCCGAGGACGACGCTATCGCCCGCGCCACCACGCTCCAGCCGAGTACCGACAACGACGAAGCCGGTCTCCTGGAGCAGATGCAGGACTGGGCACAGCGCCACCAGGCGCAGGCCGACTCCAAGGCGCGCGAGCTCATCGGCTATGTCAAGGCGGTGTGCCTGCCTGATGGCAAGCACTGGACCAACGAACGCGTGGTGATCTTCACCGAATACCGCGACACCCAGATCTGGCTCCAGAACCTCCTGCGCGATCACGGACTCGGCGGCGACCGCGTGGCCCTACTCCACGGCGGCATGAACACCGACGACCGTGAGCCATTGCGCCTCGCCTTCCAGGCCGAGCCCGCAGAGAACGAGGTACGCATCCTCCTCGCCACGGACGCGGCCAGCGAGGGCATCGACCTCCAGCGGCACTGCCACCGCCTGGTCAACTACGACATCCCGTTCAACCCCAACAAGCTGGAACAGCGCATCGGCCGCATCGACCGCTACGGTCAGCGCACAGCCCCGGAGATCGTCCACTTCATCGGCAGCGGTTACGAGAAGGCAGCCGACACCTACGAGGCCGACCTCGAATTTCTCGCCCGCGTCGCGAACAAAGTCGCACGCATGGAAGAGGACCTCGGCAAGGTCAACGCCGTCCTCGCTGACGCCGTGCAGCGCAGGATGACCGGTGACCTCGGAGCCGACTTCGATGTCGAGCGGGCTGAGGCGTACGCGGGCCGCAAGGCCAAGCGTGGTGGCAACGTGACCGCCGAACGGGACGTCCAGGCACAGGCACAGCGTCTGAAGGAACAGGTGGACGCCACCGTCAGCGCGCTTGGCATCACGCCACCAAGGGTCGCACGCGTGGTCTCCACTGCCCTGCCCCTCGCCCGTCAACAAGACATCACCCCAGTCATCGACGAACGGGAATTCGCTCCTGGCTTCTACGAAGTCCCCACGCTCACCGGTTCCTGGGAGCGTGCCAGCCAGGGCCTTGCGGACAAATTGCGCCCGGAGATCCAGCGCCCCATCACGTTCGACGCACAAGGTGCCAAGGGCCGTGACGACGTGGTCCTCGCCCACCTTGGTCACCCCCTGGTCAGCATGTCCACGCGCCTGCTTCGAGCGGCAGTGTGGAACAAGGACCAGACCGGCCTCGCCCGCGTAGCCGCCGTCGTCAGCGACCACCTGGAGCTGGAGACCACGCTTGTGGGAGCCTTCGCTCGCTTCGTCCTGGTCGGTGCGGACGGCGTACGCCTCCACGAAGAGGTCCTCCAGGCAGGTGGCTGGCTTCGCGATGACGAGACGGCCGGCAGCCCGGCCCGCTTCAACCGCCTTGAGAAGATCACCACGTTGCGCGAGATCCTGGACAACGCACTTGCCGACTCCACCAAGGCCTCCACACTCCTTGAACGCCGGCTGACCGATGCCTGGCCACACGTGAGCGAAGCGCTGGTCTCCTCCCTCGAATGGCGCGCCCGCAACCGCCAGACCGCGCTGGAAGGCCGCCTCGAAAACCGTCGCCGTGAGGAGACGGAGCGCATCGCCGCCAACATCGACGCATTCCGTGCCTCTCTGCGCGCCGCCATCGGTAAACCGGCGGAGGAGGAAGGACAGCTGGAGCTCATCTTCGACGAGGCAGAGCAGCAGCGCCGGGATCGTGAGAACTGGGCGAAACGCCTCGATGCCCTGGAGACCGAGAAGGAACGCGAGTTCGCCTCGATCGCCGCGCGCTACGCCCAGCCCAAACCGCTGCTGTTCCCCGTCGCCGTCGTCTTCGTCGTTCCCCGCCGGGAGGCCGTGAAGTGAGCACCACCGTCCGTACGAACCACGGCCGCGGACGCGCCCGCAGTGGGGCACCGCTGCCCGACGGCAGACAGCAGCACCTGGACTGGCTGAGCCTGGTCGACGTGTCGGGACCGTTCCTGACGCTGCCCGTGTTGCTGAGGACCTGGCAGCAGCTCGACTCGATCGACAAACCGATGCGTGCGCGGCTGCGGTACGAGCATGGTGTCTGGCTGTCCGACCAGGAGGCGGGGCAGGAGGCGTGGATCCACTTCCTGCTACGTGAACTCCTCGGCTGGGGCGAGGCGTTGAGGGAGGGCGAGACACTGACCGAGGCCCTCGCCGTCGACGTACCGGAACACGACGAGCGGGTCGCACCGACCTTCGCGCTGCTCGACCCAGACGCGGAGGTTGAAGAAGACAGTGCGGCTGGGCTCGTGGCCGGCGCTTCGATGCTCGGCCTGACGGTTCCGGCCGGACAGCATCCAGCCCGCCGCCTCCCGGACTCGCCCTGGTCGGCCACCCCGATCGACCGCATGGCCCACCTGTGCCGTCACCACGGCGTGGAACTGGGCCTGGTGACGGACGGCCGCTGGTGGGCCCTGGTGTGGGCGCCGCGAGGTGGCGTCACCACGGCGGCCGTCTTCGACACAGTGGCCTGGACTGAGCAGGCCGAGCGCGTCGTCGTACGAGCCTTCGTGTCGCTCCTTAGCAGGCGCCGTTTCTTCTCCGTCGAGGATGACGAGACGCTGCTCCCGCTGCTGAGGGAGTCCCTGGACAATCAGGAAGACGTGACGGATGCCCTCGGCGTCCAGGTCCGACAGGCTGTCGAGCTGTTGGTGGAGGCGATCGGCCGAGCCGATATAAGTGAGCGCGCCAAGGGTGGTCGGGGGCTCTCCGACGTCCCCGCGCAGGAGGTCTACCGGGGCGCGGTCGCCATCATGATGCGGGTGGTGTTCCTGCTCTTCGCCGAGGAGCGCGGCCTGCTTCCGAGCGACAACGAGCTGTACACGCAGGCGTATTCGGCAAGCCGCCTCGCCGAAGAGTTGGAGCGGCGGGCCAGAGAGACCACCGAGGAGGACCTGGAGCAGACGAGGGCCGGCTGGCACCGGCTGATCGCCCTGTTCAACGCGGTGTACGGGGGAGTGGACCACCCGAAGCTCACCATGTACGCGTACGACGGCTCGATCTTCGATCCCAACACCTACCCCTGGCTGGAGGGGCGCGGAACGGGCGAGGACGACCCGAGCGACCCCCTGCCGATCGACGACCGAACCGTCTTGCACATGCTCCAGTCCGTGCAGCACGTCTCGATCGGCACGGGCAAGAAGCGGGAGCGTCGACGGCTGACGTTCCGGACGCTGGACGTCGAGCAGATCGGTTACGTGTACGAGGGCCTGCTCTCGTATCAGGGGCGGCGGGCCGAGGACACGGTCGTCGGGCTGGTAGGGAAGCCGGGGCTTGAGGCGGAGGTGCTGCTGTCCTGGCTTGAGGCGAGGGTGGCGGGTGCCCGGGAGCTGGCGGACTTCGGGGCGCTCCTGGCGGAGGAGTACAACAAGACGACGGGGTTGGGCAGCGCGGCCAAGGTCACTAAGTCGCTCGCGCCGCTGGGTAATTCGGATCGGGAGGCCGCGAGGCGCAAGCTCCTCGCTGCGACGGGCGGCGATGCGGAGCTGACAGAGCGGCTGCTGCCGTTCTACGGGATCATCCGGCGCGACCTGCGGGACCTGCCGGTGGTCATCCGGCCGGGGGCCTTGTACGTCACGGAGTCCGCGCTCCGGAAGAACACCGGCACGCACTACACGCCCAAGTCCCTTGCGCAGCAGGTGGCGGACGGGGCGTTGGAGCCGTTGGTGTATGAGGCCGAGTTTGGGCCGCTGACGACCTCTGACCGTTCGCAGTGGAGGCCGAAGACGTCCACTGAACTGCTGAAGCTGAAGGTCGCGGACATCGCGATGGGTTCGGCGGCGTTCCTGGTGGCTGCTTGCCGGTATCTGGCGCACGCGTTGGTGGAGGCGTGGGCTCGCGAAAAGGATGCGCGGGCTATCGCGTATCTGGAGGCGGCGGGGTCGCTGTCTGCGTCGGCAGTGGACGCGGAGGCTGATCCTGTGATGGTCGAGGCGCGGCGGCAGGTTATCGAGCATTGCTTGTACGGGGTCGACATCAACCCGATGGCCGTGGAGATGGCCAAGCTGTCGTTGTGGCTGGTGTCCATGGATCCGGAGCGGCCGTTCACGTTCCTGGACGACCGGCTGGTGGCGGGGGATTCGCTGCTCGGGATCACGTCTGTGGAGCAGCTGGAGGCCATGCATTTGGATCCGGTGCGGGGGCGTCGGATTCATGGGGATGGGATTGATTTTACAGGGGGTGTACGGCGGCTGGCGCGTGACGTCGCCGATGAGCGGAGGAAGTTGGCGGGGATTCCAGGGGTGGGGCTGGAGGAGCTTGGAGAGAAGCGGGCGATTCTGGCTTCTGTGCGGGAGAAGACTCGGCAGGCTGGGGTGTTCGCGGATTTGGTGGTGGGGGCGGCTCTGGCGGGGGCTGGGCGAGGGGAAAGGGAGCGGGATCAGCTGGCGTTTGATGCTGTTACGGCGGCTCATGCGGTGGTTGATGCGGGGGATGACGAGGAGTTGGCTGCGGGGGAGTTGCGGCGAGCGGAGGGGATGGCGCGGGGGTGGCTGGCTACGGGGCAGCCTGAGGGGGCGTTTGATCGGGAGCCCGTGCATTTGCCGTTGGTTTTCCCGGAGGTTTGGGATGAGCGGGGAGGGTTTGATGCGGTGGTGGGGAATCCGCCGTTCCTGGGTGGCAAGAAGCTTACCGGGGCATTGGGTGTTGCGTACCGTGAGTACCTTGTGGAGAGGTTGGGGCATGCGGCTCGCGGAAATGCTGATCTTGTAGCCTACTTCTTGCTGCGAGCACACCAGGTTCTGAATAAGGGTGGGCAGACGGGGCTGGTCGCGACGAGCAAGCTGGCACAGGGTGAAAGTCGAGAGGTCGGGCTGGATCAATTGATCGCCAATGGGGTGACAATTCGCCAGTCGGTGAAGAGTGCACCCTGGCCGTCGAAGAGTGCAGATCTGGAGTATTGCGTGGTCTGGACAAGCCAGACGGGGGTTGCCGAGGGTGGGGTACGAGTTGTCGATGGGGTTCCAGCGAAGGGGATTACGTCATCGCTGGACTCCGTTTCGCAGGTCTCAGGGCTAGCGGAGCGACTGGCAGAGAACCGACGGCTGTCCTTTCAGGGGGCCACCATCCTTGGGCAGGGGTTCACCATGTCGATTGAGGCCGCCGAAGATCTCATTGCAAGGGATTCGCGCTATGAGGACGTGCTCTTCCCCTATTTGGACGGGAAGGATCTCAACTCACGGCCAGGTGGTACGGCGCGTCGCTGGGTGATCAACTTTCACGATTGGAGCGAGGAGCGGGCGAAGCTTTACCCGGAGGCGTACAAGCAGGTACAGGATCTGGTTAAAACTGAACGCGCCATGAAAGACGTACGAACGTACGCTGGGCTAATGGCTCGTTGGTGGCTGTACTGGCGGCCACGCGGTGAACTGAGAGCTGCTATCAATGGAATGCAGCGAGTTCTGGTGATTGCGCGCGTGAGTGACACTCTCATGCCGATGTTGGTTCCCAATGGGCAAGTGTTCCACGAGAAGCTAGTGGTGGTCGCTCGAGAGTCCACTGAATTTCTGGCATTCATGTCGAGTGCAATGCATTACTGGTGGGCAGATCAGCAGAAGACTACCCATGGCAAGGCTGGGACCGCGACCTATGCGCCAGAGCGATGTTTTGAAACGTTGCCCCAGCCCGGGACCTTCGGAGGGTTGAACCCATTGGGTGATCTCTTGGATACTTTCCGGCGCGACCTAATGCAGCGCCGAAACGCGGGCCTGACTGCCACGTACAATTTGGTCCACGACCAGGAATGTCAGGACTCGGACATCCTCGAACTCCGGGCCATTCACAAAACCATCGACGAAGAAGTGGCTCGCGCCTACGGTTGGCACGCCCTCCTGGACCGGCCGGGTGGCCTTGACCACGGCTTCCACCCCACCCGCCAGGGGCCCCGCTACACCGT
This sequence comes from Streptomyces sp. NPDC058683, assembly GCF_042716195.1. Lineage (NCBI taxonomy): Bacteria > Bacillati > Actinomycetota > Actinomycetes > Kitasatosporales > Streptomycetaceae > Streptomyces > Streptomyces sp. NPDC058683. The sequence continues at coordinate 90,403 of NZ_JBHXSK010000027.1, forward strand.
CGGTCCCACCGTCCGTCAAGAGATCCTTGACCGCCTCCTCGAAGAGAACCAGCGCCGCTATCAGGCCGAGGTGGACGCGGGTCTCCACGCCAGGAAGCAACCCAAGAAGACCGCTCTGGCCACGGCCAAGAGGGCGGCACGCCCCAGGCCTCCGGCCGAGGAGCCCCCTGGCCTCTTCTGAGCCAACCGCGGCAAGGCCGTGGTCCTCGCCTCCGCCGGGGCCACGTCCACCTGCCCTACCACTCAGCCCAGCTCAGGCACATGCGAGACGAACGCAGCCCACCCCGGTGAGCTGAAGCCCAGGCGCGCGCCCTGTTCGTGCTTTGAGTCACGCACGTGGATCGTGCCAAAGGAGGCCGCGACTTCGACACACTCAGGGCCTTCGCTGGTGCTGTAGCTGCTCTTGAACCACTCCAGTGCGGCAGCGCTGTTGGCAGAGGGCTTGATCGTCATGTCTCTCCCAGCACTTTCTCGATGAACGCCAGTGACTCCCGCGGAGTGAGAGCCTGCGCTCGGATAATCCCATAGCGCCCTTCAAGCATGCGGACCTTGCTCTGGTCCGCTGTCACCTGGCTGGAGAATGCGGCTTCCGAGTGGGCTGCCTTGTGGCCGTTCTTTGGGGCGAGGAGCAGGAACGACCCGGGAAGGCCGGCGTGGTCTTCAAGGAGTGTCGGCATCACCTGAATCTCCACGTTTCGCAACTTACCGATGTCCAGCAGCCGTTGGAGTTGGTCCCGCATCACCATCCTGCCACCGATGAGGCGGCGCAGAGTCACCTCTTCCTGGACGAAGCTCAGGTAGGGAGCGGGGCGTCGCTTGAAGATCTCTTGCCGTGCCATACGCGCGGCCACATTTCGCTCGATGACCTCTTCGTCCAGCATCGGTCGATGCATCCGGTAGAGCACCTCGGCGTAGGCCTTGGTCTGTAGCAGTCCGTGAATAACGGCACCGGCGTAGGCACCCAACTCCACTGCTTCCGCTTCCAGTCGAGCCAAGTCTCGCACCTTCTTCGGGTACTGGACCTTCTCTACGTCCTCCCTGAACTCCGCCAGCATGCCCTCCGCCCCCACAACCTCGTCGGCCCTGTCGAGGAACGCAGGCTTGGGAATCCGCCGCCCCCGCTCAACAGCCGACACCTGATGCTCGGTGTACCCGATCGCGCTCCCCAACTCGGCTTGTGTCAGCCCCGCCCGCTCCCGCCATCGCCGCACATGCCGCCCCACCATCTCCAGGACCTCGGACATCCCCTCATCCCAGTCCTGCTCCTCCTCCAGGCCTCCCGTGCCGCCACTCGTCTCCTCAGGTTCCCTACCCGCCATGCCAGTCACCTCCGGCCGTAACGTCATCGCCCCGCACACTCCCGACACCGCTCCATCCCGCGCGCAGTCACGCCCGACAGCCCGGACAACCTGCCTGGACAGCCCGACAACTACGCTCCGTATCGATGTCGTCGCTATTCAAAATAGGCACGCCCGGCCACGCTGAGTGACATGAATCAGCAGATCTCCACCCCCCTCCCCACCACCCAACCTGCGCCAGCAGCCCGCCGCTTCAACATCCAGTTCAGCTCCAGCCGCAGAGGCGCCCGTCTCGCCCGCCGCCTCACAACTCACCAGCTCGGCGAGTGGGGCATCCCGCACGACACCGACCTCTCCGAACGTGCCGCCCTCGTAGTGGCGGAGCTCGCCGCGAACGCCGTCACACACGGCTGCACCCCGGGCCGCGACTTCCGCCTGACGCTGACCTTGTCTCTCGCGCTCGACGGCACCCCGTCCACGTACACCCTCCGTATCGAAATCACGGACACCCGCCCGGATCGCCTGCCACCGCCGCCGCAGGACCTCACGCTTGCCACCCCCGATGCGCCCGCCGGCCGAGGTCTGCTCATCGTCGACACTCTGACCACCCGCTGGGGCACTCGGGCGGACGATCAGCTCACCAAGACCGTATGGGCGGAACTGACCAAGGCCCCGACTCCGGCAGACCAGGCCGCAGGGCATGGCCTGCGGTAACTTGGCCGGTGTGACTGCCCAGGGCATCGAAGAGGTCCGCCTGACCGCGTTCAAGAGTTTCCGCGGTGAGGCCTTCCGGCTTGCTCCGCTGACCGTGCTGATCGGACGCAACAGCAGCGGCAAGTCGAACGCGCTCGACGGACTCGAAGTGCTGTCCCGTCTCGCGCGCGGTGAGGACATCGCTGAAGCGCTGGAGAGCCGGCGCAGCCCCGCAGGGCCGGTGCGCGGAGGGCTCGCCGGGTGCGTGCCGCACGGATCGGACAGGTTTTCGCTCGGGTGCACCGTGAGCAGCGAGTACGGACCGATCCACCTGGATGTGACGATCCAGGTGGAGCCGGAGGTGCAGATCGTCGAGGAGCGGCTGTCCGGGCCCACCGTCAGCGGTCACCGGGATGTACTCGTGAGCGGCGCACCGAGCCCGCACCTCGGGGACATCCAGGCGTCCTGGCACAACGGCAGGCCCGGCCGGAATCCAAGCGGCCCGTTCCGCAACTCACGTCTTCTCACCTCACAGCTGCCGTTGCGCCTGGCCGGCGACACGGAGGGCGAACACGACTGCATCTGGATCGCCCTGCGGGTGATGACTGCTTTGGCCGGCGCCTTTCACCTCGATCCGGTGCCGCACCTCATGCGGCAGTACGTCCCTTCGCGGGACGTCCATCTGCGACGCACGGCGGAGAACTTGTCCGCCGCGATTGGCAACGTACAGAGGACGAGCCCCGAACTCTTCGACCGGCTCGTGCAGTTGCTGCGTGGGCTCGCCGATCACGACATCGAGACGCTGGCGGTCACCAAGTCCGAGCTGGGCGATGTGATGCTGGCGTTGGACGAGGGGGAACTGGGATTGACCCCAGCCCGGGAGATGAGCGACGGGATGCTGCGTTTCCTCGCCATCACCACGTCACTCCTCACCGGAGGGAGAGGGCTCGACCTCGGTTCATCGAGTGCGGGGAGTGCCAGGGACGGCGCGGAACGCGCACTCATGCTGGTAGTCGAGGAGCTGGAGAACGGGTTGCACCCGTCCCAGGCGTCTGAAGTGCTGCAACTCGTCCGGCAGGCGAGCGCGGAGAACGACACACAGGTGCTGATCACCACGCACAGCCCCGCCCTATTGTCGGCGCTCGACAGCGCCGATCATGAAGGCGTGGTGGTGTGCTGGCGTGACAGGGACTCGGGCACGAGCCGGCTCACCAAGCTCACCGAGCTCGACGGGTATCCGGCGGCCATGGCGGCCGGACGGCTGGGCGATGTGATCACGCAGGGGCGGCTGGAGGCCCGCGGCCAACAGGACCGTGACTACACGGAGTTTGACCGTCTTCTGGGGATCGGGTGAGACGTGGCTCGCAGGGTTGAATTCGTCGACACGTCGATTCTCTGCAATCTCCTTGAGGTCCCAGGCAAGTGCCAGGACCGCGAGAAGGTGATCGAAGAGTTGCGTCGCAAGAGGGAGGCACGGGACTGCGACCTGCTGCTCCCCGTGACCGCGGTCATTGAGACGGGAAACCACATCGCGCAGCTGCCCGACGGACGAATGAGGCGTACGTGCGCGGAGCGGTTCGCCGGCGTGCTGCGCACGGTCGTGGAGGGCAACGCGCCGTGGGCGCTCAACGAGGTGGAGTGGGACGCGGCTCACCTCAGCGCGCTGATCGAGGGCGGGAGCACGGGCAGCAGCCTGGTGGAGCATGCCTGCAATCAGCTCGGGTGTGGTGACCTGAACATCCTTATCGAGCGGGACCGGTACCTTGCCCGGACGTCCGGGGTTGCGGCGACTGTTTGGACGCTGGATACGCTGTTGGCATCGTATGCATGACGGGGGATGACTCTTCGGGGAATGGGAGGACTTCCTGCCTCGAGTGCAGGCCCGCGTCTACCTCGGCCTGGTAGCGGCGTTGGTTCTCTTCCAGAAGGCGGTCAAGGATCTCCTGGCGGACCACCGGGCCGATGGTGTAGCGGGGGCCCTGACGGGTGTCGTGGAAGCCGTGGTCGAGGCCGCTGGGCTGATCCAGGAGGTCGTACCAGCCGTAGGCGCGGGCTACTTCTTCGTCGACGGCTTTGTGTATGGTGCGGATTTCGGTGATGCCCGGATCTGTGCAGGTCTCGTCGTGGACAAGGTTGTATGTTGAGGTGAGGCCGCCGTGAGAGAGGGTGATCTCCCGGCGGCGAGTGTCCAGTATATTGCCCAATTTCTTTAGCTGATGGGTTAGTGCTGGATGCGGAAGGGTCTCGTAGACGTCGGAGGGCGAGTAGTTGAGGTCTGCCTTCATGGTCGAGCTGTGGCTGACGGCCCACCAGTAGTGAGCGGCGCTGCTGAGTAGTGCCAGCATTGCAGAGTCTTCGGTCGCAAAGATACCCAGCTTGTGCGCGAACACCTGGCCTGTCGGTACCATAACTGGCACGACGGACTTACTCACCAGAGTGACGGCAATTACCCGCTCCAAGGCCTCGATAGCCTCGTACAAGCCCTTTGAGCGTTCCCCGTACTGCCACCAGCGATCACGGCGAACATTCCTTTTGTTCTTGTCTCGTTCTGGTTTGACCAGTCGGCGTACTCGCTCGTATGCTTCGGGATATCGACTGGCCCGTATCTCGCCCCAGCTATGAAAATTGATCACCCAGCGGCTAGCCGATCCATCTGGGCGAGAGTTGAGGTCCTGCCCGTTTAGGTAGGGGAATAATACTTCCCGGTACCGCCTGTCTTTCGCGATCAGCGTCTGGGCTTCCTTCAGCGATATTGTGAACCCTTGGCCTAGCACGTACGAACCGATGAATGCGATGCCTTGGTTCTTCGCCAGCCGTCGTGGAGTACCCGTAACCCGTGATGCGGCGTCGAGCGACGGTGTAATCCCCTTCACCCGCAAGCCGTCCGCCATCCGCATGCCGCCCTCGGCCACCTCGGCACGGCTCGTCCACACCGCGCAGTACTCAAGCACAGCGCCCCGCGACGGCCATGGCGCACTCTTCATTGACTTGCGGATCTCCACCCCATCCGCGACTAGCTGATCAAGTCCCACCTCTCGCGTATCTCCCTGCGCCAATGTGTTCGTCGCGATCAGTCCCGTCTGGCCTCTCGCGTTCAGTAACTCATGTGCCCGCAGGACGAAATAGGCAGCCAGATCCGCGCTACCGCGTATGCCGTGTCCGATGACTCGGACTAAGTACTCTCGATATGCCTTCCCCAAGGCGCCGGTCAGTTTCTGGCCTCCCAAGAACGGAGGGTTTCCCACTATGGCGTCAAAGCCGCCATCCTGGAATACCTCAGGGAAACGGTGCGGCCAGTTTATTGGCTTCCACTCGTCGAATCCCCCGACCTCTGCTGCGAGGCGCCATCGCGATGTATCCTCCTGGGCTCGTCCTTTGATGCTGAGCTGATCCTCTGGAAGGGCCCTTCCTAATAGGTCTGCATAGGTAGCCGCAGCAATGGCTGCTGTATCAAGACCTCGTGTTCCGCGTGGAGCGTGGGCCAGGGAGGCGGCTACGAGAAGGTCCCCGAAAAACTCCAGGAGTTGGACGGAGAGTTCGGCTTTCCCGAGTATGCGCCGCTTTTCTGCGAGGGTGGCTAGTGAGTCTCCCGGAATGTCGACCAGGCTCGTTCGCAACTCCGCAGCGCGCCGGAGGTCGGCACCCATCCCGGTCTGTTGCCAAATGGTTGACGTGTAGTCAACCGGTGAGCGGCGGTGCACAGTCCACTCCGCCGTAGGCAGCATGTGCATGTAGTTCACCTGCTCGGAGCGCGAAATGCCCACAAGCGAGTCCCCGTCGATCAGCCGATCGTCGAGGAACGTGAACGGCATGCCCGGTTCCACCGTGTCCAACCACAATGCGAACTTGGCCAGTTCGACGGCGAGCGGATTGATGTCAACCCCATACAGGCACCGTTCAGCGACCTCTCTCCGAGCCCGGATCATCACCAGGTCGAAGGTCTCGTCCTCCCGCTCACGGAATGGTTCCTGCGGGCGGATGACATCGGCGTCGAGCTGCGCCCGGATGCGCCCCTCAGCGGCTTCCTCCCGCTCGATCGCCCGCGCCTCGACCAGCCGCTCTGCCAGATATCGGCATGCCGCGACCAGGAACGCGCCCGAACCGCAGGCGATATCGGCGACCTTGAGTCGGAGGATGTCGGAACTGGACTTGAGTTTCCAGCGCCCCTTCTCGGCTGTTTCCAGCGGGCCGGGGGAATACACCAAGGGCTCCAGAGCGCCCTCCACCACCTCCGCTGCCAACCACTCGGGTGTGTAGTGCGCGCCGGTGGCCTTCCGCTTCGATGACCTGCCGACGTACAGGCCTCCGGGAAGGATCACGATCGGCAGACCGCGCAGGTCGTGACGGATGATGCCGTAGAACGGCACGAGACGCTCGGCAAGGGACGTGTCGCCGCCCGCCGCGGCCAGCAACTTCCGCTTGGCAGCGGCGCGTTCAGTCCCCGCAAGCGGACGAAGTGCACTCTCCACGGCCCTGGCCGTGCCGATGCCAGAGTTCTTGTACTTGGTGCACAGCGACGCGGCCAGCGCAGCGAGCGAGTCCTCGGCCCGAGTGGCCTCGGCGGCGAGCCGCTCGACTTCGGCCAGTTCCACCTGGACCTCTCGACCCTGCTTGCCGATGAGGCCGATCACGGGACCGGCGGCGCGCTGTCCCTCGTACTCAAGCAGACCCTCGTAGACACTGCCGATATCGCTGATCCGCAGGTGGGCGAACGTGGTCCTGCGTCGCTCGCGCGTGCGGCCCCGGCCCGTCGTGACGTGCTGCACGGCTCGCAGCATGTGAAGCACCGTCCGGTCGTCCACCGGCCATGGTGACCCTCCGCCGCCCGGTTCGAGCCACGGATGTCGGGCGGGATCGAAGAGACTTCCGTCGTACCCGCAGATGTGCAGATCAGGGTGGTCAACGCCCTGGTAGATGGCGTGAAACAGAGCCACGAGCCGGTGCCATGCGGCGGTGCTCTGTTCCAGATCCTCTTCGCTTGTGTCCCGGGCCTGTGCCTCCAGTTCGGCGCACAGGCCTCCCGCAGAGTAGGAGCGCGCGTAGAGAGGGTTGTCGGCAGGCAACAGCCCCTTCTCCTCGGCGAAGAAGGCGAAGAGGATCCGCATCTGGGTCGCGAGGGCAGCTTTGTAGACCTCGGACGCGGACTGTTTCTCCAGACCAGGACGGCTGGCCTCGCGAGCCTCCCGGTCCCCGCGGCCTATGGCGGCCACCAGAAGCTCGACCGCCTCCTTCACCTGCCGGCCCAGGGACTCCGTGAGGTCCTCCGCACGATCCTCCGCATTGCTGAGGAGGGACGTCAGCGTCTCGTCGTCCGGGACGGAGAAGAAGCGTCGACGGTTGAGCAGCGAGACGAACGCCCGTACTGATGTACGGTCGGCGGCCGAGCCCCAGTCCGCGGTGTCGAAGGTGACGTACGTGGCCGCTGTCTCGCGAGGGGCCCAGACGAGAGTCCACCAGCGGCCCGCAGCCACCAGTCCGAGACCGATGCCGTGGTGGCGGCACAGGCGAGCCAGTCGGTCCGCCGGGGCGGCCGACCACGCGGTGCCGGACTGCCGACTCGTCGGCACCACGTCAGGCGCGCAGATGATGCCGAGCAGCGGAATCGCCTCCGGTGCAGGACCAGACGTGTCGGAGGCGTCCGGGTGGATCAGGGCGAATGACGGAGTGATGGTTTCCTGGTGCTCCGGAACGGACAGGGCGAGGTTGCCGAGGAGCGCAGGGTCCTCGGACAGTGCGTCCCTCCAGCCCAGCAGGTCACGTAGGAGGTAGCCGATCCACGTGTCGTGGTAGACGCTCGGCTTTGACTGCCACTCACGGTGCGCGAGCCGCAAGGAGCGCCTCGCCGGTCCGTCCAAGGCATCGAGCTGCGGCCATACGCGGGTCAGCGACGACATCCCCAGGAACGGGCCGTCCATCGTGACCAGACTCAGCCACTCCTCGTGCCGGCTACGGCTTTCCGCTGCTGGTGGCCGGTTGCCGGGGGTCCGGCCGCCCCTCCAGGAACCGTGCCGTACGGACGTCGTACCCATAGCCATAAGGCACCCCCGCTACGAGACAACGATTGCGCACGGCGATCCGAGCAGGTGCGCGGTCAGGCCTCAGTACTGACGGTAGCCGGACGAGCACGAATCGAATAGAGGGCCCGTGGCAGGAGCGCTCTGGCTGGTCGATGGAGACCGCGAGGGGTACGGGTGGCGAGTCCCGCCCTCACAAGTTCCCGCCGGAGCTGCGGAGTCGAGCGGCGGTCGGCCAGCGGGATGGATCGCGTTATCGATCGTGAGACGCGGTTGCCTCGCCAGAGCGGTCCGAGGAATGCAGCGACGGACACCACACCGGGCATCGGGAACAAGCCATCGCTGCGCCGACCGCCCCGTTATGAATGTCAGAGGTGACCATTAGCATCCAGGTGATGGCAGGTCGTCACGGTCGTGGTGATGGTTGCCGTGAAGCCGGCGAGGCCCTCCTGGGCCGCGTATGACGTATGAAAGAGGGAAGCCGCGATGCCCAGTCAGTCCGCTGCGGTGCCGCCGGGCTCGTTGGAAGAAGACCTCCTCCAGCGGGTCCGCGAAGTACCGCAGACCTTCGTGCCGGCCAGTTCCTACGAAGTCCGGGATGACTTGGGCAAGCTCATCAGCCGCGATCTGCTCGGTCCCTGGGACGGTCCGAGCGAGGAGTTCGACCATCGGGCGGCCGGTCCCCGAGATCGCTATCTGGTTGGTTTGATCGGACCCAAGCGCACCCTCACGACCTCCTTGGCGGCCACCGGCGAGCAGTTGAACGACGACTCCGACGGTGAAGGCGACAGCAGTGACCAGAGCCTTCCTGAGAAGCTCACGACCCAGAATGCCGGCCGTATGTGGGCTTCCTCCATGGGCATGATGTTCGCCGTAGCCGCGGACGACGGCGTGGATGCGGTCTCCGTATGGGTCCGGTGGGGGCGGTACCACAAATCTCAGGTGCTGAGCGACGACGGAGTCGCCCGTACGACCTGGAGCCGCGAGCAGGTCGAGAAGAACCCCGAGATCCGGCTTGACGGAAAGTCTCGGCAGGTTCTCCCGCTCACCGCCGACGACCCCGAAGCCCCCGGGGTGCGATTGATCGCCGAGGTACGGAACCGTCCAGGTGCCGGCGGTCCGACCCGAGTGGTCGAACTGTCCCTGGTGAACGCCCAGGAGGAGCCCCAGCAGTCGAAGGACACGGCTTGGCTGTTCCAGACGGAGCTGCGGGTCACCGCGCTGGACGGCGAAGCACCGGTCTTCCTGCCCATCTCCGATCCGCTCGACGGAGCGGGGGAGGCCCACGACGACGCGTTCGGCGGGGCCGAGCCGGAGGAGGAGCACCTGACGCTGCTCTACCGCAATCAGCTGAAGCACGCGGCGGGCCGCAATGTTGCCGTCGCCGTGACGATCGACGAAGGCGAACGGCGAGCCCGCGCGCTCACCACCACCTGGCTACCCGTCCACGATGTTCCGGCCACCATTGCGCCGTCCGGCGACGACGCCGAGCATCTCGCCGGGCTCGAACTCTCCATGGACGCGCTCGCCGAGCTGGGCCCTGCTGAACTGACGGCGGCACTCGCCCCATTGGCGGACGGATACAGCGCATGGCTCGACGAGCGACAGGCGCAGGCCGAGCAGCTGCCCGCCGCTCTCCGGGACAGCGCGCTCGCCGCGGTTGAACAGGCTCGTGAGGTGTCCGTCCGGATCACCCTTGGAGCGGACCTCCTGCGCGACCCGGACCGGCCCGAGGCGCTGGAAGCATTCCGGTTCGCCAACCGGGCTATGGCGCTCCAACGACGGCACACCGCCATCGCGGGGCTGCGGGAGAGGGAGGGACTCAGTTTCAGCGAGGCCCAGGAACGGATCGCGGATCAAGGACCCGCTGCCGCGTCCTGGCGGCCGTTCCAGCTCGCCTTTGTTCTGCTGAATCTGCGCGCCCTGGCCATTCCGACACTTCCCGAACGAGAAGCGGGCGCCGACGCCACCGTTGACCTGTTGTTCTTCCCGACCGGTGGTGGAAAGACCGAGGCCTATCTCGGGCTTGCCGCCTTCACCTTCGCCATTCGCCGTCTTCAGGGGACGATCGGTGAGGGAGCGGACGCCCGTAGCGGTGACGCGGGAGTCGCCGTATTGATGCGTTACACCCTGCGGCTGCTGACAGCCCAGCAGTTCCAGCGTGCCGCCGCCCTGGTCTGTGCTGCGGAAGTATTGCGGCGAGAGGCTTTCGACAGCGGGGACAGCCGCTGGGGCTCCACCCCCTTCCGAATCGGGCTGTGGGTGGGTGGAGCTGTCTCCCCGAACCGTTACGAAGAAGCGGCACAACAGATCGCCGAAGCGAAAGAAGCAGGTGACAGCCGAGGTGCCAAGGTGCTGCAGACCCTGGCCTGTCCCTGGTGCGGTACGGCGCTCAGCGCTCAGCGCGATCTCCATCCCGACGATGATCTGCGCCGGGTACTTCTCTACTGCGCCAATGGCGAGGGCAAGAACGCCTGCCCGTTCTCGCAGCGCCGCTCCCCACGTGAAGGACTGCCAATCCTCACCGTGGACGAGGAGATCTACCGCTTGGCCCCCAGCCTGCTGATCGCCACAGTCGACAAGCTTGCTCAGCTGCCGTGGCGCGGTTATGCGGGAATGCTCTTCGGGCGTGTGTCCCAGCTCTGCCCGCGCCACGGTTACCGGCAGGCCGACCTGGACGTGCGGACCAAGTGCGGAGAGAAGCACAACGCCAAAGGCAAGTACGAAGCGGTCCAGAGCCAGGAAGTGACTCGCCTGCGACCACCTGACCTGATCATCCAGGACGAACTCCACCTGATTTCAGGCGCGTTGGGTACGACAGTGGGCCTCTTCGAAGCAGCCGTCGACGAGTTGTGTAGCTGGCCGGCTCCCGACGGAACGAGCACCAAGAAGTTGGTGGGACCCAAGATCGTGGCGTCCACGGCCACGACGAAGAGAGCAGCCGATCAGATTCTCGGCGTCTTCGCCAGGAAGGCGGCGATCTTCCCGCCTCAGGCGATCGACGTTGAGGACACCTTCTTCTCCCAGCAGGTCGAGCTTTCGCAACAGGCGCCCGGCCGACGCTACCTGGGCATCTGCGCACATGGCGTGAGGATGAAGCAGGCAGAGATCCGGGTGGCCGAGATCCTGCTGCTCGCCGGCCAGACACTCTTCGACAAGCACGGCAAGCCCGCCGACCCGTACATGACGCTCGTGGGCTATTTCAACGCCACGCGTGAGCTCGCGGGGATGCGCCGATTCCTGGACGACGACATCGCCACTCGCGTCCGTGTCCACGGCAATCGCAAGGGCCTTTCCAACCGGCTGCTGCGCAGGACGGACATGCTGTCCGTGCAGGAGCTGACCTCGCGCATCTCCTCCGGAGACATCACGGAGGTGCTCGCCCGACTGGAGATCGGATTCGACGAGGAGGCGGACACGACCGTCCGTAAGACCGCCCTGACCGACGAACTGAAGGCGGCTACACAGCACAAACAGCGGCTCGACCTGTCGAAGCTGAACCTTCGCACCGAAGGCACAGGCGCCGTCGACACGGTCATCGCGACCTCCATGCTGCAAGTCGGCGTGGACGTGTCCCGATTCGGTCTGATGATCGTGGTCGGGCAACCGAAGAACACTGCCGAGTACATCCAGGCGTCGTCCCGCGTCGGCCGCGACGCGAAGCGCCCGGGTCTGGTCGTCACGCTCTACAACTGGACGCGGCCCCGGGACCTGGCCCACTTCGAGAACTTCGGCCACTACCACGCCACCTTCTACCGTGAGGTCGAAGCCCTCTCCGTCACACCGTTCGCACGCCGGTCCTTGGACCGTACGACGGCAGCGGCATGGATCGCCGCGGTGCGCAATGCGACCGATCACAACTCCCGCAATGCCGATGCGTTCGGCGTCGATCTCGACGGCCCGCCCGCGCAGCAGATCACCGAGCGCTTCCTTCGGCGTGCGGAGGCCGTAGGCGGTGAACGGGCCCGCGGCTATCTCGCAGAGCGTATCGAGACCCTCAAGGACGCCTGGACGCAGAAGAAGCAGGGCAGCGCGCGACTGGGCTATGAGGAGGGCAGGTGGAAGGGCCAGCAGCTCGCCGGCCTGCTGAACAGGGCCACCGGCGCGCGCTGGGATGAACTCACCGTTGCCCAGTCGATGCGAGAGACGGAGAACGAGATCAATCTGCTGCTGCCCGGCAGCGGCTTGTTCGACGTGGTCGGAGGAGCTCCCGCGTGGAGCTATCCAGGAGGCGGCGGACAGGATGGTCCCGGCGACGAGGACTCGCCCGAAGGCGACGAGACCGGAGCCGTACTGGACAACAAGGCCGTAGCCGACGGACAGAGCGGAAAGAAGGTGCACGCATGACGGACAAGGCCCAGTACCGCCGCCGCGTCGGCTCCGTGCGCCCCAGCCACCTGATGTTTACCGGTGGTGTTGGAGCGCTGGTCGACCTGCCGAACTTCGCCGTCCTCGTGCGCGGCATCGACGACTGGCAGTACGACTCCGTGGAATTGGACGATCTGAAGGAACCGCGACTGCTGCGAGCTGTCAACAGCCTGCTTGCCGAGCCGTTCGGACCCCAGGTCACTCAACTGCGTCCGGCCCCCTGGCTGGATGGCGCGGACACCGACCCCAACGGACTTGCCGCGAAAGTCGGTGTGCCCGTCCTACCGTTCCCGCAATGGCTTCGCTGTACCGCGTGTAATGAACTGGGCGCGCTGGACTCGAAGGTCTTCAAGTTCGAGAACGCCCAACCGCGCCGCCCGGACAAGGCCCGCTTCTTTCACGAGAACTGCACGACGAAACGCAAGGGCAAGCGTCCGCTGGCCGTGGCGGCGCGCTTTGTACTTGTCTGCCCGTCCGGGCACTTGGACGACTTCCCGTATACGACCTTCGTGCATCGCGGCGGCGAGTGCACGGCGGTCAGCCACCCCCGACTACAGATGCTGGACCACGGAGGCAACCAGGCTGCCAACGTGAGAATCAAGTGCGTGAACTGTGGCAAAGAGCGGAACATCCGCGACGCGATGGGCCCCCGAGGGGAGTCGAGCTTGCCCAGCTGCCGCGGCCGTCACCCCCACTTGGCGACTTTTGCGGCAGGAGGCTGCGAGCAGCTTCCCAAGCCGTTGGTGATCGGTGCGTCCAACCAGTGGTTTGCGCAGACTCTGAGTGTCTTGGCTGTCCCGCCCACCAGCGGCAGCGCCTTGCAGGGCAAGATCGAGCAGCTTTGGGACACGCTTCAAAAAGTCGTCGCACCCGCCATGCTGGAACTGATCTGGGATCTCCCGCAGTTCAAGCCACTTCACCAATGGGACCAGGCCAGCGTTTTCGAAGCCATCCAGAAGCAGCGTGCTGCCACGGAATCGGCACCGAGTGCGCAACCGACGGCCTATCCCGATCTCCTCACCCCGGAGTGGGAGATCTTCACCAGCGCTCATATCCCGGAGCCCACCGAAGACTTCGCGCTCCGCGATGTCACTGTCCCCGCTGCCCTGGCCGACATGTTCTCGCACATCGTCCAAGCGGAACGCCTCCGGGAGGTGCGTGCCCTCGTCGGCTTCACCCGGCTCGACGCACCCGACCCCGAAGACCCGGATTTGGTCACCCGTGCTCCCCTGTCCCGCAGCAGCACACCCGCCTGGGTTCCGGCAAGCGAAGTACGAGGAGAGGGCATCTTCCTACGCATGCCAGAGCCTCTGGTGGCTGCATGGGAACAACGAGTAGCCGGCTCCGCTGCCGTGGCGGCACACCGCGACGCGTACGTCGAATTCCGTCGTAACCGCTACTCGGGGCGTGTCCAAGGCAGTGACAATCCACTGCGCGGCTGGCCCGGAGCGCGGTACATCGCCCTGCACACTCTCTCTCATCTGCTCATCCGGGCCATCGCGTTGGAGTGCGGATACTCTTCGGCGAGCTTGTCGGAACGGATCTACGCCGGCCGAGACGAAGATCCTCGCACGGGCATCCTGATCTACACAGCTGTACCCGATGCGGAAGGCACTCTGGGCGGGTTGGTATCGCTCGCCGAACCAAAGACGATCACTCGCATTGTGCGACGAGCCTTGACCGACGCGGAGCGCTGCTCCTCAGATCCGCTCTGCGCCGAGCGACTTCCGCGTCCTCCGCACGAGGACTTCCTGCACGGCGCGGCTTGTCACGTGTGTCTCTTCGTGTCGGAGACCACGTGCGAGCGTGGCAACCGATTCCTGGACCGGCGTTTCATTGTGCCCATCGACGACCCGGACCTCGTGCTGTTGCAGGGAGTCAAGTGACTGGCAGGGCATTCGACCGAGCTGCGGCTGATGCCTTGACGACGGTAGGAGCGGAAGGCGTTCGTGCTCTTGCCGAAGAGATAGGGAAACAACGCCAGAAGGCCTCGGTCATCTCTGCCCGTGCCATCCCTGGATTTACGGAAGCAGCGACGGCGCTTCTGAAGGCAATGGGAGCGGATGGGCTGGCTCCGTCAGAGGCGGCTGCGTATCTCCGCGGCCTTGCTGCTGGCCATGCTCTGCGGGCCAAAGAACAGGAGACCTCGCTCGTCTGGAGCGGGCCTTCAACGCACCGAGTCCCAGTCAGAACGACGAGCCGCGTTTTGCTTCAACTCGTCGAGGCGGCGCAGCAAGAACTGCTTCTGATGACCTACTCGGCGACACGCTACGCGCCTCTTACGCATGCCTTGGAGGCCGCGGCACACAGGGGTGTGTGCATTGACGTTGTCGTCGAAACTCTGCAAGGCGCGGGTAGTGCGCTCTCTGGGGCGGAACCTGCATCCGCGTTCCTCGACGTGCCAGGAATCAGGGTTTGGCACTGGCCTCCCAGTAACAGGACCGAGCCGGGAGCCAAGACCCATGCCAAATTGGCGCTGGCCGACCGACGAGTCTTGTTCACTACCAGTGCCAACTTCACACAGTCTGGAGTGGACCGAAACATCGAGGCTGGAGTACTCATCACAGGGGGTGCAGTCCCCGCCCGCACTGCGGAACACATCCAGGAATTGCAGCGTTTGGGCGTGCTGCAACGGTATTGGTGATCGATTCTTTCTCTCGAGAGCGCTGTACCTGGGCAGTGGCCCGTGGAGTGGAACAGCCGCCTGGTACTCCAGTGCGACTTCGTGATCGGGTGTTTGGACCCCTCGGCGGGTCGACGTTATCGCCCGTGGGTGAGGTCGATCTGACGGCTGACCATCTACTGTCAGCGAATCCGCCTGGCCGGGCGGTGATCCCGGTGCTTGTGTGTCGGTATGGAGATCCTGGTTCTGGGCGGAACGGCATGGGTGGCTCGGGAGCTGTCGCGGCAGGCGATCGAACGCGGCCATTAGGTGACCTGCCTCGCGCGTGGCGAGAGCGGAGAAGTCGCGGACGGAGCGACACTGCTGGCCGCCGACCGGCGCGACCCGTCGGCGTACGAGCCTCTGCTCGACCGCGTATGGGACGCGGTCGTCGAGGTGTCATGGCAGCCGGGCTTCGTTCGTGGAGCGCTCGACGTGTTGGGCGCCAAGGCCGGGCACTGGGTGTACACGCAGCCGCATTGACCTGTGAACCGTGCCGCGTGCTGCCCCGTTCTCGCGACAGGGTGCGCGACTTCCAATGAGGGGGCGCACCCGCGCGTACGTAGCCGTCAGAGTAGCCGCGGGAGTGGTCACCTGGCATGTTTGTGCAGGTCATAGCACTGCGGTGATTCTCCCCGGCGTACAGCCCGACTCGTCTGCCTCGCCTTATGGTCGAGCAACCCGGAAGACGGGTGGCCGGCCGCGGGCTTGTGAACAGGGTCTGTTCCGTCGTCCGATGGCATCGGCAAGCGCGAACCAATAGGCCAGTCTCGCTGCCTCCGTCCCGCTCCAGGTGCATCCGCGGCATCCGAGTCGTCCGTGGCGCAGGCCACAGTTGCGTGCGCGGGGGACCCTTAGGGGCGTGGGCATGACCGACGACCAGCAGCACGAGCGGGCCGTGGCGGGTGCCTGGGCGAGGATCGAGACGTGGCTGACGCAGTACGCTCCACGCTCCTGTCGGATGCTTCCCCCGCCCGCCCCGGAGGCCGACATCCATGAGGTCGAGCAGGAACTCGACCTCACCATCCCGCCGGGGCTCAAGGCCTTCTACCGCATCCGCAACGGCACCGGTCATCCAGCGGACTTCGGCTGGACACCCGAACCTGAGACCGGGCTCCCTCCGCAAGGACGGGGGACGGCCTGGCTACTGCCCGTGAAGCACGCGATCCCCCCGGTGCAGCATCTGCCGACCTGGGACGAAGGCCCCCACACCATCGGCCGACCCGCAGACCCCGCGATGCGGTACCTGGCCTTCGCCGCGACCGACCGCAGTGGCCTGTACGGGCTGTTCGCCGACTGCACGCCAGGGCCGGGCTACGGGCGAATCGGAACCTTCGAAGAGGCCGGCATCCCCGAACTGGGCGTGTGGTCGTCGTTCACCGACTACCTCATCGAAGTCGCCGTCGCCCTGCACGAGAACCGCGGCGTTGAGTACGCGGACGGACGCCAGGACACCACCGTGCCCGGTCTCGCCGATCAGGCCCTGGTCTGGGACGGCCCCGTGTATCCGGTGGATCCGGACTGGGTGCGCTTCGCATAGCCCTGCGGCCGGAACACCACGGGGGTGCTCCGGCCGCAGGATCGGTCAGTCAGCGGTCGGTTCAGCCGACCTTCTTCCACGCACAGACCGTGTCGGCGTTCTTGCACTGCTCGAAGCCGGGATCGCTGATGAAGAACTCGTCCTTGTCGAGCAGCCGCATCTGCGGGACGAACTGGATACCGAGGTCACGGAACGCGCCCTCGTTCTGGTCCTGCGGCACGGAGGCGCGACCGCACTTCTCGTTCCACTTCGGACCGGTGTAACCGTCGCGGTTCTCGGCGAGCAGGCCCCACGTTCCGCCGGTCATCGGCTTGGTGTAGAGCTGGGCGCACTCGTTGCCGGAACTGACCTGGTTCAGGCCGCCCGGCATGCCACCGCTCTCGTACGTACTCGCGGGCGCATACTCGTCGCACGATCCGCTCGGCGTTGCGCTGTTCGGCGTCCAGCTGCTGGGGCAGACCTTGCCGCGGCTCTTGGTATTGGTCCAGTCGCCTCCGTTCGGGTCGGCGTTGTTGCCGGGGCCGAGGTCGTCCAGGTGGGCTTGAAGAACGGGAGGACGCACCCGGTCTTGATGTTGCCCCGGGCGATGTCGTCACAGCGCGGCGCCAACTCCCGGACACGGACGTCACCGCTGGTGCCGAGACTGGTCTGGGCGTGAGCGTCCCCGGCATCGACGGAACCGAGGAGGCTCCAGCCGAGGTCGAACTGCTCCTTGCCGGTGCCGGTCGATGTCGAGCGCACCTCACGCGATGCTCAGGCCGAGATGGGACGGCAGGAAGCACAGCACCAGGCGGCGGTGCCCGCGGAAACGCAGTGGTCTGACGGGGCAGTTGGTGCTGGAAGGGCCCCTGTGCCGCAATGGACTGCTCCACGACGCACAACCTTCCTGAAGGGCGGCGGTCTGAACAGACACACACCTGCGCGAGCTACCGGGGGTAGTCATGCGACGGATAGGTACTGCACTGGCCGCGATGATGCTGGCGGGCGGCGGGCTGTTGGCCGGGACGGTTCCGGCGGTGGCCGTGCCGACGGCCGTGGACTGTGCCGTGACGTGGGGGAGTCTGGACAAGACCGGTGACCCTGTTGCCTCCAGGCGGCTGGCCGACGTGAGGACCGGGCAGCACGAGTGCTTCGACCGGCTGGTCTTCGACGCCCAGGGCACGGCGGCCGACGCCGTCGGCTACACCGTCCGCTACGTCGACGTACTGCACCAGGACCCGTCCGACGTCGTGATCCCGATCGCGGGCGGAGCCATTCTGGAGATCTCGCTGTTCTCCCCGCGCTACGACCCGGCGACCGGGCAGCCCTACCCGCCGCTTCCGGCCGTCGACGTCACCGGGTACCGGACCTTCCGTGAGTTCAAGTTCACGGGTGGCTCCGAGGGTTACACCCAGGCCGGACTGGGCGTCCGCGCCCGGCTGCCGTTCCGGGTGTTCCAGACGGCCAACCATCTCGTAGTGGACGTGGCTCACACCTGGTGATCCCGTAGGGCGGGGGAAGGGGGAGTGCGGGGCCTTTTGGCCCGGTGAGGGCCCTTTCCCCTGTCGGGCGCATCCCGCTTCTGCCGGGGAGTTCCCGCTGAGGGCGCCGGGACCGGGCAAATCCACTCGCCCGCCCAGATGATCAACGCTAGCCTGCGCGGGTGATGACGGGCGACGACGTGCTGTCCATCCTTGCCGTGCTGCGGAATGTCGGCGTCGACATCTGGATCGGTGGCGGCTGGGGTATCGATGCCCTGGTCGGCCGGCAAACCCGTCAGCATCGTGACCTGGACCTGATGCATCGCACGGGCCAGGAACCGGCTGTCGTGGCCGCTCTCGCGGATGCGGGATTCGTCGAGACCCTCGACTGGCGTCCCGTGCGGTTCGTCGTCACCGACCCTCAGGGGCGAGAGATCGATCTGCACCCTCTGGTCTTTGCCGCGGACGGATCCGCGGTGCAGGCGTCTCCCGACCCTGAGCAGCCGTTCGTCTATCCCGCGTCGTGCTTCGTCACCGGCACGATCCTGGGGTCCACCGTCCCGTGCCTGTCGCCCGAGCAGCAGGTCTACTTCCACCGGGGCTACGAACCGACCGATCACGACCGTCAGGACATGGCCCGACTCCGGCAGGCATTCGGGATCGCCACCCACTTCTGACCCTTTTCCCAGGGCAACCCTCCCGTCGCGTCGGAACCTGTGTCACTTCGGCAGCACCTCACGCGTGAGGCGTCCCGGTGAATGGACGTGTTCGCGGACGTGAATTCATCAGTCCTCCAGGGCCTGTCCGGTGGATTTCGCCGGACAGGCCCTGGTCGGGTGGGGGTTCAGCGCTTCAGTGTGAAGGTGAAGTCGCCGGAGAGTTTGCCGCTCAGCCGGACCGCGGAAACGAGTTTCCCGTCCGTGATCAGTTTCTCGACCTCGGCCCGTGAAAGACCGCAGCCTTCAGCGATCAGCCGTACCGGCCGGACGGGGATCCGCGCCGCGAAGCGGACCGAGACGTCGATCACCTCGCGGTCCAGGTGATCCGATCCGCCGGTGTCGAGTCGCCAGGCGTCGTCCCAGTCGAGGGCGATGCGATTGCGGCGCCGCACGACCGGATCCTGGAGCAGTTCGGCCGCCAGGCGGGGGTCGTTGTCATGCAGTCGGTCCAGCAACTCGGGTCGTACGGAGCGCACGTTCATCCGCTCCATGACCGTGAGCTTTGTGGTCTCCCCGCAAGCGGTGCAGAGCGCGAGGAGCCAGACGTCGATAAGTTTGTGGTTCGCGTTGACGCGGAATTTGCCGCTGGTCCGGAAACTGTCGGACGCGCACACGTGGCAACGGCGGCGAATGAGCGGCAGACAGACGGGTTCGACTACCCAGTTTTCGAGCACAGAAGTACACCTGTTTCAGTGAGAAGCTCGCAGCAAAAAGCAGCGCGACGCATATGCGCGACGCGCGACGAATTAGCGCTCGGGAGGCTTCACAGGGTGTACAACGGTTTGTCCTTGACTAGACGACTTGGCCCGGCAGCATGGTAGTGATAAACGGCGACACTGCTCCACTGGTTTTCGGACATCTCACCACCAGGTTCTGTATATCGATCGGCGTGTCATCACCGGTGCTATCGGGGCGACTTGCGCCGTGCCGGCGAGTACGTCGGACGCTACGGACACACCGTCACTCTGCGCGTCCGCGGCAGGTTCAACCGCCCGTACGCATCGCGTTGACTTTCCTCCGCTGCGGCTGCGTATCTCGCTTACCCGTCTCCGAATCCGGCAGCGGAGTCCGGAGTCCGGAGTCCGGAGTCTGGAGTCCGGAGTCCGGCGGCCGCGGCAGTGGCAGCGGCCGACGCGAGGCCGCTCGGTCACGGCGGGGTGCGCGCTGCCGTCCGGGCAACGGAGGTCAGCGGAGCGCGAGTCGGCACGAGCGCTGAGCCGCCGTCGGCCGAGGCCGCCCGGTGAGGGGAAGGGAAGGGGATCGGGGAGGGAAGACCGCACTACACAGTGGCATGTATGTGTGCATTCTCTTCCAGAAGCTCGCAGTTCAGGCTGCTCCTCGTGATGCCGAGTCATCAACTCGTGCGAAAGGGAGCCGAGCAGGGGTTCCGTATCTGGTCGGTATGGGATCCGTCGCAGTTGGAGGCCGACTTCGCGCCCCGCGTCGAAGAGGTCTCCGAGGAACTGCTGTTCACCGATTTCACCGACGAGACCGCACTGCGCGAGACCATCGCGCGGACCGCGCGGCGCCATGACATCGGCGCCGTGCTGCACTGCGGACATGGCAGTTCCGTCCTGCCGGTGGCCCGGGAGGCATGGCAGTTGGGCCTGTCTCCGAACCCGCCGGCGGTGTACGAACGGCTCCGGTCCGGCGACGGGGAAGGCTCGGCCCCGGTGGAGGCTCCCAGGGTGAGCGTCGAGACGCTGACCGTGAACGGGACCCATCACGTCGTGGGGATGACGGCTCAACGCACCACGGGGCCACCGCACTTCCTCGTCACCGGCTACCTCCATCCGGCGCCGTTGACCGACGACGAACAGAAGATCATCGCGGCGGCGGTCGAGGAGCGGCTGACGGCCGGCGGATACCGCTTCGGCCCGGCCCACACGCAGGTGGCGCTGCTGCCCTACGGGCCGCGGGTCGTGTCCTGCCGCCCGCACCTGGGCGCCGACCGTATCCCCCTGCTCGTCGAGATCGCACGCGGGTTCGACCTGGAGGCGGCGGTCTTCGCCGGTTTCCGGGGCGAACGCCCGGTCGTGCCGAAGGCTTCCCAGTACGCGGAGCTCGGTTTCTTCCTGCTGCCCGAAGGGCGGCTGGAGACGTACACCGGCACGGAGGACATCGCCGTGACCCCGTGGGTCCGCGGGGCCCGCTTCCCGTATACGGTCGGTGACCGTATCGCGCCGGTCGGTGATCCGCGCGCCCGGCGCGCCTACGTGGTCGTGGAGGGGAGCACACCGGAGGTCACCCGTGAGCGGGTCGCCAAGGCACGACAGGATCTCGTCGCCGATATCCGGCCAACTGCCCGGTGACGCGCGCCGGGTAGTTATGTTTTCCTTCTGCACGAGGCGAAGGCACGGGGGGACGAGACGCGGGATCCGACATGCCTGGTGCGTGTGCTCCGCGAGATGATCTACCCTCTGTGGCGTGTGTCCCATCTCATCGCTGACGGGGGAGGATAAGGTGCGGGCCGCGACATCGAGTCAAATAGAAGGCGATACAGGTCCCAGAGCGGAATTCGCCGTTCTGGGATCTCTGGAAGTCCGTAGCGGCAGCGAACTCGTATCGGTCAACGGGGCTCTCCAGCAGCGCGTTCTCGTGATGCTGCTCTTGGAAGCGGGCCGTGTCGTGCCCGTCTCCCGTCTGGTGACGGCCGCATGGAACGACGAACCGCCGGACAGCGCCGAGCATCAGGTACGAAAGACGGTCGCCAAACTGCGCAGCCGCATTCCGCACGGCCCCGACATCATCGTCACCGACGGGCCCGGATACCGCGCGGTCGTCGACACCGGGCAACTCGATCTCCTGCGCTTCCAGAAACTCTTGAGGCTCGCTAGAGCATCACTGGAGACGGGGGAGGCCGAGCAGGCCGCCGGACAATTGCGTGAGGCGCTGGCGCTGTGGCGCGGGCCGGTGCTGGCCGGTTCCGGCGGCCGCGTGGTCGACGCCGCCTCGACGGCTCTGGAGGAGCAGCGGCTGACCGCCGCCGAGCAGCTCTACGACCTGTGCATCGACGCGGGCGAGGCCGCCGAGGTCACGGGTGAGCTGCGGGTCCTCGTCGACGAGCATCCGCTGCGCGAGACGCTGCGCAGCCGGCTGATGCTCGCTCTCTACCATTCCGGCCAGCAGGCCGCCGCGCTCGACGAGTTCGCCCGTACCCGAGGACACCTCGCGGACGAACTGGGTATCGACCCCGGCACGGAGCTGACCGGTCTGCACGAACGCATCCTGCGCCAGGACCCGTCGCTCACCCGCCCGGAACGCGCCGTGTCCCGTGTCCAGCACCAGGCGACGGAGGCTCCGCACGCGCTGCCGTTCGACGTGCCCGACTTCTCGGGCCGCAGCTCCGAGCTGGAGTGGGTCTGCGACGCGGCCAGGCGTGCCCTGGAGGGGGCACCCACGGTCCTGGCCCTCGACGGCATGGGCGGCGGCGGCAAGACGGCACTGGCCATCCGCGCCGCCCATCAACTGGCCGAGCAGTATCCGGACGGCAGTCTCTTCATCGACCTGCACGGCTTCACACCGGGGCAGACGCCGCTCAGCGCGTTCCAGGCACAGGGAGACCTGCTCGCCGCCGCCGGCATCCCCAGCGAGGAACTGCCCACGGTGCCTGCGGGCCGTGCCGCGCGGTGGCAGTCCTACATGCGGGGGCGTCGCATGCTCCTGGTCCTGGACAACGCCGCCGCCTCGGAGCAGGTGCGGGAGCTGATCCCCGCCTCGTCCGACAGCCTGGTCCTGATCACCAGCCGGCCGCGGCTGACCGGACTCGACGGAGCCGAGTGGCTCTCCCTGGGCGCCCTTCCGGAGCCGGAGAGCCACCAGATCCTGCGTAACACCCTCGGTGCCGAACGCGTCGAAAGAGAGCCGGTCGCGGCCCGTGAGCTGCTGCGGCTGTGCGGAGGTCTGCCGCTGGCGGTCCGGATCGCCGCCGCCCGGCTCGCGAACCGTCCGCAGTGGACTGTCCAGCGACTCGTCGAACGGCTGCGGGACCACGACCGGCGCCTGGACGAACTCACCAGCGAGGGCCGGGGAGTGGCGGGCGCGCTGCTGCTGTCGTACCAGTCCATGCCCCGGGAGCAGCGAACGGCCTTCCGGCTTCTGGGGCATCACCCCGGACGCTATCTGGATGCCGAAGAAGCCGCCGCGCTGCTGGACACCGACGTGCTGGCGGCCGAGGAC
This sequence comes from Streptomyces sp. NPDC058683, assembly GCF_042716195.1. Classification (NCBI taxonomy): domain Bacteria; kingdom Bacillati; phylum Actinomycetota; class Actinomycetes; order Kitasatosporales; family Streptomycetaceae; genus Streptomyces; species Streptomyces sp. NPDC058683. Next base: position 113,336 of record NZ_JBHXSK010000027.1, read on the forward strand.
GTGCTGGAAGAACTGGTGGACGTACGGCTGTTGGAGGCCAGGGAGCCGGGGGTGTACGCGCTGCACGACCTGGTGCGCAGCTTCGTGCAGCGAGTCGCGCAGAGCCAGAAGGCGCCGGAGGACGGGCAGGCGGTGCGGCGGCTGCTGGACCACTACCTGATCGCGGCGGAACGCGCGTGCGACACGCTGTTTCCCGGACGGCGCCACTTCGGGGACGGCGACGAAAGAGGCCAGGCACGCGGCGAGTTCGACCACAAGGACAAGGCGCTCCAGTGGCTCGACCAACACCGCGAGAGTCTGCTGGCGGCGGTGGACGCCGCGTACCAGGAGGGACTGCTGTGGCACGCGGCGCGGCTGCCGCGTGAGTTGGGCTTCCACTCCAGCATCCGCGCCTACGATGCCAGCGCGAACGCGGCGCTGGAGAAGGGCGTCAGCGCGTCGCGACAGCTCGGGGACCGGTCGCTGACCCGGCTGAACCTGATGAATCTGGCCATGGGCAAGTGGCGGCTGGGGCAGCTGAGCGAGGCCGTCGCCCGGCTGGAGGAGGCCGTGGACCTGTCCCGGCAGATGGACGATGTGCACAGCGAGGCGGAGTGCCGGGCCCGGCTGGGACAGGCCTGCAACAGCATGGGGCAGCTGGAACGCGCCCTGCAGCTGTGCCAGGAGGCCAACGCGCGTGCGCAGGAGCTCGGCTTCACGCGGCTCGACGGCTCGTCGCTGAGCACGCTCAGCCTGGTCCAGGTGCGGCTCGGGATGTTCGACGAGGCGGCGCAGTCGGCGGAGAGGGCGGTGACCATCTTCGACTCGATCAAGGAGATACAGCTCTCCGTGGACGCGCTGAGCAATCTCTCCCAGGCGATCGAACGCCTCGGCCGCTTCGAGGAGGCGCTCGCCTGGGCCGACGCGGCCCTGGAACGGTGCCAGCGCATGAGCATGCCCTCGGTGCTGCCGCTCGTCCTCGCCCGCAGGGCCGACGTGCTGGCGCGTATGGGGGAGCTGGAGGAGGCGGCGGACAGTGCCGACCACGCCCTCGCCAAGGCCACCAGCAGCACCGACGACATCCACCGTGCCACCGTGCACCTCTCGGTGGGGCGGGTGCGGTACGCGCAGGGAGATCTGGACACGGCGCAGGCTCAGCAGCTGCTGGCCCACGAGATCGCCTGCCGTATGGAGTTGCGCTACGACGAGGCCTGCGCGCTGTGGGGCCTCAGCCATACCGCCGAGGCCCAGGGAGACGCGCAGCTGGCCCGGCAGCACCGCTCGGCGGCGGACGACCTCTTCTCCCTCATGAAGGTGCCGGAGAGCGCACGCTGAGTCCCCCGCAGGTCGTGCGGCCCACGGCAGGGGGATCCGGCGGGTGTCCGGAGGGGAACGGGCCGGGAAGGCAGATCGCGAACATCAGTGGAGTCGAAACGGACGTTCTCTCCAAAGGAGTTCACCATGCGCTTCACCCCTATCGCCGCCGCCTCCGTCATCGCTCTCGGTGCGCTTCTGGGGGGATTCACGACCTCCTCCGACGCCGGCGCGCAGGGGACGGTCCAGCAGCGCGCCGTCGCCGCCGCCTCCTCGACGGAAGCGATCGTTTTCGGGACGACGGACAACAACGGCAACGGCTGAGCCGGTGGGGCGCAACCACAGGTTTGGGCCCACCCCCCCCCCCACCCGGAAGAGTCATTGTTCCGGGGCGAGCCTCGCGCCGTCGGGGCGCCGTGAACCCGTTCGTGACAACGAGGCTTCTACGCAATCCGCATCGAGGGGGAACATAATGGCCATTCGGGTGCTCATCTGTGATCAGCTGCCCGTGATCGCGGACGGTCTCAAGACCCTCCTCGACGCGGTGCCGGACATCGATGTGATCGGCACGACCCACAACGGCATGGAAGCCATCGTTCTGGTGCGCACCATGCGGCCCGATGTCGTGGTCACGGATCTGAATCTCCAGACCATTTCCGGTCTTGAGTTGATCCGCAGACTCGACAAGGAGGACGAGTCGCCCAGCGTCGTCGTGTTCACGGCGTCCGATGCCGACAAGACGGTGAGCGACGTGCTGCATGCCGGCGCGAGCTGCCTGCTCGGCAAGGACGCGAGTCCGCAGGAGCTGATCACCGCGATCCAGGCGGCAGCCGCCGGGCAGACCATGCTCGCGCCCAACATCGCGGAGCGCCTGGTCACCTGGTTCCGTGCGCAGCCGGAGCCCCAGGAGGCCGCGACGTGCCCGGAGATGACCGAGCTGACCCCGCGGGAACGGGAAGTGACCAGGATGGTGGCGCTGGGCATGTCCACCGAGGAGGTGGCCCGCGAACTGATCATCGGTGAGGCCACGGTCCGTACCCATCTCTACCGAGTGCGTACCAAGCTCGGCGTCCGCGACCGCGCCGAGCTCGTGTCACTGGCCTACCGGACCGGACTCACCCACTCGGTCGGCCGGCCCCTCGGCGACGAGAGGGTGCTGTCGACGGGGGGCCTGCGTGCCAGTTGACCCCCTACGGCCGGGCTGCCGTCGCGACGGGAAGCTCCGTGCCGACCGCGGCGCGCCGAGCCGTTCGGATGCGGTCGGCGCCGACCGTCCGCCACAGCGCGGCGGGATCGCCGTACCGGGCGGACTCGGCCGCGGCCAGCCGGAAGTACCGGTGCAGGCCCAGTTCCGCGGTCATCGCGCGCACCCCGCAGCTCTGCATGCTCAGCCGCACCACGTCGCGCGCGGTCTCGGCGGCCAGCGCCAGCGCCATGACCGGCGCGGTGCCGACGGAGTCCGGCTCGGAGTCGACCAGCCAGGCCCCCCGGTACACCGCCGCCCTGGCCGCGCGCAGCCCCACCAGGGCTCGCGCCAACGGAAAGGAGACCGCGGGCAGATCACGCAGCCTGGTGCCGAACTGCCGCCGGAAACCGGTGTATTCCACCGCGGCCCGGTGCGCGCCCTCGGCGATGCCCAGCAGGTAGGCGGCCTGCCGCAGGCGCGCCCGCGTGAGCGGACCGGTGGGCGAGTCGTCCAGGGTCCCGACGGCGTCCGCCGTGGTGACCGGCGTGGCCGCGAACCGGGCGACCGGCGGCCAGCACCCGCCCTCCGTGGTGCAGCCGGACGCCCCGCGATCCACCGCGACGAGTACCGGCCCGCTGTCCGTCCTGGTCGCCACCAGAAGCGTCCCGGCGCTCGCGTCGTCGACCGTGACCGTGCCGGTCAGCTCCCAGCCACCCGCTCGCGGGGTCGCGGTGACCCCACTGCCGGCCGGCAGCGCTTCCCAGCCCGCCAGTGCCGCGCCCGCCGGACCGCCCATGTCGGCTGCCGTCGCGTCGGCCCGGTAGGGGTTTCCGCGTGCCGCGCGGCCGAGTTCCTCGCTGACCAGCACCCCGGCCGTCAGACCGAGGTCGAGGCCGCCGACGGAGGCGGGCCGTTCGAAGTCGGCCGCGCCCAGTTCGTCGAGCACCGTCCGGGTCGGGCCGAAGGCTCCGTCGGTCACCGGTGCGCCGTGCAGCTCCGTCCGGGCGGGGACGCCGGCAAGGCCGGTACGCAATGCCCTGCGCAACTGGATGCCGAGCGGATCGGGGGTGAGGTCCATGTCAGTGCTCTTCCTGTCCGATGGAGTCGAACGCGGCGGCCATGATCTGGAGCATCACCTCGGAGGTCCCCGCCGACAGCGTGAGCCCCGGCGCCTCCCGGTAGGCGGAGTCCAGGGTCAGCGCAGCCCTGATGCGGTTCGCGCGCTGCTCGGGGCTGGGGATGTCGGCGGCCCACGCCGCGATGCTCTGGGCGAGTTCGCTGCTGTGGTACTTGGCGACGGCCGTCGAGACCTGATCGACCTGGTCCGACGCGATGCCGGTGAGGACCTCCCAGGCGAGCACCCGGTCGGCCGTCAGCGCGCCGTACCAGCGGCCGATCTGCTCGATGCGGTCGTCGTGCGGGGAGCCCGGGTCGCCGTCGACCAGCGCGTCCAGCGCGGCCTCGAGCCAGTGCTCCGCCTTGAGGCAGTAGTCGAGCCCGGTGCGCTCGATGGCCAGTGCCTCGTTGAGCAGTGGCCACCCCTCGTCGCGCGGACCGAGGAGGTCGCCGCCCGGCACCGGGACCGAGTCGAGGTCCACCCGGTGGAAGTGTTCGTCGCCGACGCCGGGTATCACCGACACCGTCACACCGGGGGCGCCCATGTCGACCAGGAACAGGCTGATCCCCTGGTACTTCCCGGCACCCGGTGTCGTACGGGCCGCGCACAGTCCGAGGTCGACGAACCGTGTCTTGAGGCTGAACACCTTCGTGCCGGTGATCCGGTAGCCGTCGCCGTCGGGTTCGGCCACGGACCGCAGCGCACCGAGATCCGATGCCGCGTCCGGTTCGGTGTAGAGCACCGAGGCGAAACTCTCACCGCGGGCCAGCGCGGGCAGATACCGGCTCTTTTGCTCGTCGCTGCCCGCCATCAGCAGGAACTGGCCGACGATCTGGATGCTGTTGACATGGAACGTGTCCGGCACTCCCGCGCGCACCAGTTCCTCGGCGACGATCGCGGCATCGGCCAGTGGACGGCCTTCTCCGCCGAACTCGACGGGCCAGTGCACGGCGAGCAGGCCCAGCTTTCCGAGCAGACGGTAGAGCGGGCGCGCGTCCGGCTCGACACCGTCCGCGCCGGTGGCCTCCGCCGCCGCGGCACGCACCTCGGCGGAGCGCAGGGCCTTGCGCACGTCCGCCCGGAACCGTTGTTGATCCTCGGTGAATCCGAACCGCATGTACGTCTCCTCAAGGGGCGAGCGTCTCTTCGATGGCGGCGACGACCCGGCTCAACGCCGGTTCCGTGAAAAGGGTGTAGTGGTCGCCGGGAACGCTTTCGGCCCGGAACGGGCCCGTGCACACCGTCCGCCACTGCTCCTCCATGGCGAGGTGAGGTGAGGCGGTGAGCAGGGTGACCGGTCCGCCGTACGGGCCCGGCGGGCGGTACGCCTGCATGGACAGGGCGGAGGACCGGAACGTCTCGAAGCGGGAGGTCAACTCCTGCTCGGTGAGCTCCAGTTCGACGCCGAGGCGGGTAAGCGTCGCCCTGACGTCGGCCACGCCGACGGCGGGGTCGTCGAGGACCTCGCGCACCTGGGGGCCGTCGCGTCCCGTCAGCCTGGCGACGTCGTGCACGAACCGCTGCCGCACCGTCGTCTCGTCGAGGGGGACGGAGTCCTCGTCGTAGGCGGCGTCCAGCAGGACCAGCGGCGGTCGTTCCCCGGTCTTGCGCTCGATGAGCCGGGCGACTTCGAAGGCGAGCACACCGCCGTAGGACCAGCCGGCCAGGCAGCACGACCGAGGCAGGCCTGCCTCGGTCAGGGAGTGCGCGATCCTGGCGGCGGCCGCCGCCAGTCCGTCCTGCGGGGCCACGAGGAAGTCGCGTGGATCGGCGGCGAAACCGGTCACGCCGATGTCCGCGCGCAGTGCCCTGGCCAGCGGTATGTAGCAGAAAAGTTCACCGCCCGACGGGTGCAGCAGGATCGCCTGCGCCGGACCCGACGCACGCATCACCACCGGTGCCCGGTCGTCACCCGGCGCGGCCGTCCGGGCGGCTTCCGGCCCGGACAGGCTCTCCAGCGCATCGAGCGGATCGCCGTCGTCATCGCGCTGTGCGGCGCGGACGGCGTCGATGGTGGCGGCGAGGTGGGCGACGGTGGGCGAGACGAAGAAGTCGCCGAGCGCGATCTCCACCCCGAACCTGCGGTTGATCGCCGACATCAGCTGAACGGCCTGGAGGCTGTTGCCGCCTGCCAGGAAGAAGTCGTCGCGCACGCCGATCCGGTCGTCGCGCAGCAGGGGAGCGAGCACATCGCGCAGCAGCCTGCGTTCCGTCGCGGTGAGCGTCTCGTCGCCGGGCCCCTCGCCCGTACGGCTCAGGTCCGGTGCGGGCAGTCTGCGCCAGTCGACCTTGCCGCTGCTGGTGAGCGGAAGCTCGTCGAGGACCACGAAGTACGACGGAATCATGTACGACGGCAGGAGCGTGCCCAGGTGCTCGCGTACCGCCGGCACCTGCTGCTCGGTGATCCCGGTCAGATAGCCGACGAGGTGCTTGTCCCCGTTGCCGTCGGTCCACGCCTGTACGCTCACCGGCCCGATCCGGTCGAAGCCGGTCAACGCCGATTCCACCTCGCCCAGTTCGATCCGCAGCCCGCGGATCTTGACCTGCTGGTCGATCCGGCCGAGGAAGACGAGCCGCCCGTCGGCCAGCCGCTTCACCAGGTCTCCGGTCCGGTACAGCCGTTCACCGGGCGCGGTGCCGAACGGGTCGGCGATGAACTTCTCCGCCGTCAGCTCGTCCCGGTTGAGGTAGCCGCGCGCCAACCCGCCGCCGCCGATGACCAGTTCACCCGGCACCCCGATCGGCACCCGGCGCAGGTCGCGGTCGAGCACGTGCGCCACGTGGTTGGTCATGGGCAGACCGATCGGCGGTGAGGCCTCCCAGGTGCCCGGGCACTCCTCCACGATCATCGTCACCGTGCATTCGGTCGGCCCGTAGCCGTTGAACAGCCGCCTGCCCGGGTTCCACCGGTTCACCAGCTCACCGCTGAACGCCTCGCCGCCGACGAACGCGATCCGCAGGTCGGTGAACCTCTCGGGCGCCAGCAGCGGCATCACGGTCGGAGGCAGGTCGATGACGGTGATGCCGGCCTGTTCCATCAGCGCCTGGAGCCGGTCGACGGACAGCCGTTCGTCGTCGGTCGCCAGGCACAGACGGGCTCCGGTCAGCAGCGCCGAGAACGTCTCGAACACGGAGACGTCGAAGGTCACCGAGGCGAACCCGAGCACCCGGTCGGCCGGGGACAGGCCGAACAGGTCCCGCGTGGAGTCGATGAAGTTGACCACGCCCCGGTGTTCGAGCAGCACCCCCTTCGGCTTGCCGGTACTGCCGGAGGTGTAGATGACGTACGCGACGTCCCCGGGCCGCGCCGCGAGCGGGGGGTTGTGGCCGGGCAGCGCCGCCAGTTCCCCACGGACGTCGTCCAGGGTCACCACGGGCGCGTCGACCTCGCTCACGGTCTTGTCGGCCTCGGCGTGGGCGATCACCACCCGCACCTCCGCGTCGGCGGCGATCTCCGCGACCCGTCCGGAGGGATGTGCCGTGTCGAGCGGCACATAGGCCGCGCCGGTCTTGAGCACCGCGAGGATCGCGGTCGGCACGTCCAGGTTCCTGCGCAGACACAGGCCGACCCGGGTGCCCGGCTCGACACCGCGCTCGCGCAGCAGGGCGGCGAGCCGGTTCGCCCGGGCGTTGAGTTCGGCGTAACTGGTCTCGACGCCGGCGACGACGACCGCCACGCTGTCCGGGGACTCCTGGACGCGTGCCTCGAACTCCGCCACCACGGTGGATTCGCGGATCGGTCGCACCGGTCCCCGGCCGGCCTCGGCCAGGAACTCCTCGTCCGCCGGGCTCAGCACCTCGGCGGCGGACAGCGGGGCGTCCGGGGCGGCGGTCAGGGTGTGCAGCAGCCCGTCGTAGTGCCGGGCGAACCTGGCGATGCTCTCGGCGTCGAACAGGCCGGTGTTGAACTCGATGCCGAGGACCGCGTCGGCGCCGGGAGCCGCCGGCTCCGCCAGATTCCAGCTCATGTCGAACCGGGACGTGCCGGACGGGACGTCCTCGTGCGAGGTGGCGATGCCGGGCAGGCCGGTCGTGGTGTCCGGGTTCTCCACGCCGAACACGATCTGGAAGACCGGCGAGCGCGACGGGTCGAGGACCGGGTCCACCGCGTCGACCAGCTTGTCGAACGGCAGGCCGCCCTGCGTGCGGGCCTCGGACGACGCGCGCCCGACCCGCTGGACCACTTCGCGGAAGGTCGGGTCGCCGGAGACGTCCGCGCGCAGCACCCGCAGGTCGGTGAAGAGGCCGATCACCGAGGACACGGCGTCGTGCCGCCGGTTCGCGTCGGGCGAGCCGATCACCAGGTCGTCCAGGCCCGAGTAGCGATGCAGCAGCGTGAAGAACGCGGCGACGAGGACGTCGGACGGGCTCACGCCCTCCTGCCGGGCCAGTTCTCCCGCGCGCTCCAGGGCCTCGTGCCCGACGATGCCGCGGGCGCTGCCACCCGCGAAGGTCCGTGTCTCACCCCGTGGCCGGTCGGTCGGGAACTCCAGTACCTCGGCGCCGGCCAGCCTGTCCCGCCAGTACGCGGCGAGCCTGTCCAGCTGCGCGCTGTCGAGCCGGTCGCGCTGCCACACCGCGTAGTCCGGGTACTGCACGGGAAGGCCGGGCAACCGCGGCGCGTCGCCGTCGCGCGACGACCGGTAGAACTCGGCGAGTTCACGCATCAGCACCCCGCGCGACCAGGCGTCGCAGACGGCGGTGGGTACCTCGAACATGAACAGGTGGTCGTCCGGCGCCACCCTGATCAGCACCGCGCGCCACATCGGCGTCCGGCTCAGGTCGAACGGTTCGCGGGCCCGTCGCCCGGCCAGTGCCCGTGCGGCGGCCAACCGCTGCTCGTGGTCGTCGCCCTCCGCCTCGACCACCGGCAGTTCGACCGGGACCTCGGTGGCGACGACCTGCATCGGAGCGCCCTCACGCACCACGATCGCGGTCCGCAGCGCCTCGTGCCTGGATACGACCGAGGCCAGCGCCGAGCGCAGCGCGTCCGTGTCCAGCCCGCCCCGCAGACGCAGGCACAGCGACGTGCCGGAGGCGGGACTGTCCGGCGCCGGGGCGTCGAGGAACCGCAAGCTCTGCTGCGCGTGCGACAGCGGCGTCGGACCCGTGTCGCCGCGCGGCGTCGGGCCTCGCCTCGCCACGGCCTCCGCGTGCTCCCTCAGCCGGGTGAGGAACCGCGCACGGCGCTGTGCGGGCAGCGCGGCGAGGCGCTGGGTCATGTCGGTCACCTGAGACTCCTCATGGGCACCGGCGCGTCGCTCACCCGGTCGTCCGAGCGCACGGGCAGGCGGGCCAACTCCGAGAGGGCGATGGTCAGTACGTCGATGCCGCGCAGGTAGTCCGAGAGCATGATGTGCTCGTCGTCGGCGTGGTCGAGGCTGCTGTCGCCCGGGCCGTAGGTCGCCATCGGGATGTCCCAGACCTCGGCGAGGGTGTTCATGTCGGAGGTGGCCGTCTTCACCACGAGGCGTGGCCGCGCGTGCAGTTTCCGGATGCCGGACACCAGCGCGCGCACCGCCGGGTCGGCCCGGCCCACCCGGCAGGCGGCCACCGAGTTCAGCACTTCGAGCTTGCCCGCCGTCAGCCGGTCACGCAGCCCGCTCACCAGCTCGTCGACGTCGAATCCCGGCGGGATGCGGATGCTGAGGTCGGCCGTCGCCGCGGTCAGATCGCCGTTGAACTGGCACAGGGTCGCGCCGGGCTGGTCGAACACGGCGTGGCTCGCGTCCGGCCCGAGCAGATCGACCAGCGCGCCCCAGCAGGCGAAGGCCAGTTCGGACGCCTTCGGCACCGGGTTGCTCGGGTGGGTGGCAGGACACTTGACGGTGTAGCGCAGGTCCAGCTTGCCCTTGTAGCCGAGTACCACGCTCGACCAGCCGCTCGGTTCGCCGATGATCAGCGCGTCCGGCCGGGCGTGGGTGGCGCGGATCGCCATCGCGCCACGCGAGCGCGGGGTCTCCTCCTCGACGACGCCGACCACCACGATCCGGCCGCGGAAGTCCACCGCGCCGGCCGCGGCACAGATCATCGCCGCGAGCGGTCCCTTCGCGTCCACCGCGCCGCGGCCGTAGAGCCTGCCGTCCTCGGAGCGGACCGGGAGCCGGCCCGAGACGGTGTCCATGTGCCCGAGGAGCATCACGGTCGGTCCGGCACCGCGCTCGATCACGCCGATCACATTGCCCACGCCGTCGATGTGGGCCCCGAAGCCCAGGTCCGTCATAGCTTCGGCCAGGTAGCCGGCCAGCTGGGACTCCTGGTAGGAGGAGGAGGGGATCTCCAGCATCTCGCGCAGCAGTCCGGCGGCGTACGTCTCGGTGACGCCGCCCGAAGAAGTGAACGCCCAGTTCATCGTTGCGCTCGTTCCAGTAGGTGGTCGACGATGTGGTCCGCGACGTTGACCCGGTCGGCGAGCGCGGACTGGAAGCCGGAGAACTCGACCCGGTGATTGACCTCCAGGACCAGCAGCCGGCCGTCGCGGTCCTCGATCAGATCGACACCGGCGATGTCGGCGCCGACGGCGGCGGCCGCGTTGAGGGAGAGCTTGTCGATCTCCGGTGTCACCTCGCACGGCCGGGTCTGCCCGCCGAGTGCCACATTGGTGCGCAGGGACTCACCGGTCCGGTAGACGGCGCCCAGCACCTGGCCACCGACCACGATCACCCTGATGTCCCGGTCGGGCTTCTCGATGAGCTCCTGCACGTACCCGAGGTGCGACTGCGGGCCGGGCAGTGCGGCGGCGTACTCGAGCACACCTTCCGCACTGGCGCGGTCGGGCAGTTGGACCACCAGCCGGCCCCACGAGCCGACCAGGGGTTTGATCAGCGCCGGGTAGCCGATGGAGTCGAGGGCGGCCAGCGCGGCCTGCGGAGTGAGGCCGAGCGCGGTGCGCGGTGTCGGCACCCCGGCCGCCTCCAGGGCCAGGGTGGACCGCCATTTGTCGCCGCACACCTCGGTCGCGTCCACGCTGTTGACCACGTCGACTCCCGCCGCGGTGAGGCAGCGGGCCGCGTACGCCGCGCGGACCTGTCCGATCTCCCGGTTCAGTGCGAGACCCCAGGGCAGGTCACGCGCACCGGCCAGGAACCACTGCCGACGCGTGTCGACGTGGTCGAAGGGGACACCTCGCCGGTCGAAAGCGTCGAACAGCCTTTTCTCGTCCGCGCCGACCCTGCTGGCGAGCACCGCGATCCTGCGGTCACTCAGGCGCTCTGGTGTCGCTGACACGTGACCTCCGTATTAGAACCACTGATTGACCGGACGGGACAACCGGTCCGTCGCGTGGAAAGAAAACTAGGAGCACACCGGCACCTTGTGCGTCCGCGATAAGTTCATCGACGGGGACGCATTTCGTTGACTTTTCCGCCGTGTGGCTGCGAATTCTGATTACGTGGTGCGGCCGGCCGCTGTGCCACTCTTGCCTTGAATACCTGTCGCATTGGCTCTCTGCGCACAAGAGACTGCGTACAAGAGACGAGGGGAAATCGTGGGACACACATCGGGGCGGACAGCGGTACTCGCTTTGTGGAGCGCGCCGCGCTGCCGTTCCACCGCGTTCGCGCGGATGATGACGGAGCGGGACGACCGTGTCGTCGTGCACGAGCCGTTCTCCCGGGTGGTCGACTTCGGCGAGGTGGAAGTCGGCGACCGGATCGCGCACACCGAGCAGGATGTGCTGGCGGCGCTTCGTGCCATCGCGGCGGAAAGGCCGGTGTTCTTCAAGGACACCACGGACTTCCCGTACCCGGCGCTCCTCGCCGACGAGGAATTCCTCTCGGTCGCGACGCACACCTTCATCATCCGTGACCCGGCCGAGGCGATCGCGTCGCATCATGCGCTCAACCCGGACCTCGGCCGCGACGAGATCGGCTTCGCCCGGCTGTACGAGATCTTCACCGCCGTGCAGGCCGCCACCGGCACCACGCCGGTCGTCATCGACTCCGACGACCTGCTCGACCGGCCGGCCGACACCGTCCGGGCGTACTGCGAGGCCGTGGGCATCCCCTTCCTGCCCGACGCGCTGAGCTGGCAGCCCGGAATGCGGTCGGAATGGCAGTCGACCAGCAAATGGCACCGGTCGACCAGCCGGACCGCCGGCTTCGCACGCAGTTCGGGCAGTGGAGCGGAGACGGTCGCGGCGGACCCGACACTGCGCGCCTATCGCGATTACCACCTGCCGTACTACGAGAAGCTGCGCGCCGTCGCGCTCCGGCCGTGACCATGCCGACCGGAATAGTCGACATGATTACCCGGCGAGTGCGCCGAACGGCGTTTCGGGTATTCAAGGTAATCACGGTACGGACGAAGAGCGTGAATGACCGGGCTAGATTTGGGACGTAAAATGGCATATCGATGAGGTGGGTCACTTGACAGATATTTCGGTGTCCTCCGCCCGAAGCAGGCTGTGCGATACGGTCGACATCTCCGGCCATCGCAACAACATAGCCATCTCCGCGGCGACGGAGACCAGAGCGGGGGCGTTCAATGTATGGCGAAACTCGTTTGCGGCCGAATACCTGCCCGCGGGCAAGAGCCTTGTCCACGTGGCCGGTGTTCCCTTCGAGTTTCCTCCGGTCTGCGACGGACCGGACAATGTCCGCTGCGCCGGACAGTTCATCCGGGTCCCTGAGGGCCGGTACGACTGGATCCATGTCCTGGCGGCGTCCGAACGGCGCTGCGAGGACACCGTCGAGCTGAACTTCGCCGACGGCTCGGTCGACACGGAACCGCTGCGGATCTCCGACTTCTGGGCGGCGCCCGCCTGGTTCGGCGAGGTCAAGGCGTTCGAGAGCCTCGTCATGCACTACCCGCACCACGTGCAACGAGGCGTTCCGGCCGTGATGTGGGCCCAGCGCGTGCCGGTCACCCGGCGGGCCGGCCTCACCGGCATCCTGCTGCCCCGCAACGTCGCGGTGCATGTCTTCGCGGTCACCCTCCAGCGGACGGAGCCCTGACATGACCGTCGACGTGACGACACAGACGTACATGATCAACGGAGCGGAACCCGAGTGGTGGTACCGCGACCTCGTCAGCTGCCTCCAGTCCACGTTCGGCGCCCTCCTGATACGGGAGGGGGCCGACCCGCTGGCCGTGCTCGGCGCGGGCTGGCGGTTCCTGCACCTGCAGGGTGACGTCAGGTCCGAGGAGTTCTACTACCCGTGCCCCGCCGACGAGTCCGGGGGCACCGACCTCGGCGCCGCCCTGGCACCGCACCACGAACTGCACGCGCGCTGGTGGCAGCCCGCCGACGAGAACGACGTCTGGCGGGAGGTGCGTGCGGCGCTGGCCGACGACCGGCTGGTCATCGCGGCCGTGGACAACTACCACCTGCCGTTCCGGCCCGCGTACGGAGACGTGCACGCCGCGCACCTGGTGGTGATCTACGGCCTGGACGAGACCCGCGGGGTGGTCTACGTCTCGGACGCGATGCCGCCCGCGTTCCGCGGTGCCGTCCCGATCGAGAAGTTCCTGCTGAGCTGGGGTTCGGCGAACCCGACCGACGTCCAGGACAAGTTCTTCAGCGACTCACGGATCGGCCGGCGGTGTCTCGACGTCCGCCTCGACGTCCCGCCGGCGCCCCTGACGCCCGAACTGCTCGGCGGCTACCTGCGCACCGACGTCGACGGCTTCACCACGACCACCTCCGCCCGCACCGGTCTCGCCGGATACGGCGAGTTCGCCGCGGAACTGCTCGACCGGTGCCGGGCCGCGGACGCCGGCGCGCTGCGGGAGCTGTACCCGTTCGGCTGGGCCATGCAGGCGCAGGCATCACTCCACGGTGAGCTGCTGCGCCGCTGCGGCCGCGAATGGGACGATCCGGCGCTCGCCGGAGCGGGACGCGCGGTCGAGGCCGTCGCGCACGCGTGGACCGGACTGCGGTTCACCGGTGCGCACGGGCTCGAGGACCCGGCCGCGGCCGCATCCGACATCGCGCACCACGTCACGGCGCTGCGCGGCACGTACGAGCGTGCGGTCGACGCCGTCGGTGCGGCGGCGGTGCGGCTGTGACCACACACGTATCGACCACCGTGGCCCTGTGGAGTGGAGAGTGATGAGCAAGCTGGCAGCGTTCGGCGGCACGGCGGCCGTGCCGAGGGACCGGCGCCGTGTGCAGTGGCCGTTGGTCGAGGAGGAGGACCGCAAGGCCGTCCTCGACGCGCTCGACGGCGCACGGCTGGTGTCCGACACCGACGGGGTGAATCCGGTGTCCGACCTGGAGGAGAACTGGGCCCGCCGTTTCGGCTTCGAGCACTGTGTCGCGGTGTCCAACGGCACCGCGGCCCTGGCCCTCGCCCTGGCCACGCTCGGCGTCGGACCGGGGGACGAGGTGATCGTGCCCGCGCTCAGTTTCATCGCGACCGGGCTCGCACCGGTGCACCAGATGGCCGTTCCGGTCTTCGCCGACATCGACCCGGTCACCTTCAACATCGACCCGGACGACATGGAGCGCCGGATCACGCCCCGGACCAAGGCGATCGTCCCCGTGCACCTGCACGGCGCGCCCGCCGACATGGACCGGATCACCGCGATCGCGCGCAAGTACGGCCTCGCGGTGATCGAGGACGCCGCGCAGGCTCCCGGAGCCACCCACCATGGGCGGCCGGTCGGCGGGATCGGCGACGCGGGCGCCTTCAGCCTCCAGGTCAGCAAGAACATACCGACCTGCGGCGAGGGCGGCCTGCTGGTGACCCGCGACGCCGAACTGGCCGAGGCGATGCGCCGCGGCAGGCAGTTCGGCGAGGTGATCGAGGCCGGCCGCGAGCGCGACTACGTGTCCCACGGCCTGGGCTGGAACTACAAGATGAACGCCCTCCAGGCCGCGTTCACCAACGCGCAGCTCGCCCGGTTCGACGGGTACGAGCGCACGCGGCAGCAGAACGTCACCGAGTTCCTCGCACGACTCTCGCAGCTGCCCGGCCTGCAGGTGCCGACCGCGCTCCCGGACACCACCCACGCCTGGCACATCCTGCGGTTCCGCTTCGACCCGGCCGCGTTCGGCCTGGACGGCGTGCCACCGGAGGCGCTGCGCTCGGCTCTGCGGCGACTGCTGCGGGCCGAGGGCGTACCGATGTCGCAGTACCAGCTCATGCCGCTGCCCGATCAGAACGTGTTCGTGGACCGCGTCGGCTTCGGCTCGGGCTACCCGTGGTCCGTGACCGGCGCACGCGGAACGGTCAAGGGCGAGGGCTACCCGGTGACCCGCGCGGTCATCGCCGACTCCCTGACCATCCAGAAACGTCACCTCCACCCGGGGGCGGGCGAACTGCTCGGCCTGTACGCGGACGCCTTCGACAAGGTGTGGGCGAACAGGGACATGGTGGCCACGCTCGCGAAGGCCGCCTCATGACCGTCACCCCGGTCCTGGAGCGGGCCGTCCTGGACACGGTTGCCGCACGTATCCGCTCCCACGTCGTCGACATGTGCGCGGGGCCCGAGGGCGGCCACCTCGGCGGTGCGTTCTCCTGCGCCGACGTGCTCGCCGCGCTGTACTTCTCGGTGCTGAACGTGGACCCGCTGCGGCCGGACGACCCGGATCGCGACCGCTTCCTGCTCAGCAAGGGCCATGCCGCCGTCGGCCTCTACGCGACGCTGGCCGAACGGGGCTTCTTCCCGGTCGCGGAACTCGCCGGATACGGGCGCCCCGGCAGCAGACTGATGGGTCATCCGGTGCGCGCGGTGCCCGGTGTGGAGATGCCGACCGGATCGCTCGGCCACGGACTCGCGCTGGGGTGCGGGTTCGCGCTGGCCGCCCGGTACGCCGGCCGTGACGCGCGCACCTTCGTCCTGCTCGGCGACGGCGAGCTCCAGGAGGGCTCGGTGTGGGAGGCGGCCATCGCGGCCGCGTCGCTGCGCCTGGACCGGCTGGTCGCGGTGGTGGACCGCAACGGACTGCAGCTGACCGGTGCCACCGACGGCATCGCGCCGATGGAACCGCTGGCCGACCGCTGGCGCAGTTTCGGCTGGGCGGTCCGCGACGTGGACGGCCACGACCCGGACCGGCTGGCGGACCACCTGGGTGCCGCGCCGTGGGAACCGGGCAAGCCGAGCGTGCTGATCGCCCGCACGGTCAAGGGCCAGGGGCTGCCGTTCCTGGCCGGCCGCAGCGCCAGCCACTACGTGACCCTGTCACCGCGCACCCACGCGCGGGCGGTCCGCGCCCTGCGAGCTCCGGAGGCCGAGGGATGAGCCGCGCGACCAGGGAGGCGTACCGGGACCGTCTCCTCCCCCTGCTGAAGCGCCGCCCCGAGCTGATGTGCCTGGACTCCGACACCGGTCTGTTCAACGCCGAGTACGCCGAGGCGGCCGGCGAGCAGTACCTCAACCTCGGTATCGCCGAGCACAACCTGATGGGCATCGCCGCCGGGATGGCGGCGTGCGGGCGGGTCCCGTTCGTCAACACGATGGCCGCCTTCGCCACGTCCCGGGCACTGGAAGCCATCAAGATCGACATCGCCTACAACCGGCTGCCGGTCCGCATCATGGCCACTCACGGCGGTCTCGCCGCGGGCCACCTCGGCCCGACCCACCAGGCCCTGGAGGACCTCGCCGTGATGCGGGTACTGCCCGGGATGACCGTGGTGGTGCCGGCCGACGCCGCCGCCACGGAGGCCTTCGTCGAGCAGAGCCCGAACCTGCCCGGACCGCTCTACGTCCGGCTCGGCCGCAAAGCGACGCCTGCCCTGCCCGCGGCGCCGCCGCCGGTCATCGGGAAGGCGCAGACGCTGCGCCAGGGCGGCGACGTGGTGCTCGCGAGCTGCGGTCCGTACCCCGTGCTCGCCTGCCTCACCGCGGCGGACGTCCTGGCCGGACAGGGCATCGACGCGACCGTGCTGAACATGCACACCCTGCGGCCGTTCGACACGGAGGCACTGGTGGCCGCGGCCCGGCCGGCCTCACTCGTGGTGACGCTGGAGGAGCACTGGCGCGGCGGCGGTCTCGGTGGCGCGGTGGCCGAAGCACTGGCGGAGGCAGCGCCCACGAGGGTGCTGCGACTTGGCATGCCGGACCAGTTCGTCGACACGGTCGGCAACCAGGAACACCTCGTCAACCACTACGGCCTCACCGCGGAGCGGGTGGTGAGGACGGTCCGTACCGCCCTCGACGCGGCCGCTGCCTCCGGGCGGCCCGCCCGAGAGGCCGTCCCCACGTGACCACAGGGCAGGAGGCCTGACCCACGACGGGGGCTCCGTGCCCGCGGGGAACGGGCGCCGGCACACCGACCTGATCATCTCCCACTCGTGACACTTGGACCCCGAAGGAGGCAACTGCCGTGGACACCACGAGCAGTCATGTAGTCCATCTCGGCTTCGCCGAACACCACATCGACTCGATCGAGTTCGGCGAGCATCAGGTGTCCCTGCTGGTGCACCGGCATGTCGCCGAGCGCATGTCACACGCCGCGCGGCGGCGGTTCGCCCGCATCGGCGTTCTCGACGTGCCGCACACGCTGGACTTCGAGGACTACGACCGGGCCCTTGACCAGATGATCCGCCTGGTCGACGAGTTCGCCGTGGAACTCGGCCCGCCGACCGCCGTCGTCGCCATGTACGAACACGTCACGCTGCCCGCGGCGCGGTTGCGCGACCACTTCGGTGTACAGGGAGTCGACACCGAGACGGCGCTGCTCTGCCGCGACAAGGTCCGCATGAAGGAGGTCATGCGGAGCGGCGGCATACGCGTCCCCGCGTTCTGGGCGGTGGACGCGGCCACTCCGTACGCCGACCTCGAGAAGATCGCGGACGCTGTGCCGGGCCGGATCGTTCTCAAGCCGCAACGGCAGGCCGGCAGCTTCGGCATCCTGGTCTTCCGCGACGGAACGGAGTTCCTCGCTCATGCCCGGGCCCACGGCATCCCCGACGATCACGAGGTCGAGGAGTTCATCGAGGGCGACGTGTGCCATGTCGACGGAGTGGTACGGGACGGCGAGATCCGTTTCATCAGCGCCTCCCGGTACATCGGCGACTGCCTCAACTTCCAGAACGGCGAGCGGCATCTTTCGGCCGTCACGTTCGACGACGCCTCGACGCTGGCACGGATCACCGATTTCACCGCACTCGTGCTGAAATCGCTGAGGCTTCACACCAGCACCTTCCATCTGGAGGTGTTCCTCACCCCCGACGACGAGCTGGTCTTCCTCGAGGTCGGCAACCGCTTCGGCGGCGCCTACATCAGCGACTCCCTCCGCGCGGTCTACGGCGTGGACCTGGTCCGCGAGTCCGTCCTCGCCTGCATGGGACTGCCGTCCGAGGTCGGTGCCCTCACCAGCATCCTGGACCACGAGGACGTCGGCGCCTCCGGCTGGCTCTACTCCGCACTGCCGGGGAGCGAGCCCTGCGTGGTCAAGCAGATCCGGGGTCTCGACACGTGCCCGGACTCCGTGGTGCTGTCCGACATCCCCGACATCGGCCAGACGATCAACGACGACATCACCGTCTTCCCCAGCGCCGGCAAGTTCGCGTTGTCCGGAGCGAGCACCGCGGAAGTCGAGCGGGACATACGGCGGCTGGCCGCCGCGTACGCCGTCGAAACAGCTCCCCGGAGGATCCCGCACAGCTGACCCGCACCACACGGAAAGGTGTATTCATGATCACAGGCAGCGCCAGTGGTGCCACGCTCCACCTGGGAGATCTGCACGGCTCCTTGTCCGATCCCGTGCTGAGTTCCATGACGCTCCTCAACGAGATCGCGGGGCGATTCCCGGAGGCCGTGTCCTTCGCGGCCGGGCGGCCCTACGAGGAGTTCTACGATCCGCTGCAGATTCACGACTACCTGGAGCGATTCCGCAAGTATCTCGAAGTGGAGCGCGGCCTCGACCCCGACCAGGTACGGACGGCGCTTTTCCAGTACGGACACACCAAGGGGCTGCTGACGGACCTCCTGGTGCGGCACCTGGCCGTCGACGAAGGGGTGACCGCCGTCCCCGAGTCCGTCGTGGTGACCACCGGTTGCCAGGAGGCGATGGTCCTGTTGCTGCGCGCCCTGCGTACGGGCAGCAAGGACGTGATCCTGGCCCCGGCACCGACCTACGTGGGTTTCCTCGGGGCGGCGCGCCTGATGGACATGCCGGTCCTCCCCGTCGCGGAGGGGACCGGGGGCATCGACGTCGACGACCTGGTGAGACAGATAGGCCGAGCCCGGCAGCGGGGACTGCGCCCGCGCGCCTGCTACGTGGTGCCGGACTTCGCCAACCCCAGTGGACTCAGCATGAGCCTCGCCGATCGCCGGCGGCTCCTCGACGTCGCGGAGCGGGAGGACGTCCTCGTCATCGAGGACAACCCGTACTCCCTGTTCAACGCCGACGGCCGGCGCCTGCCCTCGCTCAAGTCACTGGACACCGCCCAACGCGTCGTCTACGCGGGCTCCTTCGCCAAGACGGCCTTCCCCGGCGCCCGCGTGGGCTATCTGGTTGCCGACCAACCGGTCTCGGGCCTCGGTCCCGGTGACGGCCCGCTGCTCGCGGACCAGCTCGCCAAGCTCAAGAGCATGCTGACGCTGAACACGTCGACCATCTCCCAGGCGGTGATCGGCGGGAAGCTGCTGGCGAACAACTGCAGCATGACCAGGGCCACCGAGCGCGAGACAGAGGTCTACCGTCGCAACCTCGCCGCGGTCCTGGCCGGCCTGGACAGGTACTTCCCCGCCCCGGACGACGGCTCGCTTCCCCGGACGACCTGGAACGTCCCGGGCGGCGGCATGTTCGCGGTCGTCTCGCTGCCCTTCGAAGCCGACGCCGCGATGCTCGAGTACTCGGCAAGCCGGTTCGGGGTGCTGTGGACCCCGATGCGCTACTTCTATCCCGAGGGCGGTGGTACGCACCAGATCCGCCTCTCCTTCAGCGTGCTCACCCCCGCACGGATCGAGGAGGGTCTCGCGCGGCTCGCCGCCCTCGTCCGCGACCGTACGTCCTGATGCCGCGAGTTCCGCCGGCGTCCCACCTGGATCGGAAGCCTCGCAGATCTTCGACCTGCGAGGCTTCCGGGTTTTCCCCGCGCGGCGGCCGACGGGTTCGGCCGCGGTGGCAGGTCCGGCAGTGAGCCGGGATCACGACCGACAGGGGTTTCTGGCACCGCCCGACGGCCAGGCTCGTGCCCGTCCGGCTCCGCGACGACGCCACCTGGCGGCTGTTCCCGCAGGTGGCGTCGAGGTCGATGTCCCAGGTGTTCAGGTCCTGCGCGCCGGCCCGGGCCCGCAGCTCGGCGGAGATCCGGTACCCGGTGCCGACATCCCTCAATGGGCAAAGAAGAACAAGGTCGAACGGTGCTTCACCCCGACCTACGCCTCGTGGGCCAACTCGATCGAGGCCCGCCTACCTGCGGTGGCGCAACGCCAACGCACGCCACCGCGACCTCCTGGCCGCCGAGCGCAGGGAACGCTCCCGCGTCCGCGGCGAGAAGGGCGTCCGCTGGGGCGGACGCCTCCTCACCGCTGCAGTCGCCTGAACAACCCGGCGAACCAAGGCGGACAGAACGCTCAGCTCCCGGCGAACTTGTTGATCAGGCTGTGGGGTGTGTCGTCGCCCAGGACCTCGTGGAGATCGGGTTGCCCGGCGGCGGAGGCGGCACTGCGGGGGAACATCGCCTGCTCGTACTCGGTGAGCGCGGTCTCTATGTCGTCAGGGTGAGCGGCGATGGCCTTGCCGAGTTCGGCGCCGTCGTACATGGCCAGGTTGGCGCCTTCGCCGTTCGGGCCCGTGAGGTGCGCGGCGTCACCGAGCAGGGTCACCCCCGGTGTCCGCTCCCACCGGTGGTCGATGGGCAGGGTGTGGAGAGTGCGCAGGACCGGAGGGGTCTCGCCGTCGGTGATCAGCGCGGTGAGCTCCGGCGCCCAGCCGTCGAACTCCCGCACGATCCGCGCGGTGGCCGCGGCGGGATCGGTGAAGTCGATGCCTGCGAACCAGTCCTGCGGCTTGGAGAGCATCACCCAGGAGTGGAAGTTCCCGTCACGCTCCCGGTGAGCCATGATCCCCTTTCCCGGCTCGAGCGCCATCGTCGCTCCGGCGCCGAGGGTCTTCGCGCTGGTCGGGTGCCGGGTGTCGCCGTCGAACAGGTAGGTCTCGACGAACGAGATGCCGATGTACTCGGGCGTCGCGTCGGACAGCAACCGCCGGACCCTCGACCAGGCGCCGTCAGCGCCGACCAGCAGGCCCGTGACGACGGTGGTGCCGTCGGCGAAGGCCACCTCCTGGCGGCCGTCGCCGAGGGAACGGACACCGCTGACCTTGTGCCCCCACCGGACGGTGCCTGCGGGGAGCGAGTCGAGCAGCATCCGCCGCAGCTCGCCGCGCAGCACCTCGGGACTGCCGCCCGTACCGTCGTCCGGCAGGTCGAGCAGGATCTTCCCGTCCTGGTCCAGGACCCGCATCGCCTGACGTCCCTGCAGGACGATGCCGCGGAACTCGTCCATCAGGCCGGCCGCCTGCAGGGCCGGTTGTCCGTTGTAGTCGCGGATGTCGAGCAACCCGCCCTGCGTGCGCGCCGTCGCGGAGGACTCCGCCTCGTAGACCGTCGACGGGATTCCATGGACGTGCAGGACACGGGCGAGCATGAGACCGCCGAGCCCGGCACCGATGATCGTGACGTGAGTGCGCATAGTGATTCCTCGCGTGTTCACGCCTGCCGGATGACGCCCGGCAGGACCTGTCCGAAACGTTCCAGACCCCGCCGACAAAGCACCGACAGCACACCGCCACACGTCACCGGCAACCGACAGCACACCGACACCACGAACTGCTCGACGCAGGCGACGGGTACGGGCCGGCGTTCCGGGCGCTGCCCGGACGCCTGGTCGGGCCCGGGGCCGTCCAGGCATGTCGCGAGGGTGAACTGTTCGGCGCTGCGAGCGATACTTCACCGGCCCGCAACAGGCTCAGCCCCCACACCCCCAGCCGCCGGAACGGCCCCCCGGCGAACCTTCCCGGTCAGAGCACTAGACGTGTTCGAAAGGAGTCGTCCGGGCGGACGCCGGTTCCTCCTGTGCCAGTTCACGGGCTGCGGCCGCGATGTCGGTGATCAGTGCGTCGATCTCCTCCCTGGCTGTCGTCGGGTTGAGGAAGACCAGCTTCAGGTGGACCTGTGGGGTGCCGTCCGGGCCGGTGATCTTCGTGCGGGCGAGCAGCGCCCGGCCCTGCGTCATGAGCTTCCTGCGCACCGCCGCGTTCCAGGCGTTCTCGTCCGCCACCGGGGTGGTGTCCGAAGCCCGGCAGCGGAAGATCACCGTGCTGAGGATCGGCTCGGCCACCAGGTCCAGGCCGTCGGTGGCGGCGATCCGTGCCGCCGCGTGGTGCGCCAGTTCGTGGCAGGTGTCCACCCAGGTGCCCATGCCTTCGCGACCGACCGCCAGCAGCGAAGCGGCCATCTTGAAGGCATCGGAACGCCGGGTGGTCTGCAGTGACGTGCCGAGCAGGGAGGTGAAACCGAAGGTCTCGTCGTCGGACGGGTTCAGGTAGACGGCCTGCTGGTCGAGGCAGTCCATGTGCCGCCGGTCGCGCACCAGCAACACGCTCGAAGAGGCCGGGGTCCAGCCGAACTTGTGCAGGTCGAAGGCGATCGAGTCGGCCTCGGCCAGTCCGTCGAGGAGCGGGGCCAGCGTCGGCGAGAACAGCGCGCCGATGCCGTAGGCCGCGTCGACGTGCAGCCACATCCTGTACTCGGCGGCGAGGGCCGCGAGTTCGGGCAGCGGGTCGAACGAGCCGTGGTCGGTGGTACCGGCCGTCGCGACCAGCGCCACCGGTATCTCGTCGGGGCCGAGGCCGGCGAGTATCCGTGCCGCCTCGCCGGCGAGCATGCGACCTCGTCCGTCGACCGGCACGGTCAGCACGGCGTCCCGGCCGAGGCCGAGGAACCCCGCGGCGCGCGCGATGGAGAAGTGCGCGGCCGCCGAGCAGAGGACGCGCGGGCGGATCTGCCGTCCCGTGAGCCCGGCTGCGGACACGCCGTCCGGCCGAGGGCCCGTCACGCCGGTGTCCTTCAGGACACTGTCCCTGCCGAGGAGCAACCCCATCAGGTTGGAGATGCTGCCGCCGGGGGTCAGGGTGCCCGACGCCTCGTCACCGAAGCCTGCCCAGGAGGCCATCTCCCTGATCAGCTGCCGCTCCAGTTCGAGCGCGAAAGGACCGCTCTCCCAGGCGTGCAGCGACTGGTTGAGTACGCCTGCCACCAGCTCGGCGGCGGCGGCCACGGCCGTGGGCGCGCACTGCATGCGGGCCAGAGCCGACGGGTGCGTCAGGTCGACCGCCCAGGTCGCGTACGCCTCGAAGAGGTTCGTCACCCGCTGGGCGCTGGGCTCGTCGGTGAGGAACTTCCCCTCGCCCATCGCCTCGCGGACCGCGGCCACCGCCGCCGGCGGCCCGCCAGGAGGGACCGGGCCACCACGCCGGTGTGCGGCGTCGCCGAGGGCGCCGAGAGCCGTGTCGAGGAGGGCTCTGAGCTGTTCCAGGCCCTCCGGGCTGCCTGCCAGCGCCGCCTTGCTGCCGGTGTCGATCATTTCTCTTCGGTTCCTTGGATGAGGGTGGGGCCGGAGTCGGTGAGAGCGGCGGACGGCCGTTCGCGGGCCGGTCGCGTACTGCGGATGACGCCCATTGACGCCGTCACGACGGCGACCAGGCCCAACGCCTGGGTCAGGGAGAGCGTTTCGTGCAGCACGAGCAGCGCGATCAGCGCGCCGATGGCGGGTTCCAGGCTCAGGAGCACCCCGAAGACCAGCGCGGACACTCGGCGCAGTGTCTCCATCTCGCAGGTGTAGGGGACGAGGGAGGACAGCATCGCGACGCCGAACCCGAAGGCCAGCACCTCGGGCCGGGCCAGCGCGCCGCCGCCCTCGGCCAGTCCCGCGGGCAGTGAGCACACCGCGCCGAACGCCATGGCGAGCGCCAGTCCGCCACCGCCGGGCAGCACCGCACCCACCTTCTCCGACAGCGGCACGTACGCCCCCCAGAAGACCGCGCAGGCGAGGGCGATCAGAAGCCCGGTGAGACGGGCCGTACCGCCCTGCCAGCCGAGCAGCGCGATACCGCCCGCCGCGAGCACGATCCACAGCCGGTCCCTGGCCCGGCGCGAGGACAGTGCGGCCACGGCGAGCGGTCCTGCCATGCCCACCGTCAGGGCCACACCGACCGGCATCCGGGCCATGGCCTGGTAGAAGCAGAAGTTCATGCCGGCGATGGCGACTCCGAGAGCGGCGACGTTGCCCGCTGTGCGGCGGTCCAGGCGTAACGAGGGCCGCCACCACAGCAGCAGTACGACGGCCGCGAAGCCGAGCCGCATCACCGTCATCGTCGCGGGGCCGGCCGTTCCGAAAAGCTGCTTGGCGAAGGCCGCGCCGAATTGCGTGCTCACCATCCCGATGAGCATGAGCACAGGAGCCGGGAACGCGCCGGACCCGGTGCGCCCGGCGGTCGTCTTCCATGCGCTCGCCGAGGTCCGGGGCGCGGTGCTCGTATGGGTGTCAGCGCTCATGGCTTGCGCCGGCCTCCTGTCGTGTCGTCGCCCGGCTCACGGAGTGAGAAGGATCTTGCCGGTGGTGGCGCGGCCTTCGAGCAGTTGGTGCGCCCGTGCCGCGTCGTCCAGGGGCAGCTGCGCGTGCACCGTGGGCCGTACGACGCCCTGGGCGACGTAGGCGAAGAGCTCGGCGGCCGCGGCACGCAGTGACGGCGCGTCCGGTACGTGGTCGGCGAGGGTGGGGCGGGTGAGGTAGAGCGATCCGGAGGTGCGGAGCAGTTCCACGTCGAAGGGCGGAACGGGGCCGCTGGACAGGCCGCAGACGGCGAGGGTGCCGCGGCGGCGCAGTGCCTTGACGCTGGTCCCGAAGGTGGCCGCGCCGACCGAGTCGTAGACGACGTGCGCGCCCTGGCCGTCCGTGAGTGCGCGCACCGCCTGGTCGAACTCCTCGTAGGGCAGGGCGTGGTGGGCGCCGGCGGCGAGTGCGGTCTTGCGCTTCTGTTCGCTGGAGGCGACGGCCACGACCGTCGCACCGCGGTGCGCGGCCATGTTCACCAGGAGTTGGCCGAGGCCTCCGGCCGCCGCGAGGACGACGACGGTTTCGCCGGGCGCCACGGGATGGGTGGTGTGGCTGAGGTAGTGCGCGGCGAGCCCCTGGAGCAGCACCGCCGCCGCGTCGTGCAGCGACACCTGCTCGGGCACGGGCACCAGTTTGGCCGCCGGTACGGCCGTGTACTCGGCATAGGCGCCGAGCTGGGTCGCGTAGGCGACGCGGTCGCCGAGGGCGACGGACTCGACGCCGTCGCCCAGGGCGGTGACGACACCGGCCGCCTCCTGGCCGGGGACGAGCGGGTAGGGCGCGGGGTAGGTGCCGTTGCGGTAGTAGACGTCGATGAAGTTGAGGCCGATCGCCGCATTGCGGACGACGACCTGGCCGGGCTGGGGCGTGGGTTCGGGAAGTTCGGCGGAGATGAGGGCGGTGGGGCCACCGGGCTCGGTGACGTGCAGAGCTCGCATCGGATCAGTTCCTCGGTTCGCTGGGCGAAGGGGCGGGAAGGGACGGGGAGGCGGGGGAGGCCGAGCGCGCCGCGGCGGCCGGTTCCTCTTCCCGGAACACGTGCCGGAAGTGGTTGATGTCGTCGGTCAGCCCTTGCATCAGGGCGTCGAATCCCGGTTCCGGGCCGTCCACGGCTTGCAGGAGTTCCTCGTTGCGTCGCAGGTTGCTCGCGGAGAACGGCAGCTTGCCGGCCGACCGGTAGCGGATGGCTCCCGTGCCGTCCCGCCTGGGGATCAGAGCGGAGCCGGCGTACCGGCTGGCGCTGAAGGGGATGTCGAGGAGGCCCTGCGCGAAAGCCTCGACGATCGCGTCCGTCAGATCGGCGCGGTCCAGGAGAGGGTCGACGAGATCGGCGACCTCGGCGAGGATCCACTCCTGTTCCCGGGCGACCTGGTCCTGGTCGACGGTGATGAAGTCGAGGAGGACCGAATTGGCACGGTCGGCCAGGCGCAGGCCCTCCACGTTCGCCGTCGTGTCCGGGATGCCGTACGCCTCCTGGTGGGTCTTGGTGATCAGTTTGGAGGCGCCGCCGAGCCGCGCGACCAGCGCCCCGTACAGGATCAGGTCCTCGGCGTTGCCGCGCTCGCGCGGGAAGACACCCATGAACTCGTGCAGCACCGCGTGGACGGTGACGTCGGCGGGGAGGTAGCGCTCCGCCAGTACCGGGATGCTGCGCAGGGCCGCGACGTCCTGCGCGAGGTGACCCCCCTGCGGGTAGGCGACGGAGATGCAGCGCACGCCCGCCCGGGCGGCGAGTACCGCTTCGAGGACACTGATGGCAAGGCTGATGGAGGGCGGCACGAGCACGGCGGTGAGGGTACCGAACAGCTCCCGGTCGATCACCACGCCGTGCTCCGCGAGCTCCCCGCAGCGCCGGTCGACGTCGTGCCAGGCGGCCAGCGACTCGGCCAGTGGCACGGCCTTCGAGTAGGGCAGGTTGTAGGAGATCCCGCCGCCCTCGAAGGAGGTGATGCCGGAGGCCGCGGACACGTCGAAGAGGGTCCGCGCGTCCGGCGAGCCGTGCCGGATCTCCAGGGGCGCGGCGAGGAGTTCGTTGATCTCCCTGCCGCGGCGCCAGCCGTGGGCCACGAGGGGGTAGCCGTTCAGGTCGGTGGGGCGCCGGTTGAGGGTGCGCAGTGCTTCCTCGAACCGCTTGAGGCGGGTGTGCGAGTCGATGGTGAGCGTGAGGATGTCGGGTGCGGCCTCGGCCTCCAGGGTGGTGAGAAGAGCCTTCATCTCCTCGTGGCCGCCGACTCCGCACCGGGGCTGGATCGCCACCCGCCCTCGCGTCCGGCACCGGTCGAGTACCTCGGCCGCGGTGGGCTTGCCGAGTTCGGCGATGTACGCGGCGCACTGGGCGGGCGTCGGCAGTGCTCCCGGTTCCGTGTCCGGTCCGGCAGGCCGGCGGGCGGTATGCGGTCCCACACCGCGTGACGGCAGTGAGGTCAGACTCATGATGCCGCCAGCTCGGAGGCGGCGCTCCAGCTGCGTGCCGCCCGCAGTTCGTCGAGGAGGCGGGGCAGTTCCGCCGGGTCGGACAGGATGTGGTCGACGCCCGCGGCGTAGAGGCGGTCCAGCGCGGAGTCGTCCTTGTGGCTGCCGACCGACAGGTTGCCGCCGACGATGACGGGACAGGTGATCCGGCCGGACTGCTTGGCCTGGTCGAGCCCGCGCAGGTCCTCGTGGACATGGCCGTTGAGGCTGCCGATGAGGACGGCTTCGGCATCCGGGTGCTGCTCGCACGCCGCGGCGAACTCCTCGACCGGCGTGCAGGTTCCCAGGTTGACGATGTCGAAGCCGAGGCCGCGCAGTGAGTAGGCGATGAGGTGGTTGGCCACCGCGTGGCTGTCGCTGGCGGCGACTCCGAGGATGACCGTTCGTGGAGCTGGTTCACGGTGCTGGGATGTTGTCCGCATCGGCAGTTCCTGAAGGGGAGGGAGGGCAGGGGAAGGAGGCCGCGTGCCGGCACCTCGGGTGACGGGCTCAGTCATCGAAGGCGGCGAAGAGTTCGCGCTTGCTGACGGACTTCAGCCGGTGCACGTCGAACTCGTCCGCGTCGGCCGCGGCCAGCGAGTCGAAGACGTGGCTGATGGCGGGCACGAGCCCCCATACCTCCTGGTAGGGCGGCCTGTTGAGATCTCCGGCCGCCTCCGCCTCCGCGGCGTCCTGTTGCCGCGCGAAGATGTAGTTCGACCAGTCCGTGCTGCGCGGATGGCGATGGTGGTAGTCGTGCACCACCGTGTCGCCGGTCAGTACGAGGTAGCGGGTCGGGGCGTGCACGAACAGCATCCTCAGGGTCCAGCGGCTCCAGGCGAGGGCGCGCCGCCCGGCGGAGAGCTCCGGCGCGGGGGTCCGGTCCCCGATGAAGATCGCGTTGCTGAGGGAAGCGAAGTACGCCCTGCTGTGCCGGTCTTCCCGGCCTCGCTCGGGGAAGGTGTGCTTGACGCACAGGCGCAGGGTGTTGCTGATCTGGAACAGCGGAACGAGCGGAACGAGCCAGACGGCCAGCAGCGCCGGCCAGGTGCCGGTGAGCGTGGCGGCCGCGGCTGCCGTGCCGTACAGCGCGAGCGCCAGGGCCTTCTCCGGGCCCGCCGAGTCCTTCGAGAAGGACCGCACACGGGAGACGGCGAACGCGGTGTGGAAGCGCGGCGAGACCAGTTTGCCGAGGAGCCTGCGCCACATCTGGCGACGCGTCATGGTTGGGTGCATGTCAAGGCTGACGAGGAAGGCCTGGACGGTGGGGTCCTGCAACGTCATGTGCTTGGTCGCATGGTGGTCGGCGACGTGCTCACGGCTGTAGCGCTCGAAGTTCTGGATGACGAGCACGCTCGATATCGCGTGGCCGATGGCCCGGTCCAGCTTGCGGTTGCGGTACATGTTCCGGTGCGAGCACTGGTGGTACACCATCATCCGCAGATTGCGCATGCCGTGCAGGGTCATCGCCCAGCCGGGCAGCAGAAGCAGCAGGAAGGCGCCGCTGAGCACCCAGCCGAGAGCGCTGATCACAACGCCTGCGACCAGCGACGCCGTTGCGGTCACCAGGTGGAGTGTGGGGGTCCAGCCGAGGGACCTCTGCTGGGGAAGGGCCTTGCCTGTGAAGATCGTCAGTGAGTACTGAAGGAAGTCCGGGAGGACGGCCATGCTCTGCCGGGGATCCTGTGCCACGGCCACGCTGCGGTGGGCGGTGAGGGGTTCCGGGTCGATCACGGACAACAGATGCTCCTCTGGGGCGTGAGTGGGGTCGGCCTGGTGCGGGGCGCTCCGTCCAGGCCGTCGGTCAGGTGCCGACGGTCGACCACCGTCGGCCGCCGGCGAGTCGGGCAGCAGGACGGATCAGCTCGCCACGACGCGAATGGTCGCCGAGTCCCACAGGCTGCACTGGCAGGCGAGGCGGTAGTTTCCCTCCGTCCAGCCCAGGTCTTCGAGGAAGTCCGCCTCGTCGGGGTCGGTCTCCCCGAGCGCGTCGGATCCGGCCAGGACCTCGACGACGCAGGCCCCGCAGGCTCCTGAGCGGCAGCCGAACGGGATCAATGGCTCGGACGTCTTGTTCTCGATGCCTGTCAGCGGCGATCCCTGCGGCAGATCTATGCCGACGCCTTCGGGCATCAGGGTGAGTCGGTTGAGCGGCATGCTGCGCAAGTCCCCTCTGGGCAAGTCGAATCGGGCGGGTGTCGGACATCGCGGGATGGGTGTGCGGTCCTCTATGCGGGCACCTCCACGGACACGGGCCGGGTGGGGACGGCGGTGATCGGCAGGTCGCCCTCGGGGCGGGTGTCCGACGAATGCTCGGGGGCGAGCCGGGTGCCGGGCCGCAGGGAGACCGCGGCGTGGTTGACCGCGGTGCCCGCCTCGCCGAAGCCGACCGAGATGAGCGGCACCCGGCCCGGATAGGTGCAGCCGTCGCCGACGGCGTAGACGTGGGGCAGGTTGGTGCGCATGGCCTGGTCGACCCGGATCTTGCGGTGTTCCAGCTCCAGCCCCCACTCCGCGACGGGGCCGAGTCCCGCCGAGAAGCCGAGCGCGGCCACCAGCGACTGGGCCGGCAGGAGCAGGGAGTCCTCTCCGGCGCGGATCTCGACCTGTTCGAGCCGGTCCGTGCCGTGGCAGGCGACCACCTGGGCGTCGGTGAGGACGCGGACGGGGGCGTCGTACAGCTGCCGGACGCTGTACTCGTGGGCACGGAACGCACCCCTGCGGTGGACCAGGGTCACACTCCTGGCCACCGGAGCGAGGGCCAGGGCCCAGTCCACGGCGCTGTCCCCGCCACCGACGACCACCACGTCACGTCCGGCGTGCGCCTCCAGGCGCGGCACGTGGTAGGCGACTCCCCGCCCTTCGTACGCGACGGAGCAGGGCAGCTTGCGCGGGACGAACCGGCCGATGCCGGCCGCGATCACGACGGCACCCGCGTGTACCTGGGTGCCGTCGTCGGCGCCGAGTGTCCAGCCGCCACCGCGCCGGGTGAGGCTGACGGCGGTGCGCCCGAAGAGGTGGGTGGTGTCGAACGGCGCGGCTTGCCGCAGCAGGTTGTCGATCAGGTGCCGGCCCTTGACGGCGGGGTGGGCGGCGACGTCGTAGAGAAGCTTCTCCGGGTACATCGCCGCTACCTGGCCGCCCGGTTCGTCGAGCCCGTCGATGACGGCCGCCGAAAGGCCGCGGAATCCGGCGTAGTACGCGCCGTACAGCCCGGCGGGGCCGGCACCGACGATGGCGATGTCCACCGTCGCCTCGCGCGGGGAGTGGTCGCCACCGGCCACCGCTGCGTTCACGAGTTCCTCCGTTCTTCTCGACGCGCCGTGCGGGCGCGGCTCAACTCAGCTGCCGGCGCAGGAAACCGACGAGCATGTCCAGCGCCTCCCTGGCCGTGTCGAGCACGGCCGCCATGGACAGGAAACCGTGCGGCAGGTCCGCGTACTGGTGGTGCTCCACCGGCACGTTCGCGAGCGCGAGTGCCTCCGCGTAGGCCTTCCCCTCGTCACGCAGGGGACAGAACTCGGCCGTGATCATGAGGGCCGCGGGAAGTCCGCTGTGGTCGGTTGCGTTGAGCGGTGAGGCGTAAGGGGAGTCACCGTCGGCGGGATCGGCGAGGTAGAGGTTCCAGAACCACGGGACCGAGATGGCGTTGAAGAACATCGGGTCCTTGTTCTCGCGCATGGAGTCCGTCTCCGCGCCGTAGCGCATCGCCGGATAGACCAGCACCTGGGCGCTGATCCGCGGTCCGTCGTGGTCCCTGGCCATCAGGGAGACCGCCGCGGCCAGGGTGCCGCCGTTGCTGTCCCCCGCGACGGCGATGCGTTCACCGTCGGCACCGATCTGAGCCCCGTTCTCCGCCACCCATTTCACGGCGGCGTAGCAGTCGTCGATGGCTGCCGGGAACGGGTGCTCGGGCGCCAGCCGGTAGCTCACGGACACGACCACACAGGAAGCCATGCTGGACAGCGCACGGCAGAACGCCTCGGACGTGTCCAGGGAGCCGACGACGAAACCGCCGCCGAAGAAGTAGACCAGTACGGGAAGCGGGCCGTCGCTCTCGTCCTGCGGGCGGTACACCCTGAGCGTCAGCGGGCCGGCCGGACCGGTGATGTCCAGATCGAATATCTCTTTGGGCTGTTCGATCCAGTCCCAGACCGAGGCTTCCGTTGCGGCATCCGCTTCCCGGGCCTCTTCCACCGACATCGTGTAGAGGGGGGTGAACCCGGTGGCGAGGCGATAGTTCCTGATACCCTCGACGATTGGATGAAGTGGCATTCAAACTCCTCCAGTTCTTCGCTATCAACGGTGACAATTGCTTCCATGTGAACCCTCGTGTGTTACTGGAAGCTCATCGACCGATGAGGTGTCGACGCCGTCGTATCGAGGTCCGCCGCACCGAGATGAACGGTACGATCGCGCCGGCACTACGCGCGTCCGCGACAAGTTCATTCCCGGGGCGCATTGCGCTGACTCTCTTTCCTGTGGTTAAGCGTCTCGCTTACCTCGGTGTGCCCCCCGTTCGTGCCACTCTTTCCTCGACAGCGATCCGAAGTTTCATACGACGGTGAGGGGTGACCGCATTATTACCGCAGCTGTGTCGAGCGATGAACCGAGTGAGCGGACACACGGAATCGAGGGGAAGTACGCCGCATCATGACCACCGAAAACGCGACTTCACGGCCGGCCGGAGGCAGCGACCTTCAGGAAGCCCCGGATGCGCACCCTGCACGTGTCTACGACTACTTCATAGGCGGCGAGAACGGCTTTGAAGCCGATCGGGCGGCCGGTGCCTGGATCGGTCTGCAGGCACCTGACCTGCTGACGACGATGCAGGCCAACCGCGCCTTCCTGGCACGGGCGGTGCGTTGGCTGGCCGAGCAGGGCGTCGACCAGTTCATCGATATCGGCTCCGGCTTCCCCGTGTCGCCGAATACGCACGAGATCGCCTTGTCGAAGTCCCCTTCGGGCTCCGTCGTCTACTGCGACGTCGATCCCGCGGTCGGGCAGCGCACGCGCGATCTCATCGCGGACCAGAAAGGGGCGGAATTCGTACTGGGCGACATCCAGAACCCCGAGGAACTGCTGGCCCGGCCGGCCGTCCAGGACCTGATCCGTTCCGGCCGTCCGGTGGCCTGTGTGCTGGCCGCGGTCCTGCATTTTGTGCCCGAGAGCGCGGATCCGGCCCGGATTACCGCAGCTCTGCGTGAAGCGCTGCCCCGGGGCAGCTATCTCGTCGTCTCCCACATCGCGGGCGATATTCCCTGGGGGGATCGCAACGACGAGGAGACGCTGAAGCGCGCCTTCGAGGACATGCATCCCCGAACCCGGGAACAGGTCGCCGGCTTCTTCGGCGACTTCGAATTGGTCGCGCCCGGCGTGGTGCCGGCATCTCAATGGCATCCCACCGAGGACACGTCCGGGTCGCTTTCGAAATCTGCCCTTTACGGCGGAGTCGCCCGCAAGATCTGAGTCCGGATCCTTCACGCACACGCACACGCACACGCATACGCATACGGCCGCGGGCCGCAGGGACTCTCCCCTGCGGCCCGCGGTGCTTTCGTGGAACCACGCGATGGCCGGGTTCACCGACGGCCGGCTACGCGTGGATTCGGCTGTGCGGGAGCGGCGACGGGAACACCTGCGCGGCAGCGGCATCCCCGACCAGTTCCGCGCCGTTGCGAACGGACAGCGAGGGTTCGGGCCCGAGCGCCGCGAGCGACCCCACGTACGGGGCGGGCAGCGGGACGTCCCGGAGCGTGTAGTCCTCCGGGCGGCCGAGTTCCTCGGGCAGCGCACGCAGCGTCGTACCGAGAACCTCGATGCGCGCCGGGTGGATCTCAAGTCCCTTGCCGGCGGCCTTGAGCACGGCTTCCTTGCGCGTCCACAGCCGTGCGAAGCCGGCGTAGTCCAAGCAGGTCGCGCGTTCCCGCTCCGTCAGCGCCGGAGCCAGTGGCTGTACCCCGGCCGTGGCGTCCTCGATGTCGAGGCCGACGGTCCGGTCCGAGGAGACGGCCACCACGGCGAGCCCTCCGGCGTGGGAGAGCGAGAAGTCCGGACCCGGGCCAGTGGTCTCCACGACCGGTTTCCCATGGTCCGGGTCACCGCAGTGGGTGCAGGTCCGGTCGAAGCTCAGGGCTGCCGGATCCCGGCCCAGCTTCTCGCCGAGGACGAGTCGCGTCAGCACCCACGCGGCGAGAGCGCGCCGGCGGTCCGCCTCGCGCAGGATCCGCCGGCGGCGGGCGCGGTCGCGCCCGTCCAGGAGTACGGCGAGCGACTCGGGCACCTGGTCGACGCCGATGTACCAGACCTCAGCCACGGACGCTCTGCTCCGTCGTGCGGTCCGGATCGCCGGGTCCGGGACTGGCGCCGCACCCGGCGATCCCGCCGTTCTCTTCCTGCTCCCGCTCGGGCAGCCCGCTGGGCCGCCACAGCGAGGTACCGCCGAGGAGCGCACCGGCCGGCATGTCGGGCACCACCTTCACGACGCTCCTCCGTTCCCCTCCTTCAGGCCGGCGGGTCAGGCCACCGGTGCGAGGAAGTTCTCCTTGATCCGGTCGATGGTGCGGAAGTCGGCCACACTCAACGAGCTGACGTCGACCGGCTTTCCGGTGAGCTCCTCCAGGAGAGCGATGAACTCCAGGAACGAGACCGACGCGATGAGCCGGGATTCGATGAGATCGGTGTCCCCGGCGATCTCTCCGTCCAGATCCGGGTTCTTGGACCGGATCCAGTTGATGATTTCCTCCATGGTCACACCTTCCTAAGCTGCCGATTCGTTGACTGCGACGAGCGCCCGCCGAGGGTCGCCGTGCACCTGCAGGAGCGCATGGACCCAGCGCTCCACACCGAACGCCAGGCACCCGCTGTAGGCGGATTCATCTCCGAAGGAGATGTTCAGACGCTCACCGAAGAAGTTGCGGTGCCGGTTGACCGACGCTATGGCGGTCCCGTCGTCCGACACGAACTCGAACTTCACCGGATCCAGTTGGTTGAGGAGCGACCGCGGTCCGTCACCGAGGTAGAACGGATCGGTCGCGGGCTCCTTGCCTATCTTGATTCCGAGCTGGTCGGCCAGGCCCAGCACGAGCTCGGTCGACCGGCTCAGATGGTCCACCACACCCTCCTGGCTGCCGATGTAGAGGGCTTCGCGCATATGGAAGGCGCGGAGCCGGCGCAGGCCGTCGTAGTGCTCCTCGTTCCTGAAGCAGCGACCGATCGACGTGATGACCTCAGGGGTCTCGATGACGCGCTCCTGCCGCGACACCAGCAGGCCGTAGCAGGTCGCCGTGGGCAGGTAGCAGCCGGTCGAGACGAGGGGGTGCTCGGGGGACGGAGTCGCGGCCTCCCCACGCGCCAGTTCCTCACGAGCCTGGTCCGTGAGCGTGGCCACGGGCAGCCCGAGGTGGGGGAAGTTGCGGAAGAAGTCGAGGCGTGCCAGGTCCTCCTCGGGGAGCAACGCGGGGCCGGCCACCGGCCGGGCTCCCAGAGCGAGAGCGATGTCCTGGAAGCGGGTCTCAAGAGCATCGAACAGGGCGGCCTCCTCGGATTCGAGGACCGCGATTCCAGGTGCGACAAACGTCGGCATGAGATCTCCCGTCAGTGGAACAGGCCGATGCGTCGGTAGAAGTTGTTGGTTCGTTCGGTGATGCGAGCAGTGATCGGAGGCCTCGCCGGATCGGCCATGACGGAGGCGCGGAACCGTGCGGGATTGGCGATACCGGCATCCTGATAGGCGTCGCGGCTGTACAGCATCTGGATGATCAGATCGATGTAGCCGCGCAGGTAGTGGCCGACCTCTTCGATTTCGTCGGCAGAGTGCGTCCTGCGCACCTCCTCGAAGAGCGCCCGCACGAGCTTGCCGCCGAAGGCGATGTGCCGGGACTCGTCGCGGTGGTGAATTCGGTTGACCGCTCGCACCGTTTCCGGGAGTCCCGCGTCGGCCGCCATCTTGGCGTTGAAGTAGTCGCCGATCTGCTCGAAGATGAGGATCTGGCTGAAGACGATGAAGTTGTTCATCTCCGGCGCCCGCTCGTCTGTCGGGAACACCATCCGCCGGTCCGGGTAGATGCGGCCGGCGTAGCGCAGGCAGAATTCGGCGAAGAACCACATGTGTTCGTTCTCTTCGCCGATGAAGTGATGGAAGTACGGCGTGGGGATCTCGTAGCCGGGCGTGTGGATGCGGCGCATCACCTCGATGAGCAGCTCCCTGATGCCGTGAGCGATCAGGCTGTAGAG
Organism: Streptomyces sp. NPDC058683; assembly: GCF_042716195.1. NCBI lineage: Bacteria > Bacillati > Actinomycetota > Actinomycetes > Kitasatosporales > Streptomycetaceae > Streptomyces > Streptomyces sp. NPDC058683. The sequence continues at coordinate 148,132 of NZ_JBHXSK010000027.1, forward strand.
GTTGACGCTTTCCCAGCGCGAGAGTTCCACGAGCTGTTCGGGACTCAGCTCCCGTTCTGCGGCGGTGCCGTGGACGGACAGCAGCTCACGGCTCATCCACAGGCTGTCTGGCGTGATCGATTCGGGCCACTCGAAGGTACGGTACGGGTTGTAGTAGTCGTCGACCGAGACGTCTATGAGTTTGCGTACAGCCCGGGCGAATTCGTCCGTCCATTCAATCGTCGACACCGCGGACACGTGACCTCCGTAATAGGACCATTGATTCACCGGCCGACACGACCGGTCTGCCGCGCCGAGAAGGACCGTACGGCCGCGCCGACACCATGTGCGTCCGCGACAATTTCATTCGCGGGGACACGTTGCGCTGACTTTTCCCTCCTGCGGATCAGCGTCTCGGTTACGGCGACGGGCGTCGGATCGTGCCCTGCGCGGCCTGCCGGCCCGGCGGACACCGCGAATTCGCCCCGAGTAATCGGAGTGTGTAGTCGCTCGGGGGAAAATCAACCCGGAGCGTCCTCGGGAGTGCGCTTGTCGCGGACGCGTGGGGTGCGGGTGAGTTCGTAGTTTCCCTATGGGCGGGCGGTGGAGTCCTGCACCTGCCGGCTGGTCGAGGCCGTGCTGCCGGAGAAGGGGCCTGCCCCCTGTGCCCTCGATGTCCGACGATCCGGCACGGATTGCCGCCGACGAGCAAAGGCTGCGGCATATCGAGCGGGACCAATTCTACGACAACGGCCCCGACAGGGAGCCTGCAAAAGGAGCATCGCCATGACTGTGGACGTTCTCTCCTCTCAGGACCACATGGACCTTGCCGCGCGCTGGGGGGCTCACGACTCCGTGCCGTTCCCCGTGGTGCTCACCCATGGGGAAGGCGCCTGGGTGAACGATCTGGAAGGCCGGCGCTATCTTGACTTCCACGGGGGGTACTCCGCGCTCAACTTCGGTCACCAGCACCCCGATCTCATCGCCGCGGCGCAGGCACAGCTCGCCCGGCTGACGCTGAGCACCCGGGCGTTCCACAACGACCAGTACGCGCCGTTCTGCCGTGAACTGGCCGAGCTGACGGGCACCGAGATGGTCCTGCCCTCCAACTCCGGCGGCGAGGCCGTCGACACGGCGGTGAAGATCGCCAGGAAGTGGGCCTACCAGGTCAAGGGCGTGCCGGACGGAGCCGCCGAGATCATCGTCGCGGACGCCAACTTCCACGGCCGGACCACGACCATCGTCTCGTTCTCCACGCACCCGAACCACCAGGCCGGCTTCGGCCCGTTCACACCCGGCTTCAAGGTGGTGCCGTTCGGCGACATCGAGGCGCTGCGTGCGGCGATCACCGAGAACACGGCGGCGGTCCTGCTGGAACCGATCCAGGGCGAGGCCGGCGTGGTCGTTCCGCCGAAGGGATACCTCGCCGAGGTCCGTGAACTGTGCGACGACAGCAACACGTTGTTCGTCGCCGACGAGGTCCAGTGCGGACTGGCCCGGGCCGGCACGACCCTGGCGCTGGACCACGAAGGTGTCCGTGCGGACATGTACACCCTGGGCAAGAGCCTGAGCGGCGGACTCCTGCCGGTGTCCGCGGTGATCGGCCGCGCCGACGTCCTGGGCGTGCTCACGCCCGGCGACCACGGCTCGACCTTCGGCGGCAACCCGCTGGCGTGTGCGGTCGGCCGCGCGACGGTGCGGCTGCTGGCCACCGGGGAGTTCCAGGAGCGCTCCCGCGAACTCGGCGCGTACCTGCACTTCCGTCTCAGCGAACTGGACGGCGTGTCCGAGGTGCGTGGGCGTGGTCTGTGGGCCGGTGTGCAGCTCAGCGAAGAGAGTGTGGCCGGGCGTCGGGTGACCGAGGCGCTGGCCGAGCGCGGCCTGCTGTGCAAGGAGGCCAAGGGGCACCTCCGGGTGGCGCCCCCGCTGGTCGTCACACGCGAGGAGATCGACCTCGGCGTCGACATGATCGCCGACGTGCTGGCCCGGACCCGTCCCTCGGCCGACGTGCTCGCAGGCTGACGCCGTTCGACTGGACCATCGACTGGACTGGAGGGAATTCATGAGTGACTTCGCAGGACTGGTCGCGATCGTCACCGGCGGGGCGTCGGGAATCGGTCTGGCCACGGCGGAACTGCTCAGCAGCAGGGGAGCCCGGGTCGCCGCTCTCGACCTGAAGCCGGAGGGGCTCCCGGACGGCATCATGGGCGTCCAGGTCGACGTCACCGACGACGTCCAGGTCAAAAGCGCCGTCGACGCCGTGGTCGAGCGGTTCGGCAGGCTGGACGTCGTGGTGAACAACGCCGGGATCGGCGCCGTCGGAGACGTCACCGTGAACGGTGACGACGAGTGGTTGCGGGTACTGGACGTCAACGTGGTCGGGATGGTCAGGGTCGCCCGGCACGCGATACCGCACCTGCGGCGCTCACCCGCCGCGTCGATCGTCAACACCTGCTCGATCGTGGCGTGGGCCGGGGTGGAGCAGCGGACGCTGTATTCGGCCAGCAAGGGGGCGGTGTACGCGCTGACGCTGGCCATGGCGGCGGACCACGTCCGCGAGGGCATCCGGGTCAACTGCGTGGCCCCCGGCTCTGCGGACACCCCATGGATCGGCAGGTCGCTGGAGCGGGCGGCGGATCCGGTGGCAGCCCGGGCCGCGCTCGACGCGTTCCAGCCCACGGGCCGGCTGGTGACGGCCGGCGAGGTGGCGGGCGCGATCGCCTACTTGGCAAGCCCGTCGTCGGGCGCTTCGGTGGGCACGGTGCTCGCCGTGGACAACGGCATGCACGGCCTGCGACTGCGGCCCCCGGGTCAGGCGTAGGC
>NZ_JBHXSK010000028.1:0-150614 GCF_042716195.1 Streptomyces sp. NPDC058683
AGCCGAGCAGACGCGGCCCATGGCGTCCAGGTCGTTCGTACAGTGGCGCGCTCCACCTGGACGCCATGAACCACGCCCGCTCCACGGTGTGTGGGCCGACGGCAGACGGGATGGGAGCTGGGGGGTGGTTGAGGAAGAACCGCAGGTGCGGGCGCAATCAGATGCCCGGTATCGCTTGACAATGCCATTTGAGATCCTCAAAACCTGTGAGGACCTGCTAGGACCTGCTAGGACCTGCGGGCTATAGTCTGGGTTATAGACCCGTGAGGTGTACTTTTCACTTCGACTTCGACAGTAGAAACGTCGAAGGGCGGGTCGCGAGCAGGCTCTACGCACAGGAGCCCGGCCCTGGGGCCTAGACCAGGACCGGGCTTGTGCATGGAGTTGTTGGAGCGGGTCCGGCCGAGTAAGCGACGGTCGGACCCGCTGCTTGTGCAGCCTGTCTGCCCATCGTCCGGCACACCACTTCAACTCACGGCGCTAGCGCGCCAGCTGCTCCACGCAGCCTGCGACAGCCGCAACAGCCGTCAGAACGGCGATCAAAATCCTCGCCCATCGCGGGTCGGGACCATGACCGGGATGCTCCTTCTGCTGTTCAGGCTCCCGCTTCTCCATCCCTACTCCTTACCTGAGTGGTTCCCCCCGGCGAGCCGGGTACCTCGACCGCACGTTCGGTGAGGCGCTGGATCGGTAAAGAGCAAGGCGGCCACAGCATACCCGCCGCGTCTGGCATTTGACGGTGTGCCAGTTGCAGCAATGGTGGGCGAGCCCACTGGCAATTCATTATTTCGTTCCGAGGTTTCCCTTCGTCGGAGCTCTAACATCCGAATCGGATGCCGTTTTTTGGTATCCGATTCGGACATCGTGTGGTCAGAGTACACTACGATCAGCCGTGGAACCGTGCCGAGGAGGAGAGCGAAACGTGACGGAGGTGGGCTCCGGGGCCCCTCAGGTCTTTGAGTGGGACCTTCAGCCTGGTCAGGTCATCGAGCGCAAGCTGCTTCACGCCAAGTACGGAGGGCGGACTCAGGGCGGCATCGGGCCATCGGCCAGGACGCCGAACGTGATGATCTTCACGGACCCGATCGCCGGGGAGAAGCACGGCTACTACGACGGTTGGATGCCTGACGGCCTTTTCCACTACAGCGGGGAGGGCCAGTACGGCGACCAACGGATGTTGTCGGGGAACGCCAGCATCCTTAACCACAAGGCCGAAGGGCGAGCGCTGCGGGTGTTTCAGGGCGCCCGCGGCAAGGTCACCTACCTCGGCGAGTTCGAGGCGGACGGCTGGTACGAAGCTGACGCCCCCGAGACAGGCGATGGTCCGCTGCGGAAAGTCATCGTCTTCAAGCTTCGTCCCGTTGATGCGCCGGCCCAGGAGCCAGGCACCAGGTTGGGGAGACTCCTGGCAAGCCAGGTTGGAACGGTCACGCAGGTTGACATTGAGCAGCACGAGACCGAGAAGTCGTTCGTGGATCCGAACCGCGAGCCGTATGAAGCGGAGCGGCGTGAGGGGAAGCTGGTCCTGCAGTTCAGCGACTTTCTACGGGCCAGGGGCTACCAGGTGAGTCGGCATCGCATCTTGCCCCCCGGTGAGAGCCGTCCCCTTCTAACTGACCTCTATGTCCCAGGACTGGGTCTCCTCATCGAGGCCAAAGGCAGTGTCACCAGGGAGAACGTGCGAATGGCCATCGGGCAGCTTGCTGACTACAGCCGCTTCTTGAACGTGGAGCACCGAGCGATCTTGGTGCCGAGCGAACCGAGGAAGGACCTAGTTGAGCTTGTCACCAGCCTAGGAGAGGCCTTCATCTGGCCGCAGGGTAAGAGCTTCCACTGCACCGAGCCGGAGCTGCTGCCATGATGCCGGCAATGGATCCGGCTGATCCCGTCCTGCTCTTTGACGAGGACGGCCGCATGTTCGTCGTGTACGACCCCGCCCTGGCCAACGATCTGATCGGATCAGTGGACGAGTTTTTCGAAGGCTACGACGGCCACGGTCGGCCGGTTCGGGCCTACGGCGAGCCCGGGCGAGTGGTGCTTGCTCTGGCCGACTCGGAGGCTAGGGAGCGTGATGTTCGTCGACGTGTCCAGCGCTACTACACGGTGTTCGCGGCACGGCACCCTACGCGCATTCCTCCCCAGGAGGCCGACCTCGTTGAGTTCATCCGTGCCGTGGCCGACGACTTGATCGAAGAGTAAGAGCGAGCTCATGCGTCCCCGCCGGCTGTCGAGGCTGACATCCACAGCTGACATCAACGTCGGCGGACAGGGGCAGACAGTGACGGCCCCCTGCGACTATGGTCACTGGCCGGTGAGCCTGGTCACCTGCGCAACCTTCACTGTTATGAGAATGGGATGATGTCGTTTATGAAGGGACGAGTCCTTGTCGTCGACGACGACACCGCACTGGCCGAGATGCTCGGCATTGTGTTGCGTGGTGAAGGTTTTGAGCCGTCTTTCGTAGCCGACGGCGACAAGGCGCTGGCCGCTTTCCGGGAGAGCAAGCCCGATCTGGTGCTGCTGGATCTGATGCTGCCCGGCCGGGACGGCATCGAGGTGTGCCGCCTGATCAGGGCGGAGTCCGGGGTGCCGATCGTGATGCTCACGGCGAAGAGCGACACCGTCGATGTGGTCGTGGGCCTGGAGTCGGGCGCGGACGACTACATCGTGAAGCCGTTCAAGCCGAAGGAGCTGGTCGCCCGGATCCGGGCCCGGCTGCGCAGGTCGGAGGAGCCGGCGCCGGAGCAGCTCGCCATAGGTGACCTGGTCATCGACGTGGCCGGGCACTCGGTGAAGCGGGACGGGCAGTCGATCGCGCTGACCCCGCTGGAGTTCGACCTGCTGGTCGCGCTCGCCCGTAAGCCGTGGCAGGTGTTCACGCGTGAGGTGCTCCTGGAGCAGGTCTGGGGCTACCGGCACGCGGCGGACACCCGTCTCGTCAACGTTCACGTCCAGCGGCTGCGCTCCAAGGTCGAGAAGGACCCGGAGCGGCCGGAGATCGTGGTGACCGTCCGTGGTGTCGGATACAAGGCCGGGCCGAGCTGACATGTCCGGGGACAGTGCCGCTTCGGCCCCCGGCCGGTCCGGGGACCGTCCGGGGCGGTCTGTCGGCGGCAAGAGGCCCGGTTCGCGCTGGGCGCAGCTCTTCGAGGGCGGGCTGCTGCAGGGCGGGGTCCAGGGCAGCCCGGTGCTGCGGCTGTTCATGCGCTGGGTGCGCAGGCCGCTGCTGCCGGTCATGCGGCTGTGGCGGCGCAACATCCAGCTCAAGGTCGTCGCCACGACCCTGCTGATGTCGCTGGGCGTCGTTCTGCTGCTCGGATTCGTCGTCATCGGGCAGGTGCGCAACGGCTTGCTCGACGCCAAGGTGAAGGCCTCGCAGAGCCAGGCCACCGGCGGTTTCGCGGTGGCCAAGCAGAAGGCCGACGAGGCCGCGACCGGCACCGGTGACACCGCCGCGTCGGCGGGCGGACGGCAGTCGCAGAACGTCATCCAGTGGATGAGCGACCTCGTCGAGTCCCTCTCCAGCGGCGGCCAGGGAGCCTTCGATGTGGTGACGCTGCCTGCGGGCGACAACAGCGGCGGCGGGCGCAGCCCGCGCGGCTCCGGCCATGTGGACCCGACGGCGAGCGTGCCGGAGGAGCTGCGCACGCGGATCAACGGCGGCGCGGTGGCCGCTCAGAGCTACACCCGCATCATCTACTGGGACAGCGACAAGCAGTCGCAGCCCGCCCTGGTCATCGGCAAGCAGGTCAACGACCCGAACGGCGACCCGTACCAGCTGTACTTCCTCTTCCCGCTCACCCAGGAAGAGAAGTCCCTCAGCCTGGTCAAGGGCACGCTGGCGACCGCAGGGCTCTTCGTGGTCGTACTCCTCGGAGCCATCGCCTGGCTCGTCGTGCGGCAGGTCGTCACGCCGGTGCGGATGGCGGCCGGGATCGCCGAGCGGTTGTCGGCGGGACGGCTGCAGGAGCGGATGAAGGTCACCGGCGAGGACGACATCGCGCGTCTTGGCGAGGCCTTCAACAAGATGGCGCAGAACCTCCAGCTGAAGATCCAGCAGCTGGAGGACCTGTCGCGGATGCAGCGCCGGTTCGTGTCCGATGTCTCGCACGAACTGCGGACGCCGCTGACGACCGTACGGATGGCCGCGGACGTCATCCACGAGGCCCGTGAGGACTTCGATCCGGTGACCGCACGGTCGGCGGAACTGCTTGCCGACCAGCTGGACCGGTTCGAGTCGCTGCTCGCCGACCTGCTGGAGATCAGCCGCTTCGACGCGGGCGCCGCTGCGCTGGAGGCCGAGCCGATAGACCTCAGGCAGGTCGTACGGCGGGTGGTCAGCGGGGCCGAGCCGCTCGCGGAGCGCAAGGGGACGCACATACGTGTGGTCGGCGACCAGCAGCCCGTGGTGGCCGAGGCGGACGCCCGGCGCGTGGAGCGGGTGCTGCGCAACCTCGTCGTCAACGCCGTGGAGCACGGTGAGGGCAAGGACGTCGTCGTGAAGCTGGCCGCGGCCGGCGGTGCGGTCGCGGTCGCGGTGCGCGACTACGGCGTCGGGCTCAAGCCCGGTGAGGCGACCCGGGTCTTCAGCCGCTTCTGGCGGGCGGACCCGGCACGCGCGCGTACCACCGGTGGTACGGGTCTGGGGCTGTCGATCGCCCTGGAGGACGCGCGGCTGCACGGCGGATGGCTGCAGGCGTGGGGCGAGCCGGGCGGCGGCTCGCAGTTCCGGCTGACGTTGCCGAGGACCGCCGACGAGCCACTGCGAGGCTCGCCGATACCGCTGGAGCCCAAGGATTCCCGGCGCAACCGGGGTCTCAGTGACGCCGCTCTGCCGCGCGGCGATGCGGACAAGCGGGCGACCGTCCCGGTGCAGCACGGCGGCGGTCAGACGTCGCCGCTCGCTCCGATAGCGCAGCGGCCGGCCACCGTGACCGCCACCGCCGACCCGACCGCGCTGCCCGGCAACGGCGCGCGCGTGGTGCCCCGGCCGACCGGCGGCGCACGGCACCTGGAGGGCACGCCCGAGACCGGCTTGGCGGGCGACGGGAGCGCCGCCACACCGGACGAGTCGAACAAGTCAGGGGAGGCATTTCGTGGGCGCTGACCGCGAGCGGAGCGCCCGGCGCACGTCGGTGCGCGCGGTGGTGTACGCCATCTGCGGAGCTGTAGTGCTGGGGGGCTGCGCCTCCATGCCGGACAGCGGCGACCTGCGGGATGTCGAGTCCACGCCGCGGCAGGACACACAGGTGCGGGTCTTCGCCATGCCGCCGCAGCAGGACGCCTCGGCCACCGCGATAGTCCAGGGCTTCCTGGAGGCTCTGACCAGCGACGATCCGCACTACGACACGGCCCGGAAGTACCTGACCACGGGCGCGGCGAAGACCTGGCAGCCGGACGCGCAGGCCATGGTGCTGGCGAACGGGCCGAGCATCCAGACCGACTCGCGGTCGGCCGGCCGGGAGGACCCGGACAGCATCACGTACATGCTCGGGGGCGGCGAGGTCGCCACCGTCGACGCGGAGCAGTCGTACACGCCCGCCGAGGGGCCGTACAGCCAGAAGGTGCATCTGACGAAGGACGCGAAGACCGGTCAGTGGCGGATCGACTCACTGCCGCAGGGTGTCGTGATAGGTAAGTCCGACTTCCAGCGCCGCTACACGTCCGTCGACAAGTACTACTTCGCGTCGGACACCTCGGACGAGACGAGCGGGCAGCCGGTGGCGGTCGCCGACCCCGTCTACGTACGCAGCCAGGTGGATGCCGTGACCCAGGTCGTGCGTTCGCTGCTCAACGGGCCCACCACCTGGCTCAGTCCGGTGGTCCGGTCGAGTTTCCCGACCGGTACGAAACTGAGGAAGGGCGTGTCCGGGCTGACGCCCGACGACCGGAACCGGCTCACCGTGCCGCTGAACATCAAGGCGTCCAAGGTCGGCTCGGGCAGGTGCACCGAGATGGCGACGCAGTTGATGTTCACGCTGCGGAATCTGACGACCACCGTGGACTCGGTAGCACTGGAGGGTGCCGGCGGCTCCCCGATGTGCGAGGTCAACGAGCAGCAGGCAGATACGACCGCTTGGCGCGCAACCACCAAGCGGCCCGGCTACCTGTACTACCTCGACGCCAAGCACCGGCTGGTGCGGATGCCGACCGGCAGCACCGGCACCACGGTCGTCGCGGTGTCCGGTGCGTTCGGTACGGGCACCAAGCCGCTTCGGTCGGTGGCGGTCGCCCGCGACGAGAGCACCGCGGCCGGCGTGAGCAGCGACGGCAAGGCGCTGTACGTCACCTCGATCGTGTCGGACAGTGAGCTCGGCGCCCCGGTGGTGTCCAGCCAGGGGGCGACCGCGGACGACCGGCTGACGAAGCCGAGCTGGGATGCCCGGGGCGACCTGTGGGTGGCCGACCGGAACCCCGACCGTCCGCAGCTGTATGTGCTGACGCATGGCTCGGGCCGGCCGCTGGCCGTGCAGATTCCCGAGCTGGACGGCCGTATCAAGGACGTGCGGGTCGCCGCCGACGGGGTGCGGATCGCGCTCGTCGTGGAGAAGGGCGGCAAGCAATCCCTGTTCATCGGGCGGATCGAGCGCACCAGGTCCGACGATCAGCAGGAGGTCTCGGTCCACGAACTGCGCGACGCCACCCCCGGCTCCGAGGAGGTCACCGCCATCTCCTGGGCGGGGGCCAGCCAGCTTGTGGTGGTCGGGCGTCAGAAGGGCGGAGTGCAGCAGACGCGGTACGTCCAGGTCGACGGCTCCACGCTGGACGAACAGGCGCCGGCGGCCCTCACGGGCGTTCTGGCGATCGCCGCGTCCGAGAACGACCGGGCGCCGCTGGTGGCCGACTCGCAGGACGACGGGATCATCCGGCTGCCGTCCGGGGCGGAGTGGCAGAAGGTGGTCAAGGACGGGTCGGCGCCGGTCTATCCGGGGTAGCGCTGGGGAGGCAATGCCGAAGCGGCCCGCCGGACGAACCGACGGACCGCTTCGGCACCGAGCCCGCTGTGGGGACCGGTTACTTCGCCCACCCGTAGGCTTCCCAGGAGGTGCACCCCTCGTAGCCGATGTCGTTGCTGAAGTCGCGTGTGCAGACCTTGATGAAGAAGTAGGCGCCACCGAGGTAGACGTGACACCCCACGTAGCCGTTGTTGGCGCCGTTGGAGTCCACGCAGTCGTCCTTGTCGAGGACGGTGCCGCTACTGGTCCGTGCCTGCCAGCGCGTCACCGCGCTCTGGCCGTCGGCCTTGATGTCACGGACGCCGGCGTTCATGGTGTCCTTGTCGATCGTGCCCTGAGCGGCATCGGTCGGGTTGGTGACCCACACCGGGGAGGCCTGGGCCTGAGTGGGCATGAGCATGACAATCGCACCGGCTGTGCCTGCGAGTGTCGCGGCGATGCGTCCCTTCATCGGGATTCCCCCTGATCTGCCTGTCGGCATCGTGTCTGTTGGCGTCATGTATTGGTCGTGTACATGTTCAAGCTTTCTGTAAATTACCGACGCGGTCGGTCCTGTCGCAAGCGATTTTGTCGATCTTCCCCCGAGGGTGCGCCGCGGCGGCGGGAACGCATCGGCGCCGGTTATCCACAGGGGTGGCCGACCGGCTGAGCCGTTGGCACAGTGGTGGTCATGCGGGGGTGGTGGCAGGAACTGACCGACCTGGTGCTACCGGCCGAGTGCGGAGGCTGTGGAATGCCTCGCACGGTCCTCTGTGCCGAGTGCCGTGCCGCCCTGACCGGGGCCGTGCCGCGCCGGGTGCGACCGGTGCCGGAGCCGCCCGGGCTGCCGGCGGTGCATGCGGCGGCGCCCTACGCGGACGAGGTGCGGGCGGCTCTCCTCGCCCACAAGGAACGGGGCGCACTGGCGCTCGCCGGGGCCCTGGGCGCGGCTCTGGCGGGAGCGGTGCGGATCGGGCTCCGGGAGGACCCGACCGCGCGGATCGTCGCCCCGCGGGGCGATACGCCGGGTGGTGCCCGTGCGACCGGGCCGGTGCTTCTGGTCCCGGTGCCCTCCGCGCCGTGGGCCGTGCGGGCGCGCGGACACGATCCGGTGCGCCGGATCGCTCTCGCGGCGGCCACGGAGCTGCGGCGCACCGGGGCTCCGGCCCGGGTGGCCCCGGTACTGCGGCAGCGGCGGGTCGTGGCCGACCAGTCGGGGCTCAACTCGCGGCAGCGGCTGGCGAACATCGACGGTGCGCTGGCGGTGACGGCGGGCGGTGCCCGGCTGCTCGCGGGCGGCCCCGTCGTCCTCGTCGACGACCTCGTCACGACCGGCGCCACCCTCGCGGAGGCGGCGCGTGCGGTACGGGAGGCGACGGCGCCCACGGGGGCAGGAGAGGAGACAACGGCCGTGTATCGGCGCGCGGCTTGGGAAGGTAGGGAGGAACGGATCGCCGGACCGAGGGAAGAGCGGGCGAAGTGGACACGGGACGCACCGGGAATGGCCGAGGGGAACGCCCCCACGTGGCCGATCCGCGCGGCTGTGGTCGCGGCCGCACCGGATTCTTTCGAAATGAACCGGAACTGACTGTGAGCGCTCATCGTTGCAGGTAGTGACCGGGCCAATTCACCTGAATGGAGGTACGCATCAGTAGAGGGTGACGACATCCGTCCGGGCGAGATATGTTCGGTTGTGAGGGAGAAAGCCGCAGGCCATGCCTCCCGTATCCGAATGCCGTGCCGCGGGTTTTCCGTAATCATCGCGGTGCTGGGGTGCACATCTTGCCCATGGGGGAGGAGGAGGTGAAGTCGCCGAGTCCGAGGCTCCGGGGTTCACCGGAGTCGGGTGCAAAAAGGGAGATGCTCCGCCAGTGGAGCGGAGCGCTCCGGGAACGGAGTTCTGCGTGGACATCGTCGTCAAGGGCCGCAAGACCGAGGTGCCCGAGCGGTTCCGCAAGCACGTGGCCGAGAAGCTGAAGCTGGAGAAGATCCAGAAGCTCGACGGCAAGGTGATCAGCCTCGACGTCGAGGTGTCCAAGGAGCCCAACCCCCGACAGGCCGACCGTTGCGACCGAGTGGAGATCACGCTCCGCTCCCGCGGTCCGGTGATCCGGGCGGAGGCAGCGGCCAGCGACCCGTACGCGGCACTCGACCTGGCGGCGGAGAAGCTGGACGCGCGGCTGCGCAAGCAGCACGACAAGCGGTTCTCGCGCCGCGGCGCACAGCGGATCTCGGCCGCCGAGGTCCCCGACCACGTCCCGGACGCGGCGACGCTCAACGGGAACGGCAGCCCCGTCCATGAGGAAGAGCCCGACGGTGTGCCCACCAAGAAGATGGGCTCCCTGGAGGTGAAGGGCGAAGGCCCCCTCGTCGTCCGCGAGAAGACCCACGTCGCCTCCCCGATGAGCCTCGACCAGGCCCTCTACGAGATGGAACTGGTCGGACACGACTTCTACCTGTTCGTCGACTCCGAGACCAAGGAGCCGAGCGTCGTCTACCGGCGGCACGCGTACGACTACGGCGTCATCCACCTCAGCACGGACCCGATGGTGGCCCAGGCGCAACCCCCGGCGGCGGGAGGCACACTGGGCGGCTGAGCCGCCCGCCCGGCAGCAGGACCTGTGCCCCTGGAAGCGTGTGTGCGCCCCCGGGGGCACCGGTGCGCGACCACTTCGCGCCCCGCTCCGGCACCGCGTTGTCACCCGGGCATGGAATCATGGCCGCAACGGCCCAACCGATGGGCCGCTGCCTTGGGTTGGCGATGGCACAGCACCACAGGCCACAGCCTTCAGGGGGAGGAACGATGGCGGACAGCTTCGGACCGATGCAGGACGACGCCGACGGCGGCGTCGTCGGCCTGGGCCCGGACGTGGGAGACACCTCGCGCAAGGAACCGATCAGAGTCCTTGTCGTGGACGACCACGCCCTTTTCCGCCGCGGCCTGGAGATCGTGCTCGCCGCCGAGGAGGACATCCAGGTCGTAGGGGAGGCGGGCGACGGCGCCGAGGCCGTCGACAAGGCCGCCGACCTGCTGCCGGACATCGTGCTGATGGATGTCCGGATGCCCAAACGCGGCGGTATCGAGGCCTGCACCTCCATCAAGGAGGTCGCACCCAGCGCGAAGATCATCATGCTGACGATCAGCGACGAAGAGGCCGATCTCTACGACGCGATCAAGGCGGGCGCGACCGGATATCTCCTCAAGGAGATCTCGACCGACGAGGTGGCCACCGCCATTCGCGCGGTGGCCGACGGGCAGTCGCAGATCAGCCCGTCCATGGCGTCGAAACTCCTCACCGAGTTCAAGTCGATGATCCAGCGCACCGACGAGCGCCGGCTGGTGCCGGCGCCACGGCTCACCGACCGTGAACTCGAAGTGCTCAAACTCGTCGCCACGGGCATGAACAACCGCGATATCGCGAAAGAGTTGTTCATCTCCGAGAACACCGTGAAGAACCATGTGCGCAACATCCTGGAGAAGCTGCAGCTGCACTCCAGGATGGAGGCGGTGGTCTACGCGATGCGGGAGAAGATCCTGGAGATCCGCTGAGGCCGCAGACGCCGGTCAGCGCAGCGCGGTCGCCAGCGCGCGGGTGACTTCCCGGACGAGCGGCTCGCGCAGTTCCGGGGCGTCCACCCGCTCCACCCGTACCGTCGTGCAGTTCACCCAGCTCGCCGCCTCGACGAGCGCCTCCGCCACCGCCGGAACCGCCTTCGGGCCGTCCAGCGAGACCTGGCGGGCCACCAGGACGTCGCCCCGCTCACGCGCCGGGTCCACCCGGCCCACCAGGCGGCCGCCGGCCAGCACCGGCATCGCGTAGTAGCCGTACACCCGCTTCGGCTTCGGGACGTACGCCTCCAGGCGGTGGGTGAAGCCGAAGATCCGCTCGGTGCGCGCCCGGTCCCAGATCAGGGAGTCGAAGGGGGAGAGCAGGGTCGTACGGTGCCGGCCGCGCGGAGGTGTGGCCAGGGCCGCCGGGTCCGCCCAGGCGGGCTTGGACCAGCCCTCCACCTCCACCGGGACCAGGCCCGAGTCGGCGATCACCGCGTCGACCTGTTCGCCCTTGAGCCGGTGGTAGTCGGCGATGTCCGCGCGCGTGCCGACGCCCAGCGACTGACCGGCCAGCCGGACCAGGCGGCGCAGGCACTCGGTGTCGTCCAGATCGTCGTGCAGCAGCGTGTCCGGGACCGCGCGCTCGGCGAGGTCGTACACCCGCTTCCAGCCGCGCCGCTGGACGCACACCACCTCGCCGTACATCAGCGCGCGCTCCACGGCGACCTTGGTGCCGGACCAGTCCCACCACTCGCTGGTCTTCTTCGCGCCGCCCAACTCCGTGGCGGTCAGCGGACCTTCGGTGCGCAGCTGCTTGATGACCTGGTCGTAGGCGCCGTCGGGGAGTTCGTGGCTCCAGTGCGGGCGGTCGCGGTAGGCGCGGCGGCGGAAGGCGAAGTGCGGCCACTCCTCGATGGGCAGGATGCAGGCCGCGTGCGACCAGTACTCGAACGCGTGCGTGTCCGTCCAGTAGGCGGTCTCGACCGTCTTGCGGCCGACGGCGCCCAGGCGGGCGTACGGGATGAGTTCGTGGGAGCGGGCGAGGACCGAGATGGTGTCGAGCTGGACCGCGCCGAGGTGGCGGAGCACGCCCCGGACGCCCGAGCGGCGGTCGGGGGCGCCGAGGAAACCCTGTGCCCTCAGGGCGATACGACGGGCTTCGTCCGCCGAGAGGGCGGCGGTGGGGCGCGGGAAGGTCGTCATGGCCCGGACGATAGAGGGTGGCACTGACAGTCGGTTGCGACCTGGGCATTCACCCCTGCGACGGGGTCGGCAGATAGGGCGCGGCCGAGGGCAGGCCCAGGTCCGACGGGAGCAGGGAGCCCACCCAGCAGTCGCGTCGCACGCCCTTGTTGTTGAGCGCGGAGCGGAGGGTGCCCTCGACGGTGAAACCGGCGCGTTCCGCGACCGCGCGGGAGCCCTGGTTGCCGACCTCGGCACGCCACTCGACCCGGTCGATCGCCAGCCGCGTGAACCCCCAGCGGGCGGCCGTGAGGGTGGCCTCGGTGGTGTAGCCGCGGCCGCGGTGCTCCTTGGCGGTCCAGAAACCCACCTCGGCCACGCCGAGGGAGCGCATGGTCAGGGCGAGCATCCCGGCCAGCTCCCCCGTGGGCACGAAGACGCCGAAGGTGAACATCGAACCCTCGGACCAGCCGTCGGGGACCATCTGCTCCGTGAAGCTCCGGGCGTGTTCCGGGAGGTAGGGCGAGGGAATCGTCGTCCAGCGCTGGATGTCGGGGTCCTGGACGGCCGTGTACACCGCTTCGGTGTCCTGCGGGCCGACCGTGCGCAGGAGCAGACGGGGCGTGGTGAGCGTGACGGGTTCCATCGGCCGATTCTGCGCGGCCCGGCGCCCGGGACGCCATCCCTTTCGCGTTCCGTGACCGGGTGATCACGTTTCGCGCAATTCCTCGCCGGGACGCGGCACTATCCGCGTGCCCGGGCCGTTGTCCTTTATGAAACGGCAAAACCTGGCGACACCACCCGGCACAACCGAATACCCACCCGGAAGAGTCACACGAAGGGGGCTCGCGGAGCCCTCGGGAAAGCGGCGGACGGCCGTCGGGCCGCCAGGCCTCCCGGCGCGGCCGGGTCCTCGCATACGATGGCCGTTGCTCAGTACGTCCAATGGAAACCGACCGTCCCAGGCCCGACCGGCAAGGAGACAAACCCCCGTGTCCGTCCTCTCGAAGATCATGCGTGCAGGCGAAGGCAAGATCCTGCGCAAGCTGCACCGCATCGCGGACCAGGTCAACTCCATCGAAGAGGACTTCGTCGACCTCTCCGACGCCGAGCTGCGTGCCCTCACCGATGAGTACAAGCAGCGCTACGCCGACGGAGAGAGCCTCGACGACCTGCTCCCCGAGGCGTTCGCCACCGTCCGCGAGGCCGCCAAGCGCGCCCTCGGCCAGCGTCACTACGACGTGCAGATCATGGGTGGCGCGGCCCTGCACCTCGGCTATGTGGCCGAGATGAAGACCGGTGAGGGCAAGACCCTCGTCGGCACCCTGCCCGCGTACCTCAACGCACTGTCGGGCAAGGGCGTCCACCTCATCACGGTCAACGACTACCTGGCCGAGCGCGACTCCGAGATGATGGGCCGCGTCCACAAGTTCCTGGGCCTGAGCGTCGGCTGCATCCTCGCCAACATGTCGCCGGCCCAGCGCCGCGAGCAGTACGCGGCGGACATCACGTACGGCACGAACAACGAGTTCGGCTTCGACTACCTGCGCGACAACATGGCGTGGGCGCAGGACGAGCTGGTCCAGCGCGGCCACAACTTCGCGATCGTCGACGAGGTCGACTCCATCCTGGTCGACGAGGCCCGTACGCCGCTGATCATCTCCGGCCCGGCCGACCAGGCCACCAAGTGGTACGGCGACTTCGCCAAGCTGGTCCTGCGCCTGAAGAGGGGCGAGGCCGGCAACCCGCTCAAGGGCGTCGAGGAGACCGGCGACTACGAGGTCGACGAGAAGAAGCGCACGGTCGCGATCCACGAGTCCGGTGTCTCCAAGGTCGAGGACTGGCTGGGCATCGACAACCTCTACGAGTCGGTGAACACGCCTCTGGTGGGCTACCTGAACAACGCCATCAAGGCGAAGGAGCTCTTCAAGAAGGACAAGGACTACGTCGTCATGGACGGCGAGGTCATGATCGTCGACGAGCACACCGGCCGTATCCTCGCCGGCCGCCGCTACAACGAGGGCATGCACCAGGCGATCGAGGCGAAGGAAGGGGTGGACATCAAGGACGAGAACCAGACCCTCGCCACGATCACCCTGCAGAACTTCTTCCGCCTCTACAAGCGCCACGACCACAGCGACAAGGAACAGCCCGGCCTGTCCGGCATGACCGGTACGGCCATGACCGAGGCCGCCGAGTTCCACCAGATCTACAAGCTCGGCGTGGTCCCGATCCCGACGAACCGGCCGATGGTCCGCAAGGACCAGTCCGACCTGATCTACCGCACCGAGGTCGCCAAGTTCGAGGCGGTCGTCGACGACATCGCGGAGAAGCACGAGAAGGGCCAGCCGATCCTCGTCGGCACGACCTCCGTCGAGAAGTCGGAGTACCTCTCGCAGCAGCTCTCCAAGCGCGGCATCCAGCACGAGGTGCTCAACGCCAAGCACCACGAGCGGGAGGCGTCGATCGTCGCGCAGGCCGGCCGCAAGGGTGCCGTGACGGTGGCCACCAACATGGCCGGCCGTGGTACGGACATCAAGCTCGGCGGCAACCCGGACGACCTCGCCGAGGCGGAGCTGCGCCAGCGCGGCCTCGACCCCGAGGAGCACATCGAGGAGTGGGCGCAGGCCCTGCCCTCCGCCCTGGAGAAGGCCGAGCGGGCGGTGAAGGCCGAGTTCGAAGAGGTCAAGGATCTCGGCGGCCTCTACGTCCTCGGCACCGAGCGGCACGAGTCGCGCCGGATCGACAACCAGCTGCGCGGTCGTTCCGGCCGTCAGGGCGACCCGGGTGAGTCCCGCTTCTACCTCTCCCTCGGCGACGACCTGATGCGCCTGTTCAAGGCCCAGATGGTCGAGCGCGTGATGTCGATGGCCAACGTGCCGGACGACGTGCCGATCGAGAACAAGATGGTCACCCGCGCGATCGCGTCCGCGCAGTCGCAGGTCGAGCAGCAGAACTTCGAAACGCGTAAGAACGTTCTGAAGTACGACGAGGTGCTCAACCGCCAGCGTGAGGTCATCTACGGCGAGCGCCGGCGCGTCCTGGAGGGCGAGGACCTGCAGGAGCAGATCCAGCACTTCATGGACGACACGATCGACGCGTACATCGGCGCCGAGACCGCCGAGGGCTTCCCCGAGGACTGGGACCTCGACCGCCTGTGGGGCGCCTTCAAGCAGCTCTACCCGGTCAAGGTGACCATCGACGAGCTGGAGGAGGCGGCCGGCGACCGGGCCGGTCTGACCGCCGAGTACATCTCCGAGTCCATCAAGGACGACATCCACGAGCAGTACGCGTCGCGGGAGACGCAGCTCGGCTCCGAGATCATGCGTGAGCTGGAGCGCCGGGTCGTGCTCTCGGTCCTCGACCGCAAGTGGCGCGAGCACCTCTACGAGATGGACTACCTCCAGGAGGGCATCGGCCTGCGCGCGATGGCCCAGAAGGACCCGCTGGTCGAGTACCAGCGCGAGGGCTTCGACATGTTCACCGCGATGATGGACGGCATCAAGGAGGAGTCCGTCGGCTACCTGTTCAACCTGGAGGTCCAGGTCGAGCAGCAGGTCGAGGAGGTCCCGGTCGAGGACGCCGAGGCGGTCGCGGAGGGCGTCCAGGACTCGGTGCCGGCCCAGGCGGGCTCGCGTCCCGAGATCCGGGCGAAGGGCCTGGAGGCGCCGCAGCGGCGGGGCATGCACTTCTCGGCGGCCACCGTGGACGGCGAGGGCGGCATCGTCGAGGGCGAGTTCGACTACGACGACGAGGAGCCGGCCCGCTCCGAGGCGGACGGCCTCACCCGCGCGGAGCGCCGCAAGCAGGCGAAGGGCAGCCGCCGCCGCCGGAAGTAACGGCACCGACAGCGCCCACCAGGGCCGGCCACCCCGAGAGGGGGGCCGGCCCTTCGGTTTGTGGCCGGGGTTCGGTGGGCCTTGGGTTTGTGACCGGGGTTCGGTGGGTCTTCTGCTTGAGGCCGGGGTGTGGGCCTGCGGCTCGTAGCCGGGGGCGGTGGGCTTCGCCGTGACCGGGGTTTGGCGGGCCTTCGGCTTGGGGGGGGCGAGGTTCGGTGGCTTTCGGTTGATGCCCGGGTGTTCGGCGGCCTTTGGCTCGTGGCGGGGGTGCGGTGAGCTTTCGGTTTGTGCCTGGGGGCCTGAGGCGTTGGCTGCCCCTGCGTGGGCCCGGTCTCACGCCCTGGGACGCTGGCTGCCCCTGTCGTGGGCTCAGCCCTACCGCCTGGGGTGTTCGCCCCCGTCGTGGCCCAGCCCTCGGGGAAGGGGCCTCGCAGCCCCGGCTTGCCCGCCAGTACGTCGGTTCTCCGGGGCGCGGTTCTCGGGTTAGTCGCCGTGCGGTGTGCGGGGGCCGCCCAGTTCCACTGCTGTGCAGCGCCAGCGCAGGTCGGGGCCCTGTTCCAGGCGGAAGGCCATGGCGCGCAGCCGGTCGCCCGCGGCGATGCGGGCGAAGACCTCCAGGGCGCCGGTGCGGGGGACGTAGTAGCCGATGTCGCGGACGACGGGATCGGTGCCGCGGGTGCGCAGGGGGCCGCGTTCGGCGAGGCGGGCCAGGTCGTCGTAGGCGGGTCCCGCCGTGTGCCGGAGCATCCAGTGGACGGGGCGGCGGCCGCTGAGGACGGCCAGCAGACGCTCCGCGAAGAGATCGGTGGGGCGCGGGCTCGGCGGGGCCGCCGGAGGCGTCAGCGGCCTGCGGGAGGAGGGCACGCCGGGACGGCGGGAGTCGCGGCGGCCGGGCGGGCGGGTGCCCGGGCGGAGCTGGGCGGTCCTGGTCATGACCTTGTTCATGGGGATCCCCGTTCGGCGGGCCCGGCGGGTACCGGGCGGTAACTTGCGGTTGGGGATCTTGTACGGGGGCCGGGACGGCGGCAGCAAGGCGGTGGCGGCCCGTGTCGGGAGCCCGGGAGGGTTCACCTATCCGAGTGATCGGGGGTGCGGGAAACCCTCTGGGCGGGCGGCGGCACCGGGTGAATCACCGGGCGCCGGGTGGACGCCCCCGGCGTCACCGCCCGGGACTCGAAAGGGGACGCCCGCACGTATCCTGAAGGCCCTCCGGGAGGCGCTACGGCCTTCGGGAGACGCAGAGTCGAAGAGTCCGGAAGAGAGCGGCCACCCATGCGCGTCTACGTCCCCCTGACCCTCCCCGGGCTCGCCGAGGCGCACAAGACGGGCGAGCTGGGGACCGGTCCGTTCGCCGCCTACGCCGTCACGCCCGCGCTGCGCGAGTGGTACCTCTCCGACGACATCGAGGAACTGGAGTACGCCGCGCTGAACCGGGCCGCGCTCGCCTCGCTGCGGCTGCTGGCCGCCGACCCGGGCGCGATGCGTCGCCGGGTCGTGGTCGCCGTGGACGTCCCCGACGGCACGGCGGCGGCCGACCCGGACCGCGGGCTCGACCCGGCGGCGCTGGGCGAGGTGCGGGTGGCCGGGACGGTGGCGCTGGCCAAGGCGGCCGCGGTGCACGTCGACTCCGACGACGCGGAGGCGGACGTGGCCGCGGCGGCCGGAGCGCTTGTGGCGGCGGACGGCGGGGACGACGACGCGCAGTTCGTCGTGGACGGGGCCGAGGACCACGAGCTGCTCTGGTACGCGACGCAGGAGATCCCGAACCTGGTGGGACTGGGCGGCTGAGCGGGGTCCACGGGGCCCAGCCGGACGCCTGTGACCTGCGGTGATGTGTCAGCGGTCTTGATTGTCAGTGGCGGCGGGTAGCGTTTTTGGCATGGGGAAGCACGAAAGCGCACACATCGTCTGGGACTGGAACGGGACGCTGTTCCACGACAACGACGCGATCATCGGGGCGACGAACGCGGCCTCGGCCGAGCTGGGCCTGGAGCCGATCACGCTGGAGCAGTACCGGGCGCTGTACTGCGTGCCGGTGCCGAAGTTCTACGAGCGGCTGATGGGGCGGCTGCCGACCGACGCCGAGTGGGAGGTCATGGACGTGATCTTCCACAGGTACTACGCCGAGCACCGGGGGCTGTGCGGGCTGACCGACGGAGCCGCCGAACTGCTGACGGAGTGGATCGCGGCGGGGCGCAGCCAGTCGCTGCTGAGCATGTACACGCATGACGAACTCGTACCGCTGGTGCGGGGATTCGGCATCGAGCCGCACTTCATACGGGTCGAGGGGCGGGTCGGGCCGTCCGGGGGCAGCAAGGCCGAGCACATGGTGCGGCATCTGCGGTCACTCGAGGACGTGCGGCCCGGGCGGACCGTGGTGATCGGGGACGCGGCGGACGACGCGGTGGCTGCGCAGGCTGTGGGGGCGAAGGCGGTGCTGTACACCGGGGGGTCGCACGGCAGGGCGAGCCTGGAAGAGGTCGGAGTGCCGGTCGTGGACTCACTGGCGGAGGCGGTCGAGGAGGCGGAGCGGCTGGTGGCGTGAGTGGTGGAGGGGCGGGGGGTGGCGGGCGAGCGCCGCGTCGCTGTGCAGAACGTCAAAGTTCCACCCCCTGTTTTGTACACATACGGCTCATGACGGCTCCCGGGTGAGGAGCGATAGCCTTGGTGGCGTGATCAGCGCGATAGTTCGCGGGGGCCTCGGTGCCCCTGCCCTGCGCCCGGTGAGCACGGAACACCTCCGTGACCGGGCGGCGGTCGCTGGTCTTCGCGGGCGGAGGGCACCCAGGACTGCCCTGGTAGCGGCGTCGCCGAGAGCGACGTCACACCCTCGGGGCATGTCGAGAATGGCCGAATACCCCCCGCTCGTCTCACCCTGCGGCATAGCGTCGGAGAAGACCGGAGACCCCGGCCGTGGCGTCGAGCCGCAGGGGGAAGAGCCCGTACTTCCTTCTACGTCACGCAATGGCGCGCGACAGGAGCCAGAGGACAATGCAGACCAAGCTGGACGAAGCCAAGGCCGAGCTGCTCGAACGGGCCGCCCGGGTAGCTGAGAACAGCCCGGCAGGGGGGCACCTACCGACTGGGACGACGGGGACGGCGGACCAGGAGTCCGTGTTCACGTTCCTTCAGCGCTACTACCTGCACACCGCGCCAGAGGACCTCGCCGACCGCGATCCGGTCGACGTCTTCGGCGCAGCCGTCTCGCACTTCCGTCTCGCCGAGACCCGCCCGCAGGGCACCGCGAACGTCCGCGTTCACACCCCGACGGTCGAGGAGAACGGGTGGACCTGCAGCCACACCGTGGTCGAGGTCGTCACCGACGACATGCCCTTCCTCGTCGACTCGGTCACCAATGAGCTGACCCGGCAGGGACGCGGCATCCACGTCGTCATCCACCCCCAGTTCGTCGTCCGCCGCGACCTCACCGGCAAGCTCATCGAGATGCTGCCCGCCCCTGCGGCCGGCGAGGAACTGCCGCACGACGCGCACATCGAGTCCTGGATCCACGTCGAGACCGACCGCGAGACCGACCGCGCCGACCTCAAGCAGATCACCGTCGACCTGCTGCGGGTGCTGTCCGACGTCCGCGAGGCCGTCGAGGACTGGGAGAAGATGCGGGAGGCGGCGGTCCGTATCGCCGAGGACCTCGGCGTCGAGCCGGTCCCCGGCGACCTGCCCCGCCCCGAGGTCGAGGAGGCCCGGGAGCTGCTGCGCTGGCTGGCCGCCGACCACTTCACCTTCCTCGGCTTCCGCGAGTACCAGCTGCGCGAGGACGACTCGCTGGGCGCCGTGCCCGGCACCGGCCTCGGCATCCTGCGTTCCGACCCGCCGCACGCAGGCGAGGAGGGCCACCCGGTCAGCCCCTCCTTCGAGCGGCTCCCGGCCGACGCGCGCGCCAAGGCCCGTGAGCACAAGCTCCTCGTCCTGACCAAGGCGAACAGCCGGGCGACCGTGCACCGGCCGTCGTACCTGGACTACATCGGGGTCAAGAAGTTCGACGCGGACGGCAACGTCGTCGGTGAGCGCCGCTTCCTGGGCCTGTTCTCGTCCGCCGCGTACACCGAGTCGGTGCGCCGGGTGCCCGTCATCCGCCGCAAGGTCGACGCGGTGCTCGACCGGGCCGGCTTCTCGCCCAACAGCCACGACGGCCGCGACCTGCTCCAGATCATGGAGACCTTCCCGCGCGACGAGCTGTTCCAGACCCCGGTCCCGGAGCTGGAGTCGATCGTCACGAGCGTCCTCTACCTCCAGGAACGCCGACGGCTCCGCCTCTACCTGCGCCAGGACGAGTACGGCCGCTACTACTCGGCCCTCGTCTACCTCCCCCGCGACCGCTACACCACCGGTGTCCGGCTGCGGATCATCGACATCCTGAAGGAGGAACTCGGCGGCACCAACGTCGACTTCACGGCCTGGAACACCGAGTCGATCCTCTCCCGGCTGCACTTCGTCGTCCGGGTCCCGCAGGGCACCGAGCTGCCCGAGCTGTCCGACGCCGACAAGGACCGCATCGAGGCCCGCCTGGTCGAGGCGGCCCGCTCCTGGGCCGACAGCTTCGTCGAGGCGCTCAACGCCGAGTGCGGTGAGGAGCGCGCGGCCGAGCTGCAGCGCCGCTACACCAACTCCTTCCCCGAGGGCTACAAGGCCGACCACACCCCGCGTGCGGCGGTCGCCGACCTGGTCCACCTGGAGCGGCTCACCGAGGAGCCGGGCAACGACTTCGCGCTCAGCCTCTACGAGCCGGTGGGCGCCGCCCCCGACGAGCGCCGCTTCAAGATCTACCGCAAGGGCGCGGCGATCTCCCTGTCGGCGGTGCTGCCGGTCCTCAACCGGCTGGGCGTCGAGGTGATCGACGAGCGGCCGTACGAGCTGCGCTGCTCGGACCGGACGACCGCGTGGATCTACGACTTCGGTATGCGGATGCCGAAGACGGCGGGCGGCGGCAACGGCGACTACCTGGGCGACGACGGCCGTGAGCGGTTCCAGGACGCCTTCGCCGCGACCTGGACCGGCCTCGCGGAGAACGACGGCTTCAACGCGCTGGTGCTGAGCGCCGGGCTGAGCTGGCGGCAGGCGATGGTGCTGCGGGCGTACGCCAAGTACCTGCGGCAGGCCGGCTCCACGTTCAGCCAGGACTACATGGAGACCACTCTCCGCCACAACGTCCACACCACCCGGCTGCTCGTCTCCCTCTTCGAGGCGCGGATGTCGCCGGACCGGCAGAAGGCCGGCCTGGAGATCACCGACGCCCTCCACGAGGAGCTGGACGCGGCGCTCGACCAGGTGGCGAGTCTCGACGAGGACCGCATCCTGCGCTCCTTCCTGACCGTCATCAAGGCGACGCTGCGGACCAACTTCTTCCAGGAGACGGTCGAGGGCACCCCGCACACGTACGTCTCCATGAAGTTCGACCCGCAGGCCATCCCGGACCTCCCGGCGCCCCGTCCGGCGTTCGAGATCTGGGTGTACTCGCCGCGGGTCGAGGGTGTGCACCTGCGCTTCGGCAAGGTCGCGCGCGGCGGTCTGCGCTGGTCCGACCGGCGTGAGGACTTCCGGACCGAGATCCTCGGCCTGGTCAAGGCGCAGATGGTCAAGAACACCGTCATCGTGCCGGTCGGCGCCAAGGGCGGGTTCGTCGCCAAGCAGCTGCCGGACCCGTCGAAGGACCGGGACGCGTGGCTGGCCGAGGGCATCGCCAGCTACAAGACGTTCATCTCGGCGCTGCTCGACATCACCGACAACATGGTGGCCGGCGAGGTCGTGCCCCCGCAGGACGTGGTCCGGCACGACGAGGACGACACCTACCTGGTGGTCGCGGCCGACAAGGGCACGGCGACGTTCTCCGACATCGCCAACGGGGTCGCGGAGTCGTACAACTTCTGGCTCGGCGACGCCTTCGCCTCCGGCGGCTCCGCGGGCTACGACCACAAGGGCATGGGCATCACCGCGCGCGGCGCCTGGGAGTCCGTGAAGCGGCACTTCCGGGAGCTGGGCACCGACACCCAGACCGAGGACTTCACGGTCGTCGGCATCGGTGACATGTCCGGTGACGTGTTCGGCAACGGCATGCTGCTCAGCGAGCACATCCGCCTGGTCGCCGCCTTCGATCACCGGCACATCTTCATCGACCCCACCCCGGACGCGGCCACCGGCTACGCCGAGCGCCGCCGCCTGTTCGACCTGCCCCGCTCCAGCTGGGGCGACTACAACACCGACCTGCTCTCGGCGGGCGGCGGGATCTTCCCGCGCAGCGCCAAGGCCATCCCGGTCAACGGACACATCCGCGAGGCCCTCGGCATCGAGGAGAAGGTCGCCAAGCTGACGCCGGCCGAGCTGATGAAGGCGATCCTCAAGGCGCAGGTCGACCTGTTGTGGAACGGCGGCATCGGCACCTACGTCAAGGCGTCGACCGAGTCGAACGCGGACGTCGGCGACAAGGCCAACGACGCCATCCGCGTCGACGGCGCCGACCTGCGCGTCAAGGTCGTCGGCGAGGGCGGCAACCTGGGCCTGACCCAGCTCGGCCGGATCGAGTTCGCCCGCCAGGGCGGCAAGATCAACACCGATGCCATCGACAACAGCGCCGGCGTGGACACCTCCGACCACGAGGTGAACATCAAGATCCTGCTCAACGGCGTGGTCGCGGACGGCGACATGACCGTCAAGCAGCGCAACAAGCTGCTCGCCGAGATGACCGACGAGGTCGGCTCGCTGGTGCTGCGCAACAACTACGCGCAGAACGTGGCGATCGCCAACGCGCTGGCCCAGTCCAAGGACATGCTCCACGCCCAGCAGCGGTTCATCCGCCACCTGGTCAGGGAGGGCCACCTCGACCGGGCGCTGGAGTTCCTGCCCACCGACCGGCAGATCCGCGAGCGCCTCGGCTCCGGCCAGGGCCTGACCGGGCCGGAGACGGCCGTCTTGATGGCGTACACGAAGATCACGGTCGCCGACGAGCTGCTGGCGACCTCGCTGCCGGACGACCCGTATCTGAGCAGCCTGCTGCACGCCTACTTCCCGACGGCCCTGCGCGAGCGGTTCGCCGCCGCGCTCGCCACCCACCCGCTGCGCCGCGAGATCACCACCACGGTTTTGGTCAACGACACGGTCAACACCGGTGGCACGACGTATCTGCACCGGCTGCGCGAGGAGACCGGGGCCTCCCTGGAGGAGATCGTCCGGGCGCAGACCGCGGCGCGTGCGATCTTCCGCTCCGCCCCGGTGTGGGACGCGGTCGAGGAGCTGGACAACAAGGTCGACGCGGCCGTCCAGACCCGGATCCGGCTGCACTCCCGCCGTCTGGTGGAGCGCGGCACCCGCTGGCTGCTCAACAACCGGCCGCAGCCGCTGGAGCTGCTCGACACCGTCGACTTCTTCTCCGAGCGGGTCGAACAGGTCTGGCAGCAGCTGCCCAAGCTGCTGCGCGGCGCGGACCTGGAGTGGTACCAGCACGTGTACGACGAGCTGTCCGCGGCCGGTGTCCCGGACGAGGCGGCGGCCCGGGTGGCCGGCTTCTCCTCGGCGTTCCCGGCGCTGGACATCGTCTCGGTGGCCGACCGCACGGGCAAGGAGCCGCTGGATGTCGCCGAGGTCTACTACGACCTGGCCGACCGCCTCGGCGTGACCCAGCTGATGGACCGCATCATCGAACTCCCGCGCGCCGACCGCTGGCAGTCGATGGCCCGCGCCTCCATCCGCGAGGACCTGTACGCGGCCCACGCGATGCTCACCGCGGACGTGCTCGCCGCGGGCAACGGCACCTCGACGCCGGAGCAGCGCTACCAGGCCTGGGAGCAGAAGAACGCCGCCATCCTGGGCCGGGCCCGGTCCACGCTGGAGGAGATCCGCAGCTCGGACTCCTTCGACCTGGCCAACCTGTCGGTGGCCATGCGGACGATGCGGACGCTGCTGCGCACGCACTCGTAGCCGTCGTTGTAGTCGTAGTCGTAGTCGTACGACACGAAAGGCGCCCCGGGCCGGTGACGGCTCGGGGCGCCTTTCGTTCTCGGCTTCGTTCTCGGCGGTGATGGTCCGCGCCGACGTGGGTGTGCCGGACGGACACGAGCCGCGCCGTGTGGGGACGGCGCGGCTCGGGGTCGGGC
This sequence comes from Streptomyces sp. NPDC058683, assembly GCF_042716195.1. Taxonomy (NCBI): domain Bacteria; kingdom Bacillati; phylum Actinomycetota; class Actinomycetes; order Kitasatosporales; family Streptomycetaceae; genus Streptomyces; species Streptomyces sp. NPDC058683. The sequence goes on from NZ_JBHXSK010000028.1 coordinate 23,615, forward strand.
ATGCTTCAGGAGGGCTGGGCGACCTTCGAGGCATCGGAGGCATCCGCCTGCTTCGGCGGCGCGGCCTTCGGCTTGGGCTTGGGCTTCGGTTTGGGCTTCGCCTTGTCGCCGGTGAAGGCCTCGTACTCCTGGAGGACCTCCTCGGTCGGCCCGTCCATGCGCAGCTCGCCGCGCTCCAGCCACAGCACCCGCTCGCAGGTGTCGCGGATGGACTTGTTGCTGTGGCTGACCAGGAACACCGTGCCCGCGTGCTGGCGCAGCTCGCGGATGCGCTCCTCGGACCGGATCCGGAACTTCGCGTCACCGGTGGCCAGCGCCTCGTCGATGAGCAGGACGTCGTGGTCCTTGGCGGCGGCGATGGAGAACCGCAACCGGGCGCCCATGCCGGAGGAGTAGGTGCGCATCGGGAGGGTGATGAAGTCGCCCTTCTCGTTGATGCCGGAGAAGTCGACGATGTCCTGGTAGCGCTCCTTGATCTCCTCGCGGGACATGCCCATGGCGAGCCCGCCGAGGTAGACGTTCTTCTCGCCGGTCAGGTCGCCCATGAGGGCCGCGTTGACGCCGAGGAGGGAGGGCTGGCCGTCGGTGTAGATGGCGCCGCTCTCCACGGGCAGCAGACCGGCGACCGCCTTGAGGAGGGTGGACTTGCCGGAGCCGTTGGTGCCGATGAGACCGATCGCCTCGCCCTTGTAGGCGACGAAGGAGACGCTCTTGACGGCGTGCACCTTGCGGACGCCGGCCGCCTTCTCGACCTTCTTGCCGCGCAGCATGCGGTTGAGGGCGGCGGTGGCGGAGCCGCGGCCGGCGCCGGTGCCGTTGACCCGGTAGACGATGTCGACGCGGTCGGCGACGACGGTGGGGATGCGGGTGTCGCTCACGAGGGGGGTGTCGCTCCCGATGTGGGTGTCGCTCACGTTCTCAGCCACGGCCGTACGTCTCCTCAGCCTTCCAGAAGTAGATGAAGCCGCCGACGCCGACGACCAGGGCCCAGCCGGTCGCGATGATCCACACATGCGCCGGCAGCTGGCTGGCGTGGAAGCTGTCGATCAGGGAGAAGCGCATCAGGTCGATGTAGACGGCGGACGGGTTGGCCTTGAGCACCGGGGCCACCCAGCTGGGCAGGTCCTTGTGCTGGCCGGTCAGCTTGTCGATGCTCCACATGACGCCGGAGATGTACATCCAGGTGCGCAGCACGAACGGCATCAGCTGGGCGATGTCGGGGGTCTTGGCGCCCCAGCGGGCCATGATCAGCGACATGCCGGTGTTGAAGGTGAACTGCAGGATCAGCGCCGGGATGGCCAGCAGCCAGGACGCGGCCACCGGAACGCCGAAGCAGAGCAGGATCACGACCAGGGCGGCCATCGAGAACAGCAGCTGCTGGAGCTGCTGGAGGCAGAAGGAGATCGGGAGTGCGGCGCGCGGGAAGTGCAGGGCGCGGACGAGACCGAGGTTGCCGGCGATCGCGCGGGTGCCGGTCATGATCGAGCTGGACGTGAACGTCCAGATGAACACGCCCGTGACCAGGAACGGGATGTAGTCCGGCACGTTCCGCTTGGTGTCGAGCAGGACACCGAAGATGAAGTAGTACACCGTGGCGTTCAGCAGCGGGGTCATCACCTGCCAGACCTGGCCGAGCTTCGCCTGCGCGTACTGCGCGGTGAGCTTGGCGGTGGCGAACGCGGTGATGAAGTGCCGCCGCGCCCACAGCTGCCGGACGTACGCCGGCAGGGAGGGACGGGCGCCGCTGACCGAGAGTCCGTGCCGGGCGGCGAGCGCCGCGAGGTCGTCCTCGGCCGTGACCGGGGTCGGGGGCGGTGTGTGGAGAACCTGGGTCACATCCGCTGCTTTCACTCGGGGGGTGGGGGTGCGGCGTCCGGCTGGGCACCGGTCCCGACATCCGATGTTTCCTTACGCTTCTCTTCGCGTTTTCTTACGTCGGGACGGGACCGTATCGTCGCAACGGGAGCGTAGGCCGAGTTGGCGTCGGAACGCAACCGTTTCGTCGTCACGGACTGGTGTGCGCCGTAACACTTCCGAGGTCGGGGTGCGACCGATTCGTTGTGGAGGACGAGTCGGGCTCGTGTTCGGTACGGCGGTGAGCTGGGAGTCGTTCAGTGTGGCTCTGTTGCGACGATCGGGTGGTGGGCCTCGTCGGGACGCAACCGTTTCGTCGTTACGCCCCTATGCTGGGAGGCATGACGACGAACGCCGAGGAGTCCCAGACGCGTCCGCGCCGACGAGCCCCCGCCGGGGCGGCCGTCCTCCGCGAGGACGTGACCGAGGCCATCCGGGCCGCCGTCTTCGAGGAACTCGCGGCGGTCGGGTACGCCCGTATGTCCATCGAGGGCATCGCGCGCCGCGCGGGCGTCGGCAAGACCGCCGTCTACCGCCGCTGGCGCTCCAAGCTGCACCTCGTCCTCGACGTCGTCTCGGCCCTCGCGGTGCTGGGCCTGCCGGTGCCCGACACCGGCTCCCTGGAGGGCGACCTGCGGCTCCTGTACGAGGTCACGTCCCGTGCGCTGCGCCACCCGGTCGCCTCGCAGATCATCCCGGACCTCCAGGCCGAGGCGGCCCGCAACCCGGAGATCGCCGAGGCCATGCAGAAGACCCTGCGCGAGGGTCAGGACGGCGTCGCCAGCAAGATCATCGAGGCGGCCCAGCGGCGCGGTGAACTCGCCGCGAACCTCGACGACGACCTGGCCATGGACCTGATCTCCGGCCCGCTCTACTGGCGTTCGGTGGTGATCCGCACCCCGAAGCTGCCGAAGGGGTACCTGGCGGCCCTGGCCCGCGGCACCACGGAGGCGCTCAAGGCGCTGTGAACCACTCCGCCGGGGATGTCACAGGCAGGGCCGCCGTCTCGTCGTAGAGGGCGCAGGCATCCTCGACCAAGGAGTGGACGATGAACCTCGCCCTGTGGATCGCCGCCGGACTGCTCGCCGCGGTGGCCCTGACCGGTGGGATCAGCAAGACGTTCGTACCCCGGGAGAAGCTGGCCGCGGCCCACGGCGGGGGCTGGACCGGAGACGCGGGCGACGGCTTCGTCAAGACGCTCGGCGTGCTGGAGCTCCTGGCCGCGGCGGGCCTGGTCCTGCCCGCGGTCGTCGGTGTCGCACCGGTACTGGTGCCCGTGACGGCCGCCGCCTGGGTCCTGCTGATGACCGGTGCGATGATCACCCACGGCCGGCGCGGCGAGAGCGCGTTCGTGGCGCTGAACCTCGTCTACCTCCTGCTCGCGCTGGTCGTCGCGGCGGGCCGGTTCGGCCCCGCGTCCTTCTGACCGGCCGGTTCGTGCATGCCGAAGGGCAACAAGGGAGAGAAGGGGGACAAGGGGGAGTGGACGTGAACAGGACCGAGGAGTTCCAGGAGCTGCGGCCGCTGCTGTTCTCGATCGCGTACCGGATCCTGGGCAGCGTCAGCGAGGCGGAGGACGCGGTCCAGGAGAGCTGGCTGCGGTTCGAGGGCTCGCCGACGGAGGTCAGGTCGCCGAAGGCGTTCCTGTCGGCCACGGTCACCCGGATCTCGATCGACGTACTGCGCTCGGCCCGCGTCCGGCGCGAGGAGTACGTCGGCCCGTGGTTCCCCGAGCCGCTGCTCGCCGACCCCTACGAGGACCCGGCGCGGTCGGCGGAGTTGGCCGACTCGGTGTCGATGGCGGCCCTGCTGCTCCTGGAGCGGCTCAGCCCGCTGGAGCGGGCCGTCTTCGTGCTGCGCGAGGTGTTCGACTTCGGCTTCCTGGAGGTCGCGTCGGCGGTGGGCCGCTCGGAGTCCGCGTGCCGCCAGCTCGCGGTACGGGCCCGGCGCCACATGACCGAGGGCCGCCCCCGCTTCGAGGCGGACCGGAGGGAACGCGACGAACTGGCGTCACGCTTCTTCGAGGCCCTCCACGAGGGCGACCTGGCCGGCCTCCAGGACCTGCTCGCCGCCGACGTGTCCCTGGTCGGCGACGGCGGTGGCAAGACACCGCAGCTGGCCCGGACGGTCGCCGGCGCCCAGAACGTGGCCCGCCTCCTCGCGGCCGTCTTCCCGGTGCTGGACCGGCTCGAGGTGAGCTGCGAGCAGCACGAGGTCAACGGCCAGCCGGGCGCGATCTTCCGCGACCGCGACGGCAAGGTCCTCCAGACCTTCTCCCTGGACGTCCTCGACGGCCGGATCCAGGCGATCCGCCTGGTCCTCAACCCCGACAAACTCGCCCACGTGGGCCCGGTGGCGGACGCCTGGGCCATCTCGGAGGAGCTCAGACGAGCCCGCCGGCCCGTGGACTGACCACCCCTCGCCCGCACCGCCCGGACCGCGGAGCCGGGGTACGGCCGCACGGCGCCGTTGAACCCGGCCGCGGGGCCGGGGCGCCCGGCCGGGGGTGCGTCCACCTCTGGGCGGGGGCGGCCGGGTCGTGGGTCAGGTCCGGGTCGCCTCCGGGTGCAGGCGTACCCAGCCCTCCCAGGCCGAGCTGATCATGTCCTGGACGTCGTGTTTGGCCTTCCAGCCCAGCTCCGTGGCGATGCGGTCGGCGGAGGCGACCACGCGGGCCGGGTCGCCGGGGCGGCGCGGGGTGACGGCCGGGGGGCGGGCGTAGCCGGTGACCGCGTTGATGCGGTCGATCATCTCGCGGACGGAGACGCCCTCCCCGCGCCCGATGTTGAGGGTCAGTTCGCGGCCCGGCTCGGCCTGGAGGGCGCGGGCCGCCGCCACATGGGCCTCGGCCAGGTCCACCACGTGGATGTAGTCACGGACACAGGTGCCGTCGGGCGTCGGGTAGTCGTCGCCGAAGACGCGTGGCGGCGCGTCCTCCGTGAGCTTCTCGAAGACCATGGGGACGAGGTTGAAGACGCCCACGTCGGCGAGGTCGGGGCGGGCCGCGCCGGCCACGTTGAAGTAGCGCAGACAGGCCGTGGAGAGACCGGTCGCCCGGCCCGTCGCCCGGACCAGCCACTCACCCGCCAGCTTCGTCTCGCCGTATGGCGACATCGGCACGCACGGCGTCTCCTCCGTCACCAGTTCGACGTCCGGCATGCCGTAGACCGCCGCGGAGGAGGAGAACACGAAGGACGCCACCCCCGCCTCCGTCACCGCCTGGAGCAGGACGCGCAGGCCTTCCACGTTCTCCCGGTAGTAGTGCAGGGGGCGGTCCACCGACTCGCCCACCTGCTTCTTCGCCGCCAGGTGGACGACCCCGGTCACCTCGTGCTCGGCCAGGGCGCGCGCGACCTTCTCGCCGTCCAGCGTGGAGCCCACCACCAGCGGGACCTCCTCCGGCACGCGCTCGGCGACGCCGGTGGACAGGTCGTCGTACACCACTGTCCGCTCGCCCGCCTCGGTCATCGCGCGTACGACATGCGCCCCGATGTAACCGGCGCCGCCGGTGATGAGCCAGGTCATGTGTGCCCGTCCCCTCCGTCAGTTGGCCCGTGGTGTTCGTCAGCCGCGGTCGACCTTCAGTGAAGCAGGTGCCGCCGACATCAGCGGACGGCCGAGGTGACTTCTCGCACCCGAGGAGGCGCGGACGGTGTCCGCCGGGCGGCGCGTGGCGCGCCACAGGCGGGTCAGGGAGAGGACGGCGGCGGTGGCCAGCAGGCCGTTGCGGGCGAGCATCAGCAGACAGCCGGTCCAGGTGCCGTGCACGACCTCGGCGTAGAACGTGGGGTAGGCGACGGCGCTGAGCGCGGTCGCCGTCACGATCAGCGCGGCGACCGGGCGCTGGGTGGTGTGCCGCGAGGTCAGGCAGACGGCGGCCAGGCCGAGCAGCCAGATCATGTACTGAGGGCTGATCACCCGGCTGGTGACGGTGAACAGGAGCACCGCGCTCAGCGCCGCGTCGTACGGGGTGGCCTCGGTCCAGTGCCGGGCCCGTACCCGCCACAGCAGCAGGAGCGCGAAGGCGACGACGGTGAGCGCGAGGGAGACCGTCGCGACCGCGTGCACATGCGGGCCGACCAGCTCCATCGCGCCGTACTGGTAGCGGGCCGTGCCCTGCCAGCCGGCGTGCCGGGCGAGGCTGAGCGCGGTGCCGCCGAGGGACTCGACCTGCACACCGCGGCCGCCCTGCTGACGGAGGAAGGCGAGCGGGTTGCGGAAGGAGAGCAGGAACGCGGCGAGGGTCGCGGCTCCGGTCACGGCCGCCCAGGTCCACGCCGTGCGCGTCGGACGGCCGCGCTCGACGCCCAGCAGCACCAGCGCCGGCCACACCTTCACCAGCGCGCCGAGCGCCGCGAGCGCCCCGCACGCGCGCGTGGCGCGCCCCAGCGCCAGCAGGGAGAGCACGGCGAAGGCGGTGACCTCCACGTCGTAGCGGGCGAGCGGGAGGTGCAGCAGGAGGGGGAGGGCGCCGGTCCACAGAGCCGCGCCCAGCAGCGTGCGCCCGGGGCGCGTGCCCGCGCGCATGAGCGCCGCCGTGATCAGCGCGTCGGTCGCCAGGGTGAGCGCCACGAACGCCTGGAAGTAGCTCGGCCCGGGCACCAGCCCCGGCGCGAGCAACACCGCGCCGGCGCCCGGCGGGTACTGCCACAACGTGTCGTGCGCCGGGAACGCGCCCTGCGACAGGACGCCGTACCAGTGGAAGTAGAGCCGCCACACTTCGCGCGCGACCGCTCCGTGCCCCAGGAGTCGCTCGTTGTTGTGGGCGAGGAGCCACAGCATCGACGCGCGTGTGGCGAGCCAGACACCGGCGAGGCAGAGGGGGCGCATGAGGCGCGGCGAGCGCGGGGGGCGTGCGGTGCGCGCGGGGCGCCGCAGGCGCGGGAGTCGAACAGGTGGGGCGAACGGGGCGCGTGGGAGCGGGAAGTACGAGCGGCGATTCATCAACCGCGAGCGTAAGCCGCGCGGATGGTGTATCCATGCCGATACGCCGTCAATACCCGGCAAAGGTTGGCTAATCGCAAAAGATCGGGCCGTGGTGAGTATCGGGCCTCTCGTAAAAGCGCATCCGCGGACGACGCGAACGACGACAACCGGCCGGCCGACTCCGTCGAGTCGGCCGAAGCTGTTGCGGGGACCGTCCGCCGGGCCGCCGGGCCGCGCGCGGCGTGCCGTCGTCGTGGCCGTCCCGGCCGCGGTGATGCTCGCGGTCGGCCTCTGGGGGCTGCACCGCGGCGGGATGTGGCGCGACGAGGCCGTCACCTACCAGGTCGCCCGGCGCACGGTGCCGCAGATCTGGCGGCTGCTGCACGGCGTGGACGCGGTGCACGGCCTGTACTACCTGCTGATGCACGTCGTCCTCGGCGTCGCGCCGGGCCGGCCGGGCGAGGTCGACCTCCGGCTGCCCTCGGTGTGCGCGGCGGCCGCCACCGCGGGCCTGGTGGCCGCCCTCGGCACCCGCCTGGCCCGGCCGCGCGTCGGCCTGTGGGCCGGACTGATGTACGCGGTCACCCCGCTGGTCGGCCACTACGCGCAGGAGGGCCGCTCCTACGCCCTGGTCGCCGCCGGCGCGACCGGCGCGACCCTGCTGTTCGTACGGGCGGCGGACGAAAGGGAGACCGAAGGCGAGACCGGCGGGGAGGCCGGGGACGGGACCGGGGACGAGACCGGAGGCGGGACCGGAGGGGGGTGGCGGGCCTGGTGGTGGTACGGCGCCGTCCTCGGAGTCACCTGCTGGCTGCACGAGTTCGCGGTCCTGCTGCTGCTCGCGCACGTGGGAACTCTGGCGCTGGCCCGGTCGTCGGGAAGGGTGTGGCGGGGGTGGGGCTGCGCGGCCGGGGGCGTGGTGCTGACACTGCTGCCGATGGTCGTCGTCTCGCACGCGCAGTCGGCCCAGCTGGCGTGGCTGCGGGAGCCGGACCTGGAGACCGCGCAGGAGTTGCTGCGCCAGTACCTCGGACCGACCGACGGGGTGTACTGGGTATGCCTGGCGCTCGGTCTGCTGGGGCTGACCCGGCTGGTGGGCCGGCGCGGCGAGGTGACCCTCGCGGCGGTCGCGCTGCCGCTCGCGGTGCTGCCACCGGTGGCGTTGATGCTGGCCTCGCAGCTCACACCGCTGTACGTCGACCGGTATGTGCTGTACGCGCTCACCGGGGCGCCCCTGCTGGTGGCGCTCGGCGCGGACCGGGCCGCCGGGGTGCTCGGCCGGCTCTGGTCGCACAGTACGGCGCCCGCGCCCAGGTCGCCCGCGCTCACCCTGGCCGGGGTCCTGGCGCTCGTCCTCGCCTTCACCCACCAGGTGCCGCTGCTGCGGCAGGACCGAGTGCCGGCCACCCGGCCCGACGACCTCGGCGCGGTCGCGGAGGCGGCGGCGCGGACGTTGCGGCCCGGTGACCCCGTGCTGTACCTGCCGGCCCATGCGCGGGGGACGGAGCTGGCCTATCCCGCCGATTTCAAGGGCACGCGGGACGTCGCACTGGCCGAACCGGCCTCGGTGTCCGGGACGTTGTACGGGAGCGAGGTCGGGGCGGGGACGCTGCGGCGGCGGCTCGCGGGGGTGGACGAGGTGTGGGCGGTGATGGAGAAGTACGCGCTGGTGAGCGGGTACCGGCCGCGGCTCGCCACGGAGCGCGCCAAACTCGCCGTGCTGAACCAGCAGTTCGTGCTGCGGCAGGAGATGGTGATCGACCGGATCGCGCTGCGGTTGTACGTGCGGCCGATCCGGGGTGGGCTGGACTGAGTGGGGCTGGACTGAGTGGAGGGGGCGCTCAGCGTGCCCCTTCCCCTGACGGGGGGGCTCAGCGCGCCCCTTCCCCTGACGGGGGGCTCAGCGCGCCCCGTCCTCCGAAGCCGCCGTGTCCAACGCCCCCGTCAGCTGGTCCAGGCGTGTCTTCAGGTCCCGTATCTCGTCCACGTCGAAGCCGGTCGCGGACATGATCCTGCGCGGTACCTCGAACGCCCGCTCCCGCAGTTCGGCGCCCTGTTCCGTCAGCCGTACCTCCACCGACCGTTCGTCGCGGGCGCTGCGCTCCCGGTGGACCAGGCCCGCCGCCTCCAGGCGCTTGAGCAGGGGTGACAGCGTGCCGGAGTCCAGGCGCAGGTGTTCGCCGAGCTTCTTGACCGGCAGGTCGCCCTGTTCCCACAGCACCAGCATCACCAGGTACTGCGGGTAGGTGAGCCCGAGGTCCTTGAGGATCACGCGGTAGACGCTGTTGAAGGCGCGGGACGCGGCGTGCAGGGAGAAGCAGATCTGGCGGTCCAGGCGCAGCCACTCTGCCTCGGGGGCGGGGGTAGGGGTCGTCGCGGTCATGGCTCGATCGTACCTCTTGCGAGTCATTTAGTTGTGCGCAATTGAATTGTGTGCTCTACTTGTCGTCGTGAGGGCGACCGGAACGGAGCCGCCTGAACACCGAACTTCGAGAGGGATGGTCTTCCATGGACGCGCTCTACACCGCAGCCGCCACCGCCACCGGCCGGGAGGGACGGGCGGTCAGCTCGGACGGGCAGCTGGACCTCGCGCTGGCGTTCCCGCCGGCTCTCGGCGGCAACGGCCAGGGCACCAACCCCGAGCAGCTCTTCGCCGCCGGTTACGCCGCCTGTTTCGCCAGTGCCCTCGGCGCCATCGGCCGCCAGGCCAAGGTGGACACCGGCGAGATCTCCGTCACCGCCGAGGTCGGCATCGGCAAGGACGAGTCCGACGGCGGCTTCGCGCTCAAGGTCACCCTGCGCGTCGAACTGCCCGAGGAGCTCTCCAACGAGACCGGCGAGAAGCTCGTCCACCAGGCCCACGAGTACTGCCCCTACTCCAAGGCCACCCGGGGCAACATCCCGGTCGAGCTCATCGTCGAGTAGTCAGCCGGGATGTCGGCCGGGCGGCCACCGGTACGTCCCTCGTCCCGGTGAGCCGCGCGAGCACCTCCCCGGTCCGCCGGCTCCAGTCCACGACCACCGCATCTCCGGGCAGTCGCTCGCGCCGCGTCAGCAGCAGCCAGCGCACCCGGGGGCGGTGGTCGTGTGCGTCGGCCAGTTCGATGCCGTATCCGGGGAGCAGACGTACGGCGTAGTAGGCGTCGGTGACCACCGGTTCCCCGGGGCCGATGTGCCGGGCCGCCCAGTCGTACGACGGCCAGCGCGGCGGCTGGACGAAGCCGACCGGGTCCAGTGAGCGCGGTACGACCGCCCCGGCCTGCACGGTCAGGAAGCCCAGGCAGGCCCCGCCGGCCGCGGCCCAGCCCAGTGTCCGCCGCGGGCCCGGCCAGGGCCGCTCCGCCGCCAGCTCCACCGCGAGCGCGCACTGCGGCGCCAGAAGGGCAGGGCCGAGCAGTTCGCCGAAGCCGTGGCGGACGCCGTACCCCGCCAGCAGGACCTCCAGGACGAACAGCAGTACGAGCGGATCACGCCAAGCCGCGGCCCGTCCCGCGGTCTGCCCCGGGGCGCGTCCCACGGCCCACCCCGTGACCAGCCACCCCTGCCGATCCGCCTGCCGGTCCGCCTGCCGGTCCGCCTGTCGATCCGTCAGCCGGTCCGCCTGCCCGGCCGTCCGTCGAGGCACCCGCCCGGCCGCGCGCCGCGCCCGCATCCACAGCGCCGGCACCCCGAGCAGCGCCAGCCAGCACTGCCCGACCACCTCGCCGAAGCCCCCGAAGCTCCCGAAGCTCCCCAAGGCCTCGTACGCCCCGTACCCCTGTGGCAGCACGCGCGCATGCGTCCCGAAGGCGATCACCCCGGCCGCCACCGCGCCCGTCAGCCCCCACCGGCCCCACACCGCGCCCCGCCATCCCCGCTGCCAGCCCGCCACGAACGCCACCGCCCCGGCCGCCGCCGCCACGCCGAGCACCGGGTCGACCAGGGCCACCACCCCGTACAGCACCCCGAGCGCCGCGTATCCGGAGAGGCTGCGCAGGCCGCTCGGGCCGACATAGCGCACCCGGCGCAGGTCGCGGGCCCGGGCGCCGGTCAGGGCCCAGGCCCAGAGGGTGAGGCCGAGGACGAACGCGGACGGGTAGCCGAGGCTGCCGGTCAGCGGCAGCAGGGCCAGCGAGCCGCCGCCCCACCCCGGCCGGGTGCCCCACAGCACGGACATGAAGGCCAGCGCCAGCACCGGCGCCCAGGGCCGCGGGGAGAGCACCCGGACCAGCCGGCCGAGGCCGGTCAGCAGCACCAGCAGGTTCAGCGGGCCGCACACCCGCAGCAGCTGCCAGCCGCTGAGCCCGGTCAGCCGTGCCAGCGCGTTCTGGGCCAGCACGTACGGGGACGCGGCGGCGTCCGCCAGGCCCGCCCGCAGCAGCCGCTCCACCGCCGCCGCGTGCTGTCCGGCCTCGCAGCAGGGCGGCACCCTCCAGTACGCCAGGGTCATCACCAGCCAGAACAGCAGGCCGGACAGCTGGTACGGGGTGAGTCTCCGGGCGCGGCCGCCGCGCAGAGCGGTGGAGCCGCGCGCGGCGCGCCGGACCAGGGCGCCGGTGCTCACCGGAGAGAACGGACAGGGCGGACCATTTGCCGAGTGTTCCCGCGGGTCCCGGTGCCGTCCCGGCGGCTTCGCCGTCCGTCACCTCATCGAGTGAGCCTCCGGCAGGCCCTCGCTGCTCACCTCATCGAGTGAGCCTCCGACAGGCCCCCGCCGCTCACCTCATCGAGTGACCCCTGCGTGGGAACCGGAATCACCCGGTCCATCAGCGGCTCGAGGAGCAGCGGCACCCCCACCACCGGCAGCAGCCAGGCCAGCACGATCAGCCGGTCGCCCCAGATGGTGATGTCCGGATGCCCGGCCTGGGTCAGGAACCCGGTGCCCGCGGCCGCCAGCAGGAAGGCCCCGAAGGCCGGCCGCCGCCGCGCTCCCCATGCCCCGGCCGCCAGCGCCGCCGGGAACAGCGGCGCCAGCAGCTGCCGGCGCAGCCACTCCACCCAGAAGTCCCACTCCAGATGGAGGAACTCCGGCCAGGGCCGGACCCGGTCCGGGTGGGTGTAGTGGACGGTCAGCAGGTCCTGCATGCTCTCCGCCTCGGAGGGATAGCGCAGCAGCCGGGCCAGCAGCAGGGTGCCGGCGGCCGCCACGCAGCCCGCCGCGGCGATCGCCACCACCCCGCGCCCGGCCGCCCGGCCCCGCCGTCGCCGCCCGAGGGCGACCGCCGCTCCCGCCCCGGCCAGGCACACCCCGAGGAACAGCGCCTGTGCGTGCTTCACGGTGAACAGGGCGAGCAGCGCCCCCGCCACCAGCGTCGTTCCCGCCCGCGCCCGCCCGGTGAGGGCCAGCGCGCAGCCCCACACCGCCGTCAGGCTCAGCGCCAGCATCAGGCCCTCGGTCATCGGCCGCATCGCGGTCGTACCCACCGGCAGGACGTAGTACAGGGCCTGCCCGGTCAGCGCGAGCGGCACCGGTACCGACAGCGTCCGCAGGACCAGGAAGGCCAGCGCCCCGCCCGCGACCGTGACCAGCACACTCGCCAGCCACACCCCCCAGGTCACCCCGAACACGGTGACGAACGGCAGCAGGAACACCGGATAGCCGGGCCGCACCTCGAAGATCGCCCGCAGTCGGGGACCCACGAAGGGCGCGATGTGCCCGTCCGTCTGCCCGGCCGCCAACCGGCGCTCCACGAGCCGTAGTCGACCCTCCCGGCACTCCGTGAAGACCCGCCCGGCCGGGCTCGGCGCATGGAAGTGCAGCACGTTCACGCTCTGCGCGCGGGCCGCCCTCGACGCCTGGCCGGCGCACGCCCAGTCGGCCGTCCGGGCCGCCGCCTCCCGCTGGTCCGCCCCGCCCAGGGTCAGCGCGTAGGACACGTAGTTCTCGGAGTCGGGGGTGTCCCGGCCGGTGAGGTTGGCGAGTTGCAGCACCGCGAACACGGCGGCCAGGACCAGCACCCAGGTGCGCGGTCTCACGTCGACGCCAGCAGATCGTGACCCGGGGCCGGTTCCGGCACCCGGGCACCGGCGGCCGGCATCGACTCGCCGAGCAGCAGCGTCCGTACGACCCGCTCGGCGGCCCTTCCGTCGTCGAACTCGCAGAAACGGGACCGGAAGTCGGCCCGCAGCCGTGCCGATTCCTCGTCCCGCCAGCCACCCGAGGCGAACAGCCACGCCAGCTCCCGGTAGGAGTGCGACACATGGCCCGGTGCCTCGGCGGTGATGTCGAGATAGGCGCCCCGGCTCGCGGTGCAGGCGGCCCAGTCGTCGGCGTGCACGACGATCGGCCGGTCCAGGTTGGCGTAGTCGAACATGACGGAGGAGTAGTCGGTGACCAGGGCGTCCGCCGCCAGCAGCACCTGCTCCCCGTGCGGTTCACCGGTCGCGTCGACCACGATCCCGCGCCGGTGCAGCTCGGCCAGGCCCATCCCGCGCGCCGGACCGGTCGCCAGCGACGGATGCAGCCGGACCACCAGGGTGTGGCCCTCGCCGAGGTCGGCGGCGAACCGGGCCACGTCGATCCGCTCGGCATGACCGCCCCGGACGTGGTCCCGGCGGGTCGGGGCGTAGAGCACGACCGTGTGGTCGGCCGGAATGCCGTACCGGGCACGGAAGTCCGAGGGACCGCCCTCGACCAGCACGTCGTTGCGCGGGCTGCCCGTGCGGGCCGAGGCGAAGTGGCAGGGGTAGGCCCGCTCCCACACCAGCTCGGAGTGGCGGTTGGCGACCAGGCTGTGGTCCCAGCGGTCGGCCCGGCGCAGCATCTGCGGCACGTCGAGACCGAGCCGGGCGCCGGGCTTGCCCAGCAGATCGGCGCCCAGGTACTTGAGCGGGGTGCCCCGGTGGGTGTGGATGTGCACGCTGCCTGGCCGCTTGACCAGGGCGCCGGGCCAGTTGACGTCGTTCACGAAGAACTTCGCGCGGGCGGCGAGCCGCCGGTACTCCGGGGAGTCCAGCAGGACGTGCTCCACGTCGGCGGGCAGCCCCGCCGCCACCTCCGCGTCCTTCACCACCCAGACGCCCCGCAGCCCCGGCGCGATCTCCCGGGCCGTGCGGTAGACGGCCGCCGGGTCGCCCAGCAGGCCCCGGTGCGAGGACGCCGAGTACAGGACCAGCCGCTCGTCCAGCGCGCGGTGACCGCTCAGCCCGGTCAGCGCGTGCCGGGCCCGGGCTCCTGCCGCCCGCCGCACCCGCAGTGCCTGCCGTGCGCTCTCCCGGCCGATCCGCCCGGCCTGCTCGCGGAGCCGGTACGACGCGTACGAGCCGCCCAGTACCCCGAGTTCGGCGCCCTCCGGCCGGTACGCCCGGTACAGCTCCGCGGTACGCCGGAAGAACTCGCCCTTGGCCGCGGGCGGCAGCCGGTCCGGTTTGGCGAGGATGTCCAGGCAGTGCTCGCCCATCTTCCGGTGCAGATACGGCCGCCAACCCGCCAGCTCCGGGCGCGAGTCGACGTACTCGAACACCCTGCGGTACTGGTCGTGGACGTCGAAGTGCTTGCGGCTGGTGGTGGAGAGGATGTTGCCCTGGCGGCGCTGGCGGTAGTTCAGGCAGATCCGGTCGAGGGTGGCGATCCGGCCGGCGCCGAGCAGGACCGGGAAGGTCCAGGGGGTGTCCTCGTAGTAGCCCGGCGGGAACCGGAAGCCGTTCTCCTCGACGAAGTCACGCCGGTAGACCTTGTTCCACACGACCATCAACAGGTCGAGGATCTCCGGGTGTTCGGCCGCGGTGAAGACGCCGTCGGTCGAACTCAGCACAGTTGCGAGGGCGTTGCGCCGGGTGCCGCCCCACCAGTAGGTGCGGGCGTAGTCGAAGACCAGCACGTCCGGGTCGGCGGTCTCCGTGAGCCGGTCGGCGATCGCGCGCAGCGCGCCCGGGGTGAGGGTGTCGTCGCTGTCCAGGAAGAGCAGGAAGTCACCGGTGGCGTGCGGGAGTCCGGCGTTGCGGGCGGGGCCGAGGCCGACGTTCTCGGGCAGGTGCAGGACCCGCACGCGCGGGTCGCGGGCCGCGTACTCGTCGAGGATCGCGCCGCTGCCGTCCGGGGAGCGGTCGTCGACGGCGATCACCTCGATGTCGTGGAAGGACTGCTCCAGGACCGAGTCGAGGCACTCGCGCAGAAAGCCCTGCACCTTGAAACAGGGCACGATCAGACTGAATCGGGGCACGGTCAGCTCCTCGCGAAGGCGGTGGCGGCCGGGGCGGGCAGGCGTTCCGCGAGCGGGATCAGCGGCGGGAGCGACTCCGGCGGCTGGCCGAGGAACACCCGGCGTACGACGCGTTCGGCGGCCAGACCGTCGTCGAACTGGCAGAAACGGGCCCGGAACCGGGCCCGCAGCCGTTTCGACTCCGGGCCCCGGTAGGTCCCCTCGCGGAAGATCCGGGCCAGTTCCTCCGGGGTGTGGGCGACCGGGCCCGGCGGCTCGGCCATCAGGTCGAAGCAGACGCCCCGGGTCTGCCGGTAGACCTCCCAGTCGTCGGCGTAGACGACGATCGGCCGGTCCAGGTTGGCGTAGTCGAACATGATGGAGGAGTAGTCGGTGATCAGCGCGTCCGCCGCGAGACACACGTCCTCGGCGGAGCGGTGCGCGGTGACGTCGATGACCCGGCCGGTGCCCGCGAAGGCTCCCCGGTCGTAGAAGTAGTGCGCGCGCAGGAGGACGACGACGTTCTCGCCGGCCGCCTCGCAGAACGCCTCCAGGTCGAGGCCGGGCTCGAAGCCGGTGTGGTGGTCGCGGTGGGTGGGGGCGTACAGCACGGCCGTCCTGCCGTCCGGGACGCCGAGACTGCGGCGGACCCGGACCACGTCGTGGGCGGACGCCGTGTAGTAGACGTCGTTGCGCGGATAGCCGTACTCCAGCGCCTCGTACGAGCCGGGGAAGGCGCGCTCCCAGGTCTGGGTGGAGTGCCGGTTCGCGGAGAGGTTGAAGTCCCAGCGGTCCACGCGGCCGAGCAGCTTGGTGAAGCTGCCGGTCTGCGCGGCGACCACCGGGTACGTCGACTGGTCGACGCCCATCTTCTTCAGCGGGGTGCCGTGCTGCGTCTGCAGATGCACGCTGCCGGGCCGCTTGACGACGCCCTCGGCGAAGTTGGCGTTGTTGACCAGGTACTTGGCGCGGGCCAGCACCTGCCAGTAGCGGCGGCTGCCGATCACCGCGTACTCGACGTCCTCGGGCACGGTGTGTTCCTGGCCGGCCTCGACCAGGAACACCGAGCGCAGCCGCGGGACGAGCTGGCGGGCCGTGGCGTGGATCGCGGCCGGGTTGCAGGCGTAACCGCGTCCCCAGTAGGCGCAGTACACGGCGAGGCTCTCGTCGAGCGGGCGGCGCAGGTCGAGGGCGTAACGCAGCCGGGTGAGCGGCAGCCGCGGCCGGGGCAGCCGCCCGGCCGCCAGGACCGCCGCCCGGTTGGCCCCGCGCAGCGCCCGGAACGCGGTGTACGCGCCGGCCGCGAGGAGCCGGTGCTGCACCCCGAGACTCCCGCCCGGCATCCGGAACCCGGCCGGCCGGTACGTGCGGTGCAGCCATCCCGCCCGCCGGAAGAACGCCCGGTGCCCGGACGGCAGCCGCTGCGGGCGGGCGGCCGTCCTCAGCACGGCCTCGAAGAGCTGCTCGAACAGCGGCCGCGCCCGCTCGCCCGGGAGTCCCGCCGCGAACGCCCGCGCCAGCACCAGCTCCACCTGGTCGAGGAGTTGGTGCTGATGCGCACCCGGCAGGTTCAGCCGGCTGCCCTGCCGGCGCAGCCGGTGCCGTACGACCACCGCACGCAGCACCGCGACACGGTCGGCGGCGATACCGGTCAGGCCGCCCCAGCCGACGTCCGTGAAGTGGCCGTCGGGGAAGCGCAGCCGACGGTCCGTGAGAAAGGCGCGGCGCCAGGCCGCGCTCCACGCCGGCAGTGTCACGCCGGTCAGCGCGGGTGCCTCGGCCGGGGCGAAGGTGTCCCGCGGGGTGCCCGCCAGCAGCGGCGCCGCCGGGTTGGCCGGCTCGCCCTCCCACCAGGGCGCCCGCTCGTGCTCGAAGTACAGCCCGTCCACGTCACCGGTCTCGGCCAGCCGTGCCGCCAACCGCGCCAGCGCGCCCGGGACCAGGACGTCGTCGCCGTCGAGGAACAGCAGATACGTGCCCTGCGCCGCCCGCATCCCGGTGTTGCGGGCCCCGCTCAGCCCCGCGGACGGCGGTGAGTGCACCGGGGCCACCCGGGAGTCCCGCTCGGCGTATCCGGCGGCGACCGCGGCGGCCGGGGCGTCCGGCGCGTCGCAGACCGGGATCAGCTCCAGGTCGCCGAAGGACTGGGCGAGGACCGAGTCCAGCGCCTGGGACAGCCGGCCGGCGACCCCGTGGGACGGGACGATGATGCTGAAGCGGGGCATGCTGCTCTTTCTCAGGTGTCCATGCGGCCCGGCCTCCCCGTGGGTCGCCAGGTGGACGGCCGCGACGGAGCGGGCCGCGAGGTGTTCGGGGGCATGAAGGAACTCCCTGGAAGGCAAACGGCGGTCAGCGGCTCTCGGTGACGGGCAGGTGACCAGAAGGTTGCGGAACAGTGGCGAGCGGGGAGTGGGCGAGCCCCGAGGCCGCCGACGGCACGGGGTGCCGCTCATCCAGCGGGATGAACTCCGGCAGCCCGGCCGGCTCGCCGAGCACCACATGCCGTACGACCCGCTCGGCGGCGCGTCCGTCGTCGTACCGGCAGAACCGCTCGCGGAACGCGGCGCGCAGCTGCGCGGAGCGGGAGCCGCGCCAGTGGCCGCTGGCGAAGATGTCGATCAGCTCGTCCTCGGTGCGGGCGACCGCGCCGGGCGGGCTGGAGCGCAGGTCGAAGTAGGTGCCGCGGGCCGCGTGGTAGGCGTCCCAGTCCTCGGTGTGCACGACGATCGGGCGGTCCAGGTTGGCGTAGTCGAACATGATCGACGAGTAGTCGGTGACCAGCGCGTCCGAGGCCAGGCAGAGGGACTCCACGCTCGGGTGGTCGCTGACGTCGATCACCCGTCCCCCGGCCGCGAGCGGGCCGCCGTGCCAGTAGTGGGCGCGGGCCAGGATCACGAAGCGCGGGCCGAGCCGGCGCACGATCCGGTCCAGGTCGAGCGCGGGGCGCTGGGTGCGCCGGTAGTCGCGGTGGGTGGGCGCGTACAGCAGCGCGACCGTGCCCTCGGGGACGCCGAGCGACTCGCGGATCCGGGTCACCTCGGCGGAGGTGGCCTGCTGGAAGACGTCGTTGCGGGGATAGCCGTACTCGAGGGTGGTGTAGCCGCCGGGGTAGACGCGCTCCCAGGTCAGGGTGGTGTGGCGGTTGGCGGACAGGAGGTAGTCCCACTTGTCGACGCCCCGCAGGAGCTCCTCGAAGTCCATGTCGGCGGCGGCCGCCGGATGTTCCTGGAGGTCGAGGCCCATGTGCTTGAGCGGGGTGCCGTGCTGGGTCTGCACGAACACCTGGCCGGGGCGCTTCTTCAGCCGCCGGTCGAAGTTGACGTTGTTGACCAGGTACTTGGAGCGGGCCAGCGCGGTCCAGTAGCCGAAGGTGCCCGGACGCAGCCGGCGCGGGCCCGGCGGGACGGTGTGCTGGTGCTCGGGGCGGGCGATCCAGGAGGTGCGGATGTGCGGGGCGTGACTGCGGAACGCCGCCTCCAGCGCGCCCGGGTTGCAGCTGTGGCCGCGGTTCCAGTAGGCGGCGAAGACCGCGCGGTCGGCGCGCAGCGGCAGGCGCAGCTGGACGCGGTAGTGCAGCTGGAGGAGGGCCGAGCGCAGGCCCCGGACGGACTTGACGCCGGCCTTGACCGTGCGGCGGCCCCCGGACCGCGCCAGCTGGAGGGTGCGGTAGGTGCGGTGCAGGCCGTAGTGGACGAGGCCGTGGCGGAGCCGGGTGCGGAGCGGGACCGGGGTGCCCTCGGCCCGGTAACGGCGGTAGTGGGCGCGGGCCCTGCGCAGGAACTCGGCGCGGGTGCCGCGGGGCAGCCGCTCCCGCCGGGTGAACACCGTCGAGAAGTGGTCGATCATCCGCCGGAACAGCACCGGCCGCCAGCGGGCCAGTTCGGGCCGCTCCTCGATGAACGCGAAGACCCGGTCGTACTGTTCGAAGATGTCGAAGTGGCTGCGGCTCGCGGTGCCGAGAATGCTGCCCTGCCGCCGTTGCCGGTAGTGCATGCAGACCCGGTCCAGCGTCGCGATCGTCCCGGCGGTCATCAGGACCGGGTAGGTCCAGGGGGTGTCCTCGTAGTAGCCGGGCGGGAAGACGAAGTCGTGCTCCTCCACGAACTCCCGCCGGTACGCCTTGTTCCAGGCGACCATCAGGACGCGGAGAAGGCCCGGCCGGTCCTCCAGACGGAAGGGTGCCGGGCCCTGTTCGGTCAGCTGGAACGCGACCTTGTTGCGCTCCGCCCGGCCCGTCCAGAAGGTCCGCGCGTAGTCGTACACCAGCACGTCCGGCTCGCCGGTCTCCTTGATCCGGTCGGCGATCGCCCGCAGCGCGTCGGGGGTGAGGGTGTCGTCGCCGTCCAGGAAGAGCAGGTAGTCGCCGCGTGCCTGCTCCATCCCGGCGTTGCGGGCACCGCCCAGGCCCTGGTTCTCCGGCAGGTGGACGGGCCGTACGCGCGCGTCGCGGGCCGCGTACTCGTCGATGATCGTGCCGCAGGCGTCCGGCGAACGGTCGTCGACGGCGATCAGTTCGAGATCGGGATACGACTGCGAGAGCACCGAGTCCAGGCACTCGGGCAGATACGCCTGGACCTTGTACGCGGGGACAATGACACTGAACCTGGGCAAGGGACATCCATGGGTCGGTCGGCGCGGGCGTTCTGCCCGGGAACGGCCAATGGAGTGATGTGGTTACGGTTCGTTAGGTCATGTGGGTTACGTTCCGTGAACGGCGAAGGACGAGCCGGTGACCGACTCGCCCTTCTTTTATATGTCTCGTGCGGTTATTTGACCGCGCCGGCCATCACCCCGGACACGAACTGCCGCTGGAACGCGAAGAACACCGCCAGCGGGATCACCATCGAGATGAAGGCGCCGGGGGCCAGGACGTCGACGTTGTTGCCGAACTGACGGACCTGGGTCTGGAGCGCCACCGTGATCGGCTGGGTGCCCGACTTGGTGAACACCAGCGCGACCAGCATGTCGTTCCACACCCACAGGAACTGGAAGATGCCCAGACTCGCGATCGCCGGCCCGCCGAGCGGCATCACCACCCGGGTGAACAGGCGCAGTTCACCGGCGCCGTCGAGGCGGGCCGCCTCCAGCAGTTCCCGGGGGATCTCCGCGAAGAAGTTCCGCAGCAGGAACACCGCGAACGGCAGACCGAAGCCGACATGGAAGAGGACCACCCCGAGGATCGTCCCGAACAGGCCTATCTTGCCGAAGAGTTCGGCGATCGGGATCAGCGCGACCTGGACGGGGACCACCAGCAGGCTGACCACGATCAGGAACCACCAGTCCCGGCCGGGGAACTCCATCCACGCGAACGCGTAACCGGCCAGCGCCCCGATGATCACGACCAGGACCGTCGCCGGGACGGTGATCAGGACGGTGTTCCACAGCGAGCTGGTGATGTCGCTGTTCTCCAGAAGGTTCTGGTAGCTGTCGAAGGTGAGCTGGGACGGCTTGGCGAACACGTTCCACCAGCCGCTCGCGCTCATGTCCTCCGGGGAACGCAGGGAGGAGGCGAGCAGCCCGATCGTCGGCACCAGCCAGAACAGGCCGACGACGATCAGGAAGACACGGACCAGACCGCCGTTGATCTTCTCCAGCAGCCAGCTCATCGCCGTTCCTCCCGTCGCAGCCTGCGCACGTTGAACCACATCACCGGGATGACGAGGAGCAGCAGGAACACCGCGATCGCGCTCGCGATGCCCGGCTGGTCCTCCGCGAAGCCCTTGCGGTACAGCTCCAGGGCGAGCACGTTCGCGTCGTCCTGCGAGGAGCCCGGCGCGATGATGTACACGAGGTCGAAGACCTTCAGCACGTTGATCATCAGGGTGACGGTGACCACCGCCAGGACCGGCGCGAGCAGCGGCACGGTGACTTTGCGGAGCACCTGCCACTCGGTCGCCCCGTCGACGCGGGCCGCCTCAAGGAGCTCCCGGGGGACACCTGCCAGTCCGGCCGCGATCAGCACCATCGCGAAGCCCGCCCACATCCAGATGTACGACCCGATGATGGCCGGCGTGACCAGGGACGGGCCGAGCCAGTCGATGCCGTTGTAGGGCTGCTTGAAGTTGCTCGCCGGGAGCCTGAGCTGCGCTCCGTCGGCAGTGGCGGGGAGGGTGAAGGTGCCGTCGGCGGCGGCTTTGGCCGAGGCCACCACCTTGCCGTCCTTCACCGCCTCGATGCGCATCCCGTCGTAGCCGACCTCGGACGGGTCGGGGGCGCCGAGCTTGCCGACGCCCTTGCCGCGGGTGAAGTCCTGCCAGGCGGTGCCGGTGATCTTCCCGGGGTCGGGCCGCGCCGCCACGGCCTTCTTCGCGCCGTCGGGCATCTGGTCCGGGGCGACGCCGACCAGGGGGAGGGCGACGGTCTGGCCGGTGCGGACGGTGGCCGTGGTGACGAAGCCGCCCTGGTCCGGCTTCAGGGGCGACTCCCGGCCCGGGTGCGCGTTCGGGAACGCGGAGGACTGGGCGAAGGTGTCGTGGATGCCGACCCAGACCGCGTTGGCGACGCCCTTGTCCGGGTCCTGGTCGTAGACGAGACGGAAGATGATCCCGGCGGCCAGCATCGAGATCGCCATCGGCATGAAGACGACCAGCTTGAACGCCGTTCCCCAGCGGATCCGTTCGGTCAGCACCGCGAAGATCAGACCGAGGGCGGTGGAGACCGTCGGTGCGAACACCACCCAGATGATGTTGTTCTTCAGGGCGGTGCGGATGCCGTCGTCCGTGAAGATCGCCTTGTAGTTGTCGAAGCCGGCGAAACCGTCGCCGTTCGCGTTGTAGAAGCTGCGGATCAGCGAGTACCCGATCGGGTAGACCACGAGCGCGCCGAGCAGCACCAGGGCGGGGAGGAGAAAGAGGAACGCCACCGTCCTGCGGGTGCCGGTCACGCTCTTGCGGCGGCCCGGTGGAGCGGGGGCCGTCGTCGCGGGTGCGGCCATCGCCGGGTCAGCTTCCGCTGCCGTAGGCGGCCGCCGCGTCCTTCTCCAGCTTCGCCTGGGTGCCCGCGACGTCCTTCGGGTTCTTCAGGAAGTCCTGGAGGTCCTTCCACTCGCCCTTGCCCGGGGTGCCGCCGAACGCCTGCGGGGCCTGGTCGGACATGTCGAAGCGGAAGTCGTCACCGGACGCGATCAGGGAGTTGGCGATGGTGCGCTGCACCTCGTTCGGATACGCCGAGTTCGGCACGCTCTTGTTCGGCGAGAGATAGCCGCCGAGCTTCGCCTGGATCGTCGCCGCGTCCGGGGAGGCCAGGAAGGTCGCGAGGGCCTGCGCCCCCTTGGAGTCCTTGAAGATGACGGCCGCGTCACCGCCGGAGACCACGGGCGCGGCGGAGCCGACCGCCGGGAACGGGAACACCTTGGCGTCCGTGCCCACCTTCGCCTTGGTCTGACCGATGTTGACCTGCACGAAGTCGCCCTCGTAGACCATCGCCGACTTCGGCTGGTCGCCGCCCGTGAAGGTCTGGGTGACCGAGGTGGTGAACTCCGTCTGCAGCGCGCCGTTCTGGCCGCCCGCCAGATAGTTCTTGTCGCCCCAGATCTCGGCGAGCGTGGTCAGCGCCTGCTTCACCGACGGATCGGTCCACTTGATCTTGTGCTGGGCCAGCTGGTCGTACTTCTCCGGGCCCGCCTGGGAGAGATACACGTTCTCGAACCAGTCGGTCAGCGGCCAGCCGTCCGCGCCGGCCACCGAGAACGGGGTGACGCCCGAGTCGTACACCGCCTGCGAGGTGGTCAGCAGGTCCTTCCAGGTCTTCGGCTCACTGGCCCCCGCGTTCGCGAAGACCTTCGCGTTGTACCAGATCAGCGACTTGTTGGCGGCCTTGTAGTAGACGCCGTACTGCTTGCCGCCGACCTTGCCGATGTCCTGCCAGCCCTGCGAGTAGTTCTTCTGCACTTCCTTCACCGCGTCGGCGCCGAGCGGCTTCGCCCAGCCCTTCTGCACGGCCTGCTTGATCGCGCCGGGCTGCGGCAGCAGCGCGATGTCCGGCGGCTGACCGCCCGCGATCTTCGAGCCGAGGAAGTTGATGATCGGATCCTGGGCGGGCACGAAGGTGACCTTCGCACCGGTGCGCTTCTCGAACTCCGCGAGCACCTGCTTGAAGTTCTTCTGCTCCTGCCCGGTCCAGACGGCGGCCACCTCGAGTGTGGTGCCGTCCAGCTTCGGGAGGGTGAGGGTGGAACCGGACGTACTGGCGCTGCTCTCCGAGCCGTTGTCGTCCTTCTTGTCGTCGCTGCCTCCGCACGCGGTGAGCGCGAGGGCTCCCGCGAGCAGTGCGGCGAGCGTGGTGACGGCCCTGCCTGTCCGGATGGTGTTGCTCATGGCGCGCATCACTTCCCCGTTCGTCGTTCCTCGTTGAACGTCAGAACTCTGTCCCGTGCGCTCCGGTGTACGCGGGGGCCGCTTGTGCGGCAAGGGTGCGTACAGGTGAGGACCGGGGATCGTGATCGCCTCGTGATCAGTGACCCGGGGTCGCCCTCGCTCACAGAAGCGAAGGAACCTCCGCCGCCGAGACCTCCTTGGCCGCTCTCTCCACCGCGCTCGCCAGCAGGGCCAGGTCCGTCGGGCCGTTGCCCAGCTCCCGCACCGGGCGGCGGGTCGGGGGGTCGCCCATGCGCGGCCAGTCGAGGGGCACGACCGTGGGGCGCTGGGTCGCCGTGCGGGGGATACGGCCGGTGACGCGGCCCGCCTGGAACGCCGTGACGTGGCCGTCCGGTGTGGTCAGGCGGCCGCGGCCCGGGGCCGGTTCGTCGGGTCCTGCGGCCGGTGGGTCCAGGGTGACGCGCAGGGTGGCCCGCCGGGCCGGTTCCGTCTCCGCCGTACGGCCGCCCGCACCGGCCGCCGCGATCAGGTGGACGCCGAGCCGGTCGCCCTCCTTGGCCACCGCCTCCAGCGCCCGCATCACGGAACCGGCGGCCGGCCGGCCCGGCGAACCGAGGGCGGGCGAGACCAGGGCGTCCAGATCGTCGACCACGACGACCAGGCGCGGCAACGGCGGTGGTGTCTCGGTGCGTTGACGGGCGGCGGCCCCGGCCGACGGGCGCAGCCGGATCGTGGAGCTCGGCGGCGCCTCCATGTCGGCGGCGCCCGCGGCGGCGGGACGGCCGCGCTGGGCGACGATCCGGCCCGAGATCTCCCGCTGGGCGTGCCAGTCGCTGAAGTCCGAGCGGCCCAGCAGTTCGGCCCGCCTTTTCAGCTCAGCGCTCAGCGACTGCGCCAGCTCCCGCATCCGGACCGGGTCGTTGACGGAGAGGTGGGTCGTCACATGCGGTATGTCGGTGCACACCCGCAGGCCCTCGCCGAGTCCCGCGCCGGCACCGGTGCCGACGCCGTCGCGGCCGTCGATCAGGACGATCCCGAGCCGGTCGGGGCGCTCGGCGGCGGCCAGCGAGGCGACCATCGCCCGCAGCAGCTCCGTACGCCCGCTGCCGGGCGGGCCCTCGATCAGCAGGTGCGGTCCCTCGGTCACCAGGTCGGCGCCGAGCGGGCCGCGCGGACCGGCACCGAGCACCGCCCGGGCCCGGCCGCCCAGCGACTCGGTGTCGTCGGCCGCGTCCGCCCAACGGGCCATCAGCGACGCCGGGGTGGCCCGCGCCAGCCCCAACTCGTCCAGCAGGCGGGCGGACTGGGGGAGCGGGGTGGTCACGCGCGCGTGCCGGTCGCCGGCCGGGCCGTCGGGGCGCAGCGGGGCCAGCGCCCTCGCGAACCGCTCGGCCCAGGCGGGGGAGACCGCGTCCACCGCGGCCAGGGTGCCGGGGCCGAGGGGACCCGCCGTGTCGGTGCGGGCCACCCGCAGCAGATGCAGTGCCGTCGCCACGTCCCCGCTGAGCAGGGCCACGGCCCCGCACTCCCGGAACGTCGGCGTCACCGCGCACGCCGCCTCGTAGGTCTGGGTGACCGGCGAGGTGGGCGAGGTGGGCGCCGTCTCCGCCAGGCAGATCACATGCACTCCGGCCCGCGGCCCGGCGACGGTCAGCCGTGCCACCGCGTCCCGCAGCGCCGAGCCGCCGGGATCGCCGTCCACGACGACGACCGTGTACGGCCCCGGGAAACCGCCGTCGCCGTCGTCGGCGCCGAGGTCGTCGCGGGCCCAGGAGGGGCGGTGGGCGGTCTCGGCGGGCGGGGCGTCCGCGGTCGTACCCGCCAGGTTCGGGCGGTCGGAGGCGGTGGCCGGCCGGCGGGGCGCGGACAGGTCCTCCACCCTGCGCAGCAGTTCCTCCACGCGGGCCGCGGCCTGTTCGCGGTCGTAGGCCAGCAGGAGCCGGCAGTCCTGGCCGTGCCCGGGGCGGACGTGCGGAAGCCAGCCGAGCCAGGACCACTCGGCCGTGCGCTCCTCCAGGGGGCGGGCCCGGTCCGCGCTGATCAGCACGATCTCCAGCAGGTCGGGGGAGTGCAGCGCGGCGAGCTGGGCCAGTACGGCGCGGGCGAGGCCGGCGAGGCGGGTGCGCGGGCCTGCGAGGCCGAGGGCGCCGGCCTCGCGCAGGTCGGCGGTGACCGGCACGGCGGGGAGCAGCCCCTGGCCCTCGGGCGCCGGGCGGTCCGCGGTGCCGAGCCGGACCGTGAGCGTCTCCGGGTGGCCGGGGCCGCGCTCCCAGAGACGGGGGCCGGGGCCGAGCGCGGTCAGCAGCAGGGCGGCGGGATCCGGCCAGGTCTCGGGCTGGGCGGGGACACCGGCCGATGCCGTGCCGTCGTCCTCGGCCGCGGGTTCGCCGTCGGCGGCCGACAGCACCTCAGCACGTCCGCCGGCCAGCCGCCGCGCCCAGGCTCCGAGCCCGCCACGCCTGCGGGCGCCGGGCAGGGCGGGGGCGTCGGTGCCGCGGAGGGGGGTGCCTTTGCGCTTCGCGGAGGGGGCGGGGCCGTCGGAGGGGTCGTCGGCAGGTGAGGCGCCGTCCGGGGAGGGGCGGTGGTGCGCTGCCGCCGGACGATCGGAGGCCGCGGGCCCGGCGGTGCCGCCGCTTCGGGCGCCGGGGCCGGACGCGGGCCCGTGGGAGCCGCTTGGGCCGCCGAGCACTCCGGAGCGCCCGGCGTGGGTGTCGCCGGAGCGTTGCGTGGGGGCGGACCGGCCCGTGGCGGTGCGGCGGTCCGTGGTGGTGGGGCGGCCCGTGACGGCGGAGTTCTCCGCGGCGGCGGGGCGTTGCGCGGGGGCGGAGCCACCGCGTGGGCCGGGCAGTCCGCCGCGGCCTCCGGCCGCCGCGGGGTCGTAGCCGCGTCCGCTCGGCGAGGACTCGTACCCGCGCCCGGCGGACAAGGGCGGCTCGTGCCCGGGTGCGGTCGCCGGTGCTCCGTCCCAGCGTCCGGACGGGGACGGTTCGTGCCCGGATCCGGTCGGCTGCGGTCCGTCTTTGCGTCCGGCCGACGGGGGCTCGTGCCTGGGCCCGGCCGCCGGTGATCCGTCTCCGCGCGCGGCCGTCTGCGGTGCCTCCCCGCGCCCGGCGCCCGCAGGGAGCCCGCCGCCCTGGCCGGCCCCGGCCGGGAGCCCGCTTCCCCACTCGGCCTGCGGCGACCCGCCGCCCTGTCCGGCCGTCGGCAGCCCGCCCCGGCTCTCGATCCTCGGTGCTTCCCCCTGCGCGGGTACGACCGGTGACTCCACCGGCCCGTGCTCCTGGCCCCCCGCCGCGCCGCCCGAGGCTCCCCAGGCCGCCGTGCCGTAGGCGTGATGGGTGCGGCCCGCGGGGCCGGTCGAGCCGTCGGCCGCGGCCGTCCCGCGCGCGGGGCTCGCGAAACCGCCGGCCCCCGAGCCGTCGCCGCCGCCCCGGTCGGCCGCGTCGCCCTCCTCCGCGCCCTCACCGCCGAGCAGCACCCGTACGCATCCGTCCCCGTCCGGTGCCGTGCCCACCCGGGCTCCCGGTCCCCCGGACGGCGTAAGCCGCAGGGCCGATTCCCCGATGCGCAGGAGCGCTCCCGGGGCGAGGCGGACCGGGCGGTCGGTGACACGGGTGCCGTCCAGGGCCGTGCCGTTCGTGGAGTGCAGGTCGGCCACCGAGACGCGGCCGTCGGCGGCGACCGTGACCGCGCAGTGCAGCCGGGAGACGTCCGGGTCGTCGAGCGGGACGTCGGCGTCGGCGGAGCGGCCGATGGTGATCTGGCCGCCGTGCAGGAGGTGGACCCCGCCCGCGTCCGGGCCGGCGATCACATGCAGCTGCGCCGGGGCGTCGTCCAGCTCGGGATGCGGTTCGGGGGCGGCGGGCGCGCCCAGGGACAGCACGGCGCCGTCGACCAGCGGGGGCTCGCCCAGGATGCGGTGGCGGGCGTCCAGCCGCTCCGCCCCGGCGTACAGCACGACGGGGGCGCCGCTCGTCTCCCGGCCGCCCGGCCCGCCGTCACCGGTGACCGCCGAGGCCAGCGCGGAGGCCACCGCGGCCAGATCCGTACCCGCGGGCGCCGTCACCAGCACGTCCCGGCTCACGGCCCGGCCCCGCTGCGCGGCAGGGCCCAGCGGGTCTACGACGGTCAGCCGGATCTGCATCGCCGTCAGCGGTCCCTTCTGCGCGGGCGCGGAATTCCCCCCACCGCCACGAGCACGTCGGCCAGTTCTGCTGTCGCACGCATCCTCGCACCTGCCACTGACAACGCGCCCACGACCCGATGGTAAGTGATCTTGATTGGTCAGCTCTGCCCCCAAAAGTGCCTGACCAATACCGCGCGGGCGATCACTTGAGATCGGTCACGTCCGGACCCGGCAACCACCGGACCGAAGCGAGCGTCTTTCCATCGAACAACTGCGGGAACGCCTACGTATGGGGATACGTCCGGAACACTTGTCGGCCGCCTGCGGTGCGGGGGAAAGCACAGCCGGACGACAGCCCGGTGCCAGGGACCACGGCACTACAGTGGGTCGGACACAAGAACCGGACACACCAGCAAGCGACAGGGAGCGGATGACGTGCGGCCGGTAGGCAGCAAGTACCTCCTGGAGGAGCCGCTCGGACGCGGCGCCACCGGTACCGTCTGGCGTGCCCGCCAGCGGGAGACCGCGGGCGCCGAGGCGGCCGTGGCCGGCCAGCCCGGGGAGACCGTCGCGATCAAGGTCCTCAAGGAAGAGCTCGCGAACGACCCCGACATCGTGATGCGGTTCCTGCGGGAGCGCTCCGTGCTGCTCCGGCTGACCCACCCGAACATCGTCCGGGTCCGGGACCTCGTTGTGGAGGGCGATCTCCTTGCCCTGGTCATGGACCTCGTCGAGGGCCCCGACCTGCACCGCTACCTGCGGGAGAACGGCCCCTTCTCGCCGGTCGCCGCCGCGCTGCTGACCGCCCAGATCGCCGACGCGCTCGCCGCCAGCCACGCCGACGGCGTCGTGCACCGCGACCTGAAGCCCGCCAACGTGCTGCTCCAGCAGTACAACGGCCAGATGCACCCGCTGCTGACCGACTTCGGCATCGCCCGCCTCGCCGACTCCCCGGGCCTGACCCGCACCCACGAGTTCGTCGGCACGCCCGCGTACATAGCGCCGGAGTCCGCGGAGGGCCGCCCGCAGACCTCCGCCGTCGACATCTACGGCGCCGGCATCCTGCTGTACGAGCTGGTCACCGGCCACCCGCCGTTCTCCGGCGGCAGCGCCCTCGAAGTCCTCCACCAGCACCTCAGCGCCGAGCCGCGCCGCCCGTCCACCGTCCCCGACCCGCTGTGGACGGTCATAGAGCGCTGCCTGCGCAAGAACCCCGACGACCGGCCCAGCGCCGAGAACCTCGCCCGCGGCCTGCGGGTCGTCGCCGAGGGCGTCGGCGTGCACGCGAACTCCGCGCAGATCGCCGCCGCCGAGGGGGTGGGCGCGCTGCTGGCCCCCGACCCGGCGCCGGCGGCCGTACCGGGGTCGGCCGATCCCACGCAGGTGCTGCCGAACACCGGCGCGCCCGCCGGATCGTACGACCCGAACGCGGTGACCAGCTTCCTCCCGCACACCGGCGGCCCGACCGGCGCCGCCGACCCGACCGCCGTGCTGCCGAACACCGGCGCCGCCGACCCGACGGCCGTCATGCCGCCGATGCCCCAGGGGCAGCCGGGCCAGCAGCAGCCGGAGCAGCCGCATCCCTGGCAGACCCAGCTCCGCGCGGCCCGCGACCGCAACGAGCAGACGCAGGTCCAGTACCTCGACCCGAACGAGGACCCGCTGCGCCGCCGCCCCCAGCGCCAGGTGGCCCGGCCACAGCAGCAGCCGCCGCGCCAGGCCCCGCAGCAGCAGCCGGTACGCCGGCCGCAGCCGCGCGGACAGCAGGGCGGGCCGCAGGGCGGCGGATACGGGCAGCAGGGCGGATACGGCCAGCAGCAGCCCGCCGGGTACGGCCAGCAGCCGCAGCAGTACGCCCCGCCGCCGCAGCAGCCCCAGCGGCCGCAGCAGCGCTACGCGCCCCCGGCCGCCCCCGCCGAGCCGCAGCGGGCCCCGCGCGAGCCTCGGCAGCGCAGCGCCAACCCGATGAAGATCCCCGGGCTCGGCTGCCTCAAGGGCTGCCTCTTCATGGTCGTCATCCTGTTCGTCGCGGGCTGGCTGATCTGGGACCTGACCCCGCTGCACACCTGGGTGGGGGAGGGCAGGGGTTACTGGAGCCAGCTGAAGGACTGGACGAAGTCG
Source organism: Streptomyces sp. NPDC058683 (assembly GCF_042716195.1). Lineage (NCBI taxonomy): Bacteria > Bacillati > Actinomycetota > Actinomycetes > Kitasatosporales > Streptomycetaceae > Streptomyces > Streptomyces sp. NPDC058683. The sequence continues at coordinate 53,077 of NZ_JBHXSK010000028.1, forward strand.
GTCGGTGACTTCTTCGACAGCGTGGGCGGCGGCAGCGGCTCCGGCAACGACAACTGACCGCGAGTCTGGGGATTTGTCGACACCTGGCGGGTGATTTCCGCCTCCGTGGTGAAGGTTGGCTCGTCGGACGCGTACTTTTGTCGGCAACACGCGTCTGTAGGAGCAGCCTTGGCACGGAAGATCGGCAGCCGGTACACCGCCAACCAGGTCCTGGGGCGGGGCAGCGCCGGCACGGTGTGGCTGGGCGAGGGGCCGGAAGGGCCCGTCGCCATCAAGCTGCTGCGCGAGGATCTCGCGTCCGACGAGGAGCTGGTGGGCCGCTTCGTACAGGAGCGCACGGCCCTGCTGGGCCTTGAGCACCCCAACGTGGTGTCCGTCCGCGACCTCGTCGTCGACGGCAACGACCTCGCCCTCGTCATGGACCTGGTCCGCGGTACCGATCTGCGCACCCGCCTGGAGCGGGAGCGGCGCCTCGCGCCCGAGGCGGCCGTCGCGATCGTCGCGGACGTCGCGGACGGGCTGGCGGCGGCGCACGCGGCGGGCGTGGTCCACCGGGACGTGAAGCCGGAGAACGTCCTGCTCGACATGCAGGGCCCCCTCGGCCCCGGCGGCGCCCACCCCGCCCTGCTGACCGACTTCGGCGTGGCGAAGCTGATCGACTCCCCGAAGCGGACCCGCGCCACGAAGATCATCGGTACGCCGGACTACCTGGCCCCGGAGATCGTGGAGGGCCTGCCGCCCCGGGCGTCGGTGGACATCTACGCCCTGGCGACCGTTCTGTACGAGCTCCTCGCGGGCTTCACCCCGTTCGGCGGCGGCCACCCCGGGGCGGTCCTGCGCCGGCACGTCACGGAGACCGTCGTCCCCCTGCCGGGCATCCCCGAGGAGCTGTGGCAGCTGCTCGTGCAGTGCCTGGCGAAGGCGCCGGCCTCCCGGCTGCGGGCGTCCGAGCTGGCCGCGCGGCTGCGGGAGCAGCTGCCGATGCTGGCGGGGATGCCGCCGCTGGACGTCGACGAGCCGGAGACGGAGGCGTCGCAGGAGGCGGCCGAGGAGACGGCCGCCGCTCCGGCCGCGGAGGAGCAGCGGGTACGGCGCCGGGGGGCCGTCTCCCTGGTGCCGGGCGCGAAGCCGGACTCCAACCGGGACACGCACACGTCGATGAGGGTGCCGGGTCCCGACGAGCTGGCGGGCGGTGCGCGGGGCACGGCCAGGGCGCCGAGGGCGTCCGGGGCGCCCCGACCGGGCTCGGCCCGGCACAAGGCGGCGGCGCGGCGGCGCAGGGTGACGCTGGGCGTGGCCGGGGTCGTGCTGGCGGCCGCGGTGGGCGTCGGCGCCTGGCTGGCCACCTCCGGCGACGACTCCCCGCCCCAGGACACCCACAGCACGTCGACCCCGTGACCCCGCACCCGCCCGCCTGACCCGGCGACCGCGGTCCCCGGACACCCCGCCCCACCTGGCGGGCGGCCCGGGCGTCGGTGGCCGGGCGCTGTGCGGTTGGCGGAGCCGTTACGCTGGGAGGCGTGGCAGTCGTCGATGTATCCGAAGAGCTCAAGTCCCTCTCCTCGACCATGGAGTCGATCGAGGCCGTTCTGGACCTCGACAAGCTGAGGGCAGACATCGCCGTGCTCGAGGAGCAGGCGGCCGCGCCGTCCCTGTGGGACAACCCGGACGAGGCGCAGAAGATCACCAGCAAGCTCTCCCACCTCCAGGCCGAGGTCAGGAAGGCGGAGACGCTGCGCGGGCGGATCGACGATCTTGTCGTGCTGTTCGAGATGGCCGAGGAGGAGGACGACCCGGACACCCGCGCCGAGGCCGACTCCGAGCTCGCCGTCGTCAAGAAGGCGCTGGACGAGATGGAAGTGCGGACGCTGCTCAGCGGGGAGTACGACTCCCGCGAGGCGCTCGTGAACATCCGCGCCGAGGCCGGTGGCGTCGACGCCGCCGACTTCGCCGAGAAGCTGCAGCGGATGTACCTGCGCTGGGCGGAGCAGAAGGGCTACAAGACCGAGGTCTACGAGACGTCGTACGCGGAAGAGGCCGGCATCAAGTCGACCACCTTCGCCGTGCAGGTGCCGTACGCCTACGGGACGCTCTCGGTCGAGCAGGGCACCCACCGGCTGGTGCGGATCTCGCCGTACGACAACCAGGGGCGGCGCCAGACCTCCTTCGCGGGTGTCGAGATCCTCCCCGTGGTCGAGCAGACCGACCACATCGAGATCGACGAGTCCGAGTTGCGGGTGGACGTCTACCGGTCCTCCGGCCCCGGCGGCCAGGGCGTGAACACGACCGACTCCGCGGTGCGCCTCACCCACCTCCCCACCGGCATCGTCGTCTCCTGCCAGAACGAGCGGTCGCAGATCCAGAACAAGGCATCCGCGATGAACGTTCTCCAGGCGAAGCTGCTCGACCGGCGCCGGCAGGAGGAGCAGGCCAAGATGGACGCCCTCAAGGGCGACGGCGGCAACTCCTGGGGCAACCAGATGCGTTCGTACGTCCTGCACCCGTACCAGATGGTCAAGGACCTGCGCACGGACTACGAGGTCGGCAACCCCGAGGCCGTCTTCAACGGCGAGATCGACGGCTTCCTGGAGGCCGGAATTCGCTGGCGCAAGCAGCAGGAGAAGTAACTTTGTCGACTTGCCCATGGCGAGTCGGCCGATCCGGAACTGCCGCCCCCGTGGCGGCAGTTCTCGTATTTCCGGGCCTCGCCAGGGTTATGTCTGGGTTTTACGTCACACTCACAGGCTTCAACTCCCCGCATTCGGCGCGCAACTGGACATCGCGCCCGCAACGGCCTTGACGTTGCTTTGAAAAATGGGAAGGGTGAAGCGTGGCGTGCGTATCTTTGGGGCGCATGAGAACCGGGGGGCTTGCGCATCCGTAGCTATCTCCGTAGAGCACAGCCCCAGCGCCGCCAACCTGACATTCAGCTACTGGGGGTAGCAACCAGATGACCAAGAAGACACGGATCCGGGTCGCGCGGATAGCCGCCTGCGCCGTGATCGCCGCCGGTGCCTCGCTGACCGCCGCCGGCGCGGCCTCCGCCCTCTCCATCGGCGTCGAAGCCAACGAGGACGGCCTGACCGCCACCGTCAGCACCGACGACGATCCGACCTCTATCCCGACCGGCCCGGCCACCAGCGAGCCGCCGAGCAGCGAGCCGACGGACGTGCCCACCGAGCCCACGGGTGAGCCGACCGACGTGCCCACCGAGCCCACGGACGAGCCCACCGAGCCGACCGATGAGCCCACCGAGCCGACGGACGAGCCCACCGAGCCGACGGACGAGCCGACCAGCGACAACCCGACCGACGGCAGCGGCACGGGCAGTGACGGCGGCAACAACACCGGCACCGACGGCAACTCGGGCACCTCCGCGCAGGAGGAGGGCTCCTCCGCCCTCACCGACACCGGGTCGGACTCCTCGAACACCCAGGCCCAGGGTGGCGGCGACCAGCTCGCCGAGACCGGTGCCGCGCAGACGACCTTCCTGGTCGTCGGTGCCGCCACGATGATCGCCGGCGGTATCGGCTTCCGCATCCTGCCGCGCCTCATGAGCGGCCGCGGCGGCGCTGTCGCCTGACGGTAGTCGTTCGCTCACCGAGCGAATGCGTCACATACGGCGAAGGGCCCGGAGCGGTTGCTCCGGGCCCTTCGTTCGCTTTTCGCGGGCTTCGCCGTGCGCTCTTCCGTGACGTTCGCTACGCGGTCCGAGACCTTCGCTACGCGGTCTGATGCGCCAGCAGTGCCACCGCGGCGATCAGCACCGCCAGCAGCCCGATCAGCGCCATCGGGTTCAGACCGCCGAGGAAGTTCTCCTGCTGAAGACGCTCGCGGTTGGCGCGGCACACGGGGCACCGGCCTTCGCTCACGGGCGCCGCGCAGTTCGCGCACACCAACCGGTCGTACGTCATGCGCTCGCCCTCCTTGCACCGGCCATTACCTACACAACGCTCAGCGGAACGAGAACGTTCCCCCTCCACTGTGCCAGGTTCCCCCGGAAAGGGCGCGGCCGTCCGCAGACCTCGCCCCGGCGTTCCGGAAAGACTGCCCCGGAACAAAACCGCACAAGCCTTACCCAACCGTGACCGGCGCCTGCGCTTCCTCACCCGACTCGCGTATGGTCACGCTCATCTACCCCCGGCGACCCGTGGTGCATCCGTGATCCGATTCGACAATGTCTCCAAGGTCTACCCCAAGCAGACCCACCCCGCACTCAGGGATGTGTCCCTGGAAGTGGAGAAGGGCGAGTTCGTCTTCCTCGTGGGATCCTCCGGCTCCGGAAAGTCCACCTTCCTGCGGCTGATCCTCCGCGAGGAGCGGTGCAGTCACGGCCAGGTGCACGTCCTGGGCAAGGACCTCGCCCGTCTCTCCAACTGGAAGGTGCCGCAGATGCGCCGCCAGCTCGGGACGGTCTTCCAGGACTTCCGCCTGCTGCCCAACAAGACGGTCGCCGAGAACGTGGCCTTCGCCCAGGAGGTCATCGGCAAGTCCAAGGGCGAGATCCGCAAGTCGGTGCCGCAGGTGCTCGACCTCGTCGGGCTCGGCGGCAAGGAGGACCGCAGACCGGGCGAACTCTCCGGTGGTGAGCAGCAGCGCGTGGCCATCGCGCGGGCCTTCGTCAACCGGCCCAAGCTGCTGATCGCCGACGAGCCGACCGGCAACCTCGACCCGCAGACCTCCGTCGGCATCATGAAGCTGCTCGACCGGATCAACCGGACGGGCACCACCGTGGTGATGGCGACGCACGACCAGAACATCGTGGACCAGATGCGCAAGCGCGTCATCGAGCTGGAGAAGGGCCGACTCGTCCGCGACCAGACCCGCGGCGTCTACGGCTACCAGCACTGAATCCGATGCACACGTTCCCGACGCTTCACGCGCTCCACGACGGAAAGGCATAACCCGACGCCATGCGCGCCCAGTTCGTACTGTCGGAGATCGGAGTCGGTCTCCGCCGCAATCTGACGATGACCTTCGCGGTCGTCGTCTCGGTCGCCCTGTCCCTGGCGCTCTTCGGTGGCTCGCTCCTGATGAGCGACCAGGTCACCACCATGAAGGGCTACTGGTACGACAAGGTCAACGTCTCGATCTTCCTCTGCAACAAGAGCGACGCCGAGTCCGACCCCAACTGTGCCAAGGGCGCGGTCACCGACGACCAGAAGAAGCAGATCCAGGCGGACCTCGGCAAGATGACCTCGATCGTCGAGAAGGTCACCTACGAGTCGCAGGACGACGCCTACAAGCACTACAAGGAGCAGTTCGGCGACTCGCCCTTGGCCGACTCCCTCACGCCGGACCAGATGCAGGAGTCGTACCGGATCAAGCTGAAGGACCCGCAGAAGTACCAGGTGGTCGCGACGGCGTTCGACGGCCGCGCCGGTGTCCAGTCCGTTCAGGACCAGAAGGGCATTCTGGACAACCTCTTCGGGCTGCTGAACGGCATGAACTGGGCGGCACGCGCGGTCATGGCGATGATGCTGGTCGTCGCCCTGATGCTGATCGTCAACACGGTGCGCGTCTCCGCGTTCAGCCGTCGGCGCGAGACCGGCATCATGCGCCTGGTCGGCGCCTCCGGCTTCTACATCCAGGCCCCGTTCATCGCGGAGGCCGCCGTCGCCGGCCTGATCGGCGGCACGGTCGCCTGCGGATTCCTGGTGATCGCCCGGTACTTCATCATCGACCACGGCCTGGCCCTCTCCCAGAAGCTGAACTTGATCAACTTCATCGGCTGGGACGCGGTGTTGACCAAGCTCCCGCTCATCCTCGCAACGAGCCTCCTGATGCCCGCGCTTGCCGCGTTCTTCGCGCTGCGCAAGTACCTGAAGGTGTGACGCATGCCAAGAGGGTCGTACGGGCAACCGCCCGTGCGGCCCTCTTGCGTTGTCCTAGACTCACCGGCATGTCAGGCCGAGAGCTGTTCTGTCAGCCCCGCCGGGTTCGCCGGGGGGCGGCTCTGACGTTGGTGTTCGCAGGGCTGTTGGTGACCGGGGCGGCCACCGGGGCGTTTCCCGACCCGGGGCAGTCCGACCGGAAGACACCCACCGGAGCGGCCCGTGCGGCCGACCGGCACGACGACGTCGCCAAGGCCGCCGCCGACGCGATGGCCGACGGCAAGTCCCCCATGGAGGCCGCCGAACGGGCCGTGAGCCGCAGCGGGGACCGGTGGGCCGCGGTCTACTCCGAGGGCGAGTACCAGGAGTTCGAGGAAGCGCTCGACGGCCAGTACACCGGTGTCGGGCTGTGGGCCCGGCGGGAGCGGGACGGCCGGATCGAGGTGACCAAGGTGCAGGCCGGGTCGCCCGCGGCCACCGCCGGCATCAGGAAGGGCGACCGGCTGCGCAGCGTCGACGGGGCGGACGTCGACGGGCGGCCCGTCACCGACGTCGTCTCGTTACTGCGCGGTGACGCCACCGACGCCCGCGCCGGTACGACCGTCACCCTCGGTCTCGAACGCGGCACGCGCGCGTGGACCGAGACCCTGCGCCGGGCGCTGCTGTCCACCGACTCGGTGACCGTCCGCAAGCTGTCCGCCGGTATCACCGTCATCAAGATCTCCGCCTTCACCAAGGGCTCGGGGGAGCTCGTCCGCGACGCCGTACGGCAGGCCCCCGCCGACGCCGGGATCGTGCTCGACCTGCGGGGCAACTCCGGCGGTCTGGTCAGCGAGGCCGTCACCGCCGCCTCCGCCTTCCTCGACGGCGGCCTGGTCGCCACCTATGACGTCGACGGCGCCCAGCGCGCCCTGCACGCCGACGCCGGCGGCGACACCGCGAGACCCCTGGTCGCGCTCGTCGACGGCGGCACCATGAGCGCGGCCGAGATGCTCACCGGAGCCCTCCAGGACCGCGGCCGTGCGGTCGTCCTCGGCTCCCGCACCTTCGGCAAGGGTTCCATCCAGATGCCCACCCGGCTCCCCGACGGCTCGGTCGCCGAGCTCACCGTCGGCCACTACCGCACCCCCTCGGGCCACACCGTCGACGGCCGGGGCATCACCCCCGACCTGGAGGTGGGCAGCGGGGCGCTGGAGCGGGCCGAGACGGTCCTCAGCGGCCTCGGCGACCCGTCGTAGTAATCCGCTTCCCTCGCACCCCCTCCGTAGTGCGAAAATGGAGGGCACTATGGCCAAGGGAATGTACGTACCGAAAGAGTCCCAGCAGAAGCAGCAGGGGACGGCCGTCAAAGCCAGGGACGGCGAGAAGGGCGGCAAGCGCAAGATCGTCGCGCAGAACAAGAAGGCGCGGCACGACTACGCGATCGTCGACACCTACGAGGCCGGCATCGTGCTGTCGGGCACGGAGGTGAAGTCACTGCGCGAGGGCCGCACCTCGCTGACCGACGGCTTCGTGCAGATCGACGGGAACGAGGCGTGGCTGCACAACGCCCACATCCCCGAGTACAACCAGGGCACGTGGACCAACCACTCGGTGCGCCGCAAGCGCAAGCTGCTGCTGCACCGGGCGGAGATCGACCAGCTGGAGGCCAAGTCCCAGGAGACGGGCCACACGATCGTGCCCCTCGCGATCTACTTCAAGGACGGCCGCGCGAAGGCGGAGATCGCCCTGGCACGAGGCAAGAAGGAGTACGACAAGCGGCAGACCCTGCGCGAGCAGCAGGACCGGCGGGAGTCGGACCGGGCGATCGCGGCGGCCAAGCGCAAGCAGCGGGGCCAGTAGGGCGAAGCCGCCGGGAATACGGTGGCATCGGCGTGCGCTGGTCACGTACGATGGGACCAACACCAGGGGAAGCCCGGGTGTGCGCATTGAAAAATCAACATGGGGATGATCGGTTTCGACAGCGGATGTTGAAACAGGGGAAGCGTGTCGAGGAAGCGGCAATGATCTCGTTAACCATATGTCGCAACCAATAATCGCCAATTCCAAGAGCGATTCCCGCGCCTTCGCCCTCGCTGCCTAATAAGCAGTGAGTGAAGGCCCTTAACGGGTGTCAGCCCGGGGATGTTCCCGACCCGGACCCTGGCATAATCTAGGGGACTAAACCATTGAGCCCGGTCACGGGGTTCGATGGGAAATCAAACAGTGACTGGGCCCGTCGGCGACTTGTTCGCGAGATTACCGGGGCCGAGAAAATCACAGCGAACTGCACACGGAGAAGCCCTGTTTTTGCACCGTTGGACGCGGGTTCGATTCCCGCCATCTCCACAGTCTCCATGTTGCGAGGGCCCGGTGGTCGTTGACCACCGGGCCCTCGTCGTGTTCGCAGGGCACGGCTGATGTGAAGGTTGATCTCGTTCGGTCAAAAACTCTTCACAGATGGTGCACAGGCTTACTAAAGTGCGATGCGCGTAGGGCCGAGCTGACCACTCGGCCGCCGCGCACGTCCATCAGCGACCGGGGGAACACCGTCGCCACGGGGGAGAGGCGCATCGTCATGCAGTCATTGCTGACGTATCCGCAGAGACACACGCATCCGCGCCGTACGCGGGCTTGACCGCCGCCACGGCACCTCACCCTTCGAGTCGGGCCCCCGTCTGCCCTCTTCACGAAGAACGGATGTTCTTTTGCGTTCCAGACCGGGGACTGTGACTCCCCTTGCGCGAAAATCCCGCACTCTCAGCCGACTTGTCCCCGCCGTGCTCGCGCTCGCCGTGCTCGCCACGGTCGCCGGCCGGCCGGACCTGCCCCACGACCGGGCCGCCGACTTCAGCCCGGTGGCCGACAGTTACGACGGCTTCGACGCCAAGGCCGCCGAGCAGCTCCGCCAGGACCAGTGCCTGATGGCCGAGGTGCTGCGCACGGGCGGCTCCGCCATGTACGGCACCGCCCAGGACGGGCTCGACCAGACCCCGGACAAGCTGCACACCGCGGCGAACCGCGAGTACTGGAACACCACTCCGCTGTCGACGGCGTACGATAAGGACAAGGACGCCGCCGACAAGGCGGGCGACGCCCTCAACGCGTACGTCGATGTGTGGAAGAAGCCGCTCGACGGCCTGAGCACCCCGGGCGGATTCACCGAGACCGGATTCCACTGGCCGCCCGGGACCACCGGCACGGGCCCGAGCTTCTTCGACCAGACCGGCCTGAGCCAGTGGATCGCGGCCCAGTTCTGGAAGTCGGAGGACGACTTCTACGAGGATCCGACCCCGAAGGCCGACGACGCCACGCTGAAGGCGGTCAAGGACCTCGGCACCCCCCTCTACGGCAGTGACCCGGACCCCTCGCTCCCCACCCCGCAGTGGCAGCAGGCGTTTGCCGAACACCAGGCGTGGGACAGCCTGGTGAACTGGTCCATGCAGCCGACGAGCGCGGACAACGCGCGTGTCTTCCTCTCCTCCGGCGGTTTCCCGCGCACCGCGCCCGAGCCGGGCAGCGTCGAGTACCGCGTCGCCGTGGAGGACCTGAAGACCCGGTTCGCCTCCTGCGACTGGCGCACCCCCGTCGACCCGGACAGGGTCCTCGGCAAGGAGGTCGCGGACGCGTCCGCCGAGTGGCAGCGGGAGATCGCCGCCCAGACCACCCAGCGCGACCAGATCCTCAACGCGAACCGCGACGCCACCAAGGCCCTCGCCACCGGCTCCAAGGCGCTGGGCGAGCTGCTGGGCCAGTCGTGGATCGCCGACCGCCTCGCCCGCTGGCAGGACTACTGGTCCGCCGGCGGCCCCGGCTGGATCGGCGACAGCCCGATGATCGTGCACGCGCACGGCGCCGCCGACAAGTGCCTCGAAGTGGGCGGCGGCAAGAAGGACAACGGCACGCCGGTGCAGATCTACACCTGCAACGGCTCGGTCGGGCAGAAGTGGGCGATCAGCGGCGACGCGCTGGTCAACGTCAACTCCGGCAAGTGCCTGGAGGTGAAGGGCGGCGGCACCGCGAACGGGACCGTGGTGCAGATCTCGACCTGCAACGCCAAGAGCACGGCCCAGAAGTGGGAGTACGACACCCACGCGACCAGCCGCCTGTACAACCCGGGCACCGGCAACTGCCTGGACCTCGCGACCTACGACAACGGCCGTGACACCCGGACGTGGGACTGCAAGGGCACCGACCCGCAGAAGTTCGACATCGCCCCGTCCGGCCACAACGGCACCGACAAGCTGGACTATCCGACCAAGGCCCAGTTCGACAAGGCGAAGAAGGGCGTCACCGACGCCCAGGCCGCGGCCAAGACCCAGCTCGACCTGCTCAAGGCCCAGGCGACCGCGGTGAAGAAGTCCGCCACCGACACGGACACCGCCACCCAGGCCGCCTACGCCGTCGCCGACAAGGCGGGCGCCCCGCGCGGCCGAGGTCTGCTCGTCGGCCGGCAGAAGGCCCAGGTCACCAAGGCGTCGGCCGCCGCGCTCGACGCCCTGTCCAAGGCCGGTGACACCGCCTACGCGGCGACCAAGGCGTCCGCCGGCGACAGCGCGACCATCGCCGCCCGTGCGGTGACGCAGGCGGCGCAGTCGAAGGCCGCGTTCCGTACGGCCGCCGCACAGGAGGCCAACGCGCAGTCGAAGGCCGCCGCCGACGCGGCCGCCGTACAGGCGGGGACCGCCAAGGCCGCGCGCGACACGGCGAAGGCGAAGCTCGGCGAGACCCAGCGGGCGGAGGCGGACGCGAAGGCGGCCGCCGCCACCGCGCACGCCAAGCGGCTCTCGGCCGAGGCCGAGGAGGCGACGGCCAAGGCGGAGAAGGCGACCGCCGCGCAGAAGCAGGCCGAGGCCGCGCAGCACAAGACGAACGCCGAGGGGTACGCGAAGACCGCCGCCGAGGCCAAGGGCCGGGCGGAGACCGCCGAATCCACCGCCCGCACCAAGCGCCAGGACGCGGAGGCCGCGCGGGATCTGGCCAAGGGCAAGTCGGACGACGCGTGGGACGCGAAGAACAAGGCGAACGCGGCGGACGCGAAGGCCGACGCCAAGGACGCCTACGCCGAGGCGCACGACTCGGACGCCGACGCGAAGGACTCACGGGCGGCGGCCGACGAGGCGGACCAGGCGGCCGACGACGCGGAGGCGGCGGCGGGTTCGGCCCGTACCGAGGCCGACGCGGCGAGCCAGGCCGCGGCCGACGCCGACGCCGCGGCGACGCGTGCCGAGGCGGCGGCGAAGCGGGCCCGTTCCGACGCGGACGACGCCCAGGCGGCCAAGCTGAAGGCGGACGCGGCGGTGCGCACCGCCACCAGCGCGGCGGCGGACGCCATCAAGGCCTCCCAGGCCTCGGCCGCCGCGGCCCGTACCGCGGTCAAGCTGGCCGACGAGGCGGAGCAGCACGCGGCCGACTCCAAGAAGCAGGCCGACGCGGCCAAGGCCGAGGCCGCCAAGGCGGTCGCGGGCGCGGCCGACGCGGCCGGTCACGCGTACACGACCGCGCAGGCGGCCGAGGACGCCGGAGCCTCCGCGCAGCAGGTCGCCGCGCCGGCCAACGACGCGATCCAGCTCGGTTCGCCCTACGTGGACACCGACTCCGCGGCGGGTCTCGTCGTTCTGACCGGCCAGGCGTCGAAGACGATCGCCGAGCAGCAGCAGGCCGTCGCCGAGGCGCACGCCGCCAACGCGCAGAAGAACGCCGAGCAGGCGCAGAGCCTCGCGAACGCCGCGACCGGGGACGCGAAGGCCGCGTACACGATCGCCGCCGAGGCGGCCGGTCACGCGGCGGACGCCCGCAGGTCGTCGAAGGAGGCGCTGGGGTACGCCGCCGAGGCGGCGCAGTACGCGGCGGACGCGCAGAAGTCACTGGCGCGCACCATCGAGTACGACCAGCAGGCCACCGCGGACGCGGCAGCCGCCGACCAGGCGGCCGGCAATGCCGAGGGCTACGCCAAGGACGCCCGGGACTCCGCCGACCAGGCGGCCCTGGACGCGGACGCGGCCCGTACGGCGGCCGCCGAGGCCGAGCAGTCTGCGAAGGACGCCCGCGCCGCGGCCGACCGCGCCGACGCCGAGGCCACCGCGGCCGAGGAGGCGGCGAAGGACGCCCAGAAGTACGCCGAGTCGGCGCAGCAGGCGGCCGACCAGGCGGCAGCCGCCGACGCGAACAAGCAGGTGCAGACCGGCGCCGGGACCGGAACCGGGATCGGCGGGGTGTTCTCCGTCATCGACGACATCAAACAGCAGGGGGACCCGCAGCGCCTTCCGGACGACTGCTCCCGCCTGCCCTGCGACCTGGTGTTCGAAGTGCACTTCGACGCGGTCGTCAGCTACTACTACTGCGAGAACCCCGACGTCCCGGCCACCGAGTCCGGCTGTCCTGCCGAGGACACGTACTTCCTCACCACCAAGACGTTCAAGAACCTGAAGAAGACGGTCAAGATCTCCTCCTGGGAGGCGACCAAGGACCTGTGGAAGGGCCTCTACCACTCGATCATCGACGACTTCACCGGCTGCTACCACAAGGCCACCGGCACCGGTGACGGGAGCTACGGCGACTGCGCCTGGGCCGCCACCTGGCTCCCGCTCGGCGGACCGATCGGGAGGATCACCGAGGCGATCCGCGCCGTGGACGCCGCCATGCGCACCGGCATCGGGGTCGCCGACGCCCTGAAGGCACTGCGGACACTGGACGTGGACGCCCGCACGCTCGCCGAGATCGAGCGCAGCGCGCGGGTCTACGAGGAACTGCGCACGGCGTGCCCGTTGAACAGCTTCCCCGGCGGCACCGAGGTGGTCCTCGCCGACGGCAGCCGCAAGGCCATCCGCGACGTACGGTACGGCGACCGGCTGCTGGCCACCGACCCCGACACCGGGCGCACCCTGGGCGAGCCGGTCACCGACACGTTCTCGCATTCCGCCCGGGTGCTGCTGGACATCACCCTGGCGGACGGCGGGAGTCTCACGAGCACACCGGGGCACAATTTCTACGTCGACGGCCGTGGCTGGACCCTGGCGTCCGACCTGCGTGCCGACGACAGCCTGCGCGCCCCCGACGGCACCCTCCGCACGGTCGCCGCGGTGCTCGACCGGAACGACGCGGCGCCCCTGACCGTGTACGACCTGACGGTGTCCGGCCTGCACACGTTCTACGTCGTGGCCGGCAGCGCCCCGGTCCTCGTCCACAACTGCAAGAACCTCGTCGCCGACGCACAGGAGTTCAGCGGGCTGGCGCACGCCCTCGACGAACACACGGCCGGCACGGCCGTCGGGTTCGTCACCTCAGAGGAGATGGCGAAGGATCTGGCCGTCAGCAAGGGCAGCTCCAACGGCGTGTTCAAGGACCTCGCGACGGCCCAGGCGGTCGTGAACGACGCGCTGGCGAGCAAGGCGGCGGAGATCCAGAAGTGGCTCAGCCGCCGCGACGGCCCGCGGGAGAAGGCGTTGACCGGCACCTTCGGGCCGGACTCCCTCGGTTATGTGGCCAAGACGGACCGCAGTATCAAGGTCGCTGGGAACGGGTACAGGATCGTGCTCAAGAAAGCGAAGGGACACAAGGGCGGCTTCTATGTGTTCACGGCGTTCCCGATCTAGTTCCCCATCCGGATTCCGATCCGGTTTCCGATCCAGGAGGTGACGACAAGTGCACCGGACAGACGAGTTCGACTTCGGCGTGACATGGCTGATGAGCCAGTTCCACGAGGACTGGTCGCACAACGGCCCCACGGCCGTCGCGGCGGCCGAGTACCACCTGTGGGACGAGCTGGCCCCGGATGCCGTTCTCGCGGTCCGGCACGACGCGCGACTGCTGCTGCGTCTTCCCTCGGCGACGATCGAGGCGCTGTGGCAGGCCGGGACGGCGACGGGACCGGCCTTCTTCTCCGGAGGGCCGACCGGTCTCACGTCGGGGGCGCAGTGGATGGAGACGCTCGTCGCGCTGTGCGACGCCTGGCTGGCCAGGAACGCGGTGGACGGCGTTCACCCGTCCACCGCCGCCGGCGCGGGCGACGGCGAGGAACTGGCGGACGCGGTCCTCGCCGAGATCGCGGAGGCCCGGTTCGTGCCGGACACGGTCCGGCGCGACCTGGCGGAGTGTGCCCGTCAGTGCACCCCTGACCTCGCCTTCCGGCTGTTGCTGCGGGCGATGGTACAAGCCGGCACCGGATCCGGTGCAGAGCTCTCGCCGGAGCGCTATGCGCGGCTGGAGCGACTGGGGTCGGCGCTGCACTACGGCGAGTTCGTCGTGTCCGAGGTACGCCACCTGGTGACCGGCGGCTAGCCGAGCACCTCAGCGGGTCGGGGACCGGAAACGGGGCGGCACACGCCACCGTGCCGGTCCCCGGCCCTTCGTACGCACTCGCCCGGCGCCCGCACGGCGACCGTCACGCCAGCCGGGGTGCCGTGCTCGCCCGTTCCGTCAGCCGGGGCGCCAGCAGTGTCGCCTCCGGCACCTCCCTGTCCCCGCCCAGCTTGCGCATCAGCAACTCTGCCGCCCGCTCCCCGAGTTCCGCGGCGGGCAGCGCGACCGAGGTCACTGGCACCCGCAGCCCCGCCGCCAGTTCGTCCGGGCAGATCGCGGTGATCGACAGGTCGGTGGGGACACGGAGGCCGAGCTGTTCGAAGGCGTCGACGAGGGGTTCCAGGATCGCCTCGTTGTGGACGACGACCCCCGTCAGCGCCGGCTGTTCGCGCAGCAACCGCTCGGCGGCCCGGCGGGCCGCCGCCGGTGTGGCCTCGCAGGGGTGGACGCAGGACGTCATCGCGTTGCGGTCGGCGGCGGCCGTGAAGCCCTGGACCACCCGCTGGGCGAACGCCGTCTCCCGGACGTACACCTCGGGCGGCGAGCCGACCAGCGCCACCACCCGGTGGCCGAGCCCCGCCAGCCGTTCCACGCACAGCTCACCGGCCGCCCGGAAGTCCAGGTCGACGCAGGTCAGGCCCTCGGGGGAGGCCGGGAAGCCGATCAGTACCGACGGCCGTTCCAGCGCCCGCAGCAGCGGCAGCCGGGGGTCGTGGAGCTGGACGTCCATCACGATCAGAGCGTCCACCAGCGCCGTGTCGGCGACCCGCTGCAGCCCCTCCTCGCCCTCCTCCTGCGTCAGGAGCAGCACGTCGTGGTCGTAGCGGCGGGCCGTCGTCACCACCGACACCGCGAACTGCATGACGACCGGGACGTGGATGCCGGTGCGCAGCGGGATCACCAGGGCCAGCACGTTGGAGCGGCTGCTGGCCAGGGCGCGGGCGCCGGCGTGCGGGCGGTAGCCCAGCTCGCGGATGGACGCCTCGATCCGGAGCCGGGTCCCCTCCGAGATCGGGCGCTTGCCGCTGAGCGCGTAGGACACCGTGCTGGGGGAGACCCCGGCGTGCCGGGCCACGTCGGTGATCTTCACCATCGGCCCAGCTCCAGGGAGAGGAACCCGGTGCCGGCCGCCGCCCGCGCCGTACGCTCCCCGGCCGCCAGGTGCCACGCCGCCGCCGGGTCGCCGCACGAGGCCCGCAAGGTGTCCCCTTCGCGTACGACGGTGAAGGTGACGTCCCCGACCGGGACCGTGACCTGCGCGCCGCGCTCCAGGCCGTACGCCCGCAGCGTCACCCCGTCCGCGTGGTCGTAGTCCGGGCGGTCCGCCACCGCGCCGACCGGGATCACCGCGCCCGGCCGCACCAGCAGCGGCACGCTCAGGAAGCCGTGCCGCTCACGCACCCAGCGCGGCCCGGTCACCCTCGCACCGCTCACGAAATGCGTCCACGTCCCCTCGGGCACGTAGTACGAGACCTCGCCCTCGTCGCTGAAGACGGGCGCCACGAGCAGATCCGGGCCGAGCATGTACTGCCGTTCCAGGTGCGCGCACCCGGGATCGTCCGGGAACTCCAGGACCATCGCCCGCATCATCGGCACCCCCTCCGCGGCGGCGGTGCGCGCGGCCTCGTACAGGTACGGCATCAGGCTCAGCTTCAGCCGGGTGAAGTGCCGCAGCACGTCCACGGATTCGTCGTCGAAGAGCCAGGGGACGCGGTACGACGAGCTGCCGTGCAGCCGGCTGTGGGAGGAGAGCAGCCCGAAGGCCAGCCAGCGCTTGAACAGGGCGGGTGTGGGCGTGCCCTCGAAGCCGCCGATGTCATGGCTCCAGTAGCCGAAGCCGGACAGGCCGAGCGAGAGCCCGCCGCGCAGCGACTCGGCCATCGACTCGTACGTCGCCTCGCAGTCGCCGCCCCAGTGCACGGGGAACTTCTGGCTCCCGGCCGTCGCCGACCGCGCGAAGACCACCGCCTCGCCCTCGCCCCGGTGCTTGCGCAGCACCTCGAAGACGGTCCGGTTGTACAGGTGGGTGTAGTAGTTGTGCATCCGCTCGGGGTCCGAGCCGTCGGACCAGGCCACGTCCACCGGTACCCGCTCCCCGAAGTCGGTCTTGAAGCAGTCGACTCCCTGCGCCAGCAGGGCCTCCAGCTTGCCCGCGTACCAGTCGCGGGCCGCCGCCGACGTGAAGTCCACCAGCGCCATCCCCGGCTGCCACAGATCCCACTGCCACACGCTCCCGTCCGGTCGCCGCAGCAGGTGTCCCAGCTCCCTCCCCTCGGCGAACAGCGGCGACCGCTGCGCGATGTACGGATTGATCCACACGCACACCCGCAGTCCGCGCTCGTGCAGCCGCCCCAGCATCCCCTCGGGATCCGGAAACACCCGGGGATCCCACCGGAAGTCGCACCAGTTGAACTCCCGCATCCAGAAGCAGTCGAAGTGGAAGACGGAGAGCGGGAGTTCGCGCTCCCGCATGCCCTCGATGAAGGACGTGACCGTCTTCTCGTCGTACGACGTCGTGAAGGAGGTGGAGAGCCACAGGCCGAAGGACCAGGCGGGCGGGAGCGCCGGGCGGCCGGTCAGGGCCGTGTACGTGCGCAGGATGTCCTTCGGGGTCGGGCCGTGGATGACGTAGTACGTCAACTGCTGTGACTCCACGCTGAACTGAACCCGGGACACGGCCTCCGAACCGACCTCGAACGACACCTTTCCCGGGTGGTCGACGAAGACGCCGTAGCCCGCGTCGGTCAGATAGAAAGGGGTGTTCTTGTAGGCCTGCTCGGTGGCCGTGCCGCCGTCGGCGTTCCAGACGTCGACGGCCTGGCCGTTCTTGACCAGCGGGCCGAAGCGTTCGCCGAGGCCGTAGACCGAGGTGCCGACCCCGAGGCCCAGCTGCTCCCGCAGATAGTGGGCGCCGGTGGCCGTGTCCCGCATGATGCCCATGCCCTTGGGGCCGCTGGAGGTGAGGGTGCGGCCGCCCGCGAGGAAGTCGAGCCGCCAGGGCGCGGTCCGGCTCAGTCGCAGGGTCAGCGACCCGGAGGTCAGGGTCGCGTACTCGTCGTCGTACGACACCTGCGCGGCGAAGTCCGCCCGCTGCAGCTCGAACCGGGGGCCGCGCGGGCGCTCGCCCTCGAAGTGGGTGAAGGTGACGCCGATGACGCCGGGCATCGGGGTGTGCGCGCTGATCGTCACGACCGGTCCTTTCAGCAGGTCGCCGCGGTGCCGGATGGGCTGCGTCGGCGCGTGGATCTCCAGACCGGAGTCCGCGGCGGTGACGTCGAGGACCTCGACCGGGTGGGCCGCGGTGACGCCCTCGCGCAGCAGCCAGTAGCCGTCGGTGAACTTCACGCACGAACCTCCTACTTGACGGCGCCCACGGCGATGCCCCGGGTGAGCGTGCGCTGGAAGACGAGGAAGAAGACGATGGCCGGGAGCACGCCGAGCAGGGCGGCCGCGTTGGTCATCGTGGCGTCCATCAGGCGCTGGCCCTGGAGGACGCCGAGGGCGACGGACACCGTCTGGTTGTCGTTGGAGATCAGCATGACCAGCGGGAGCAGGAACTCGTTCCAGGTCCAGACGAAGAAGAAGACCAGGAGCACGCCCAGGGTCGGGCGGCTGACCGGGACGACGATCCGGACCAGGATCTGCCACTTGTTCGCGCCGTCGATCCGGGCCGCCTCGACGATCTCGCGCGGGAACCGGCCGAGGACGGCCGAGAGGAGATACGTCCCGAACGCCGACTGGATCACCGTGAACACGATGATCACGCTGAGCCTGGTGTCGTACAGACCCGCCTGCTTGCTCAGGTAGTAGAGCGGATAGACCAGCGCCTCCTGCGGCAGCATGGTGGCGAGGACGAAGAAGGCCAGGACCCAGGTGCGGCCCCTGATCCGGCCGATGCCGATCGCGTACGCGTTCAGGACGGAGAGGGCGGTGGCGAGCACGGCGACCGAGCCGCTGATGACGACCGAGTTGACCAGCTTCCGGCTGTAGTCGACCCGCTGCCAGAAGTCCTTGAGGCCGTCCAGGTAGAGCCCGTGAGGGAGGCTCAGCGGGCCGTTCCGCGAGTACTCCGCCGGGGACTTGACCGCGTTCGTCGTCACGATCAGGAACGGGACGATCATGAAGAGGGCGGCGAGACACAGGGCGATCAGGACGGGGTAACGGCGTAGAGCGGTCATTCAGAGATCTCCGTCCTCCGCGCGGTTCTGCAGCTTCAGGCCGGTCAGGGACAGGGCCAGGATGAGCACGGTGAGGACCGTGGAGATCGCCGAGCCGTAGCCGGCCTGGGTCTTCTCGAAGAACGTGGTGAAGGAGAAGTAGGAGGGGACGTCGGTGGCGCCGCCCGGGCCGCCCTTCGTCAGGACGTACACCGCGCCGAAGACCTTCAGCGCGGCGATCGTGCACCAGGTCAGGACGACGTACACCTCGGGCCGGAGCTGTGGCAGCGTGATGTGCCAAAAGCGCCGCCACCAGCCGGCGCCGTCCAGCTCGGCCGCCTCGTACAGCTGCGGGTCGACGCGCCCGAGCCCGGCCATGAAGACGACCAGCGGAAAGCCGATCTGCACCCAGACCAGCACGCCCATCACGGTGTAGAGGGCGAGGTCCGGGTCGCCGAGCCAGTCCTGCTGCCAGGAGCCGAGCCCGACCGCCTTCAGCAGGGCGTTGAGGGTGCCGTCGTCCGGGGCCAGGATCCAGCTCCAGACGATGCCGGCCACCGCCACCGGCAGCACCTGGGGGAGATAGAAGCAGGCGCGCAGGACGGCGGCGATCCGGGTGCCGAAGTGCTTGCCGACGTAGTCGAACAGGGCGGCGGCCAGGACCAGTCCGAGTGCCGTCGGGAGCACGGCCATCGCGACGACCATGAAGAGGCTGTGCCGGAAGGACGCCCAGAACTCGGCATCGTCCAGCAGCTCACGGTAGTTGGCGAGCCCGGACCACTTCGGACTGCCCACGCCCTGCCAGTCGGTGAAGCTCACGCCCGTGTTCATCAGGAACGGGACGACGACGACCGCGAGGAAGGCGAGGGCGCCGGGGAGGAGGAAGAGGGCGTAGGAGTCGCGGGGGCGGCGCGGGTGGGCCGTGGGGCGGGGGGGGGGGCCCGGGCCCGGGGCGCGCGCGCCCCCCCAGGGGGAGCGCACTTCGAGCCCTTGTCGTACGCCGTCTGGAGATTGCTCAGGTAGGCGTCCGGTTTCTCGCTCCCGGTGATCAGTTTCTGGGTCTCGGAGACGAGGGTGTCGTAGAAGCCGGCGATCGGCCAGTCGGGGTAGAAGGCGAGGCCGTCGCGGGCGGACAGGGTGTTGAAGTCGGCGATGAGCTGCTGGGACTTGGGGTCGGTGATCGCGCTCGCGTCGGCCGCGACCGGGACTCCGCCCTTGTTGCCGAGCAGGTTCTGGATCTTCTTCGACAGGGTGATGTCGATGAAGTCGTAGGCGAGATCCTTGTTCTCGGAGTTCTTCGGTACGACCCAGAGGTTGCCGCCGGAACCGAGGGTGAGGTCCGAGCCGGGCCACAGGAAGCTGCCCCAGTCGAACGCGGCCTCCGACTGGAAGCGGCCGTACCACCAGCTGCCCGAGAACAGGATCGGCGCCTTGCCCTGGATGAAGGAGACCCCGGCCTGCTCGGCGGTCGTGCCGGACGACGTCTTCGCGATGTAGCCCTTCTTCACCCAGTCCGCGAAGGTGGTCGCCGCGTACGTCCAGGCGGTGTCGTGGAAGTCGACCTTGCCCTGGTACAGCTCATAACTGTCCACCCAGGAGCGGTCGGCTTTCGTCAGTGCCAGCTGGTAGAGGTACTGCTGGGCCATGTACTCGGAGCCCGCGTTCGCCAGCGGGGTGACCTTGTTCTCGACGAACTCGTCCATCGCCGCCGTCAGGTCGTCGAACGTCTTCGGCTCGGCGATCCCGTACTTCTTGAACAGGGCTTTGTTGTAGTAGACCATCGTGTACTCGGCGTAGTCGGGCACCCCGTACCACTTGCCGGAGCCCATCACGCCGTCGGCGTCGTACCGGCTGGTGGTGCGTACGCCCGCGCTGAGCTTCTTGTCCCAGCCGCGCTCGGTCGCCTCGGCGGTCAGATCGGTGAGGAGTCCCTGTTTGGAGAGGAGTCCCGCCGTCGCGTTGCCCTTGTTGTACTCCATGATGTCGGGGGCGTCGGAGGAGTTCAGGACCATCTGGGCGGTCTTCTGGATCTGCTCGAAGCTCTTCTCCTCGTACTTCACCTTCACACCGGGGTGGGAGGCCTCGAACTCCTTGATGGCCTCGTTCCAGGCGACGCCCATCGCGCTGGTCGGACCCTCGTAGTGCCACAGCCGCAGCGTCTTCCCGTCGGACGTGCTGCCGCCCGAGCCGCCGCAGGAGGCCAGCAGCAGCGATCCGGAGAGGATCACCGCCGCGGCCGCCGTCCGCCTTCGTGCCGTCGACATCCAGTGCCTCCAGGGGAGTCGGATGGATGGTGCTCGTCCCGCGTCGAATCGGTTCGATGCGGCACGTCGAAGCGCTTCGACGCAGGAAGGTAGGTGCGGGCTGTGTGGCCGTCAATGGGTGCGGCGGGAATCAGAGGAAGCGATGGGAAGCGATTCGACTGACGGTGTTGAGCAGAAGGGCCGTGACGGCCGCGGCGACGGGCGCGGTGAAGCCGGCCGTCGGCGAGACGTGCTCCGCCGCCCAGCCGCCCAGTGCGGAGCCCGCGGCGACGCCGGTCAGGAGGGCGGTCACGACCAGACTCATCCCCTCGTTGAGGCGGTCCGCGGGGGTGCGGTCCTGGACCAGGGTCATCGCGGTCACCATCGTCGGCGCGGTCGCCATGCCGGCCGCGAGCAGGGCGGGCGCCAGGGCCCAGAGGCTGTCGGCCGTGCGGGCCGCGAGGAGGGGGAGGAACATCAGGACCGCCATCGCCGACAGGCAGACGGGGAACCGTCGTTCGGCCGGTCCCCGCGGCTTGAGCGCCCCGTACACCAGCCCCGCCGCGCAGGAGCCGGCCGCCTGGAGGGCGAGGACGGCGCCGGCCGCCGAACGGTGGCCCTGGGCGTCGGCGTAGGCGATGGTGACGACCTCCATCGAGCCGAACACCGCGCCGGTCGCGACGAAGCACGCCAGGAGGGAGGGGATGCGCAGCGGGGTTCTCGCGGTGCCCGTTCCGGCCCGGGGCGGTGGTTCGGTGGTCCGCTGGGCGGTGAACAGCAGCATGCCGGTCAGCAGCAGGACCGCGCCGGCGAGTGTGCCGGCCTCCGGGAAGAACGTGCCGGTCAGGAAGGACGCCAGCACCGGGCCGAGCATGAAGCAGAGCTCGTCGGCGGCCTGTTCGAAGGAGTTCGCGGTGTGCAGGGCGTCCGGGTCGGCACGCAGCAGGTGGGCCCAGCGGGCGCGGGACATGCCGCCGAGGTTGGGGGTGGTGGCGGTGGCCGTGTAGGCGGCGAACAGGGTCCAGTCCGGGGCGCCGAAGCGGACGCAGAGCAGCAGGGCGAGGCTGCCGAGTACGGCGGTGACGGTGGCGGGTACGGCGACCCGCGCCTGGCCGTACCGGTCGACCAGCCGTGCCACCCAGGGCCCGGCCACCCCGGTCGCCGCGAGGCCGGTCGCGGTGACGGCACCGGCGAGGGCGTACGAGCCGCGGGCGCCGGCGATCATCACGACCGCGCTGACGCTGAACATGCCCATGGGCAGCCGGGCCAGCAGATTCCCGGCGGTGAAGGCACGGGTGCCGGGGAGGGCGAAGAGACGGCGGTAGGGGCCGGACGGGCGGCGGCGGAAGCGGGGAGTGAGGTCCCGGGGGGTGAAGTCGACGGCGACGAGGGAGTCGGCGGTGACGGTGTACAGGGGCTGCCGGGGAGCCGGCTCGGTCGGTTGCGGCATGGACACCACCGTCGCCCGGAGCCGATCGGGGGGTCCAACACCTGCTCGGCACCGATTCACGCACGGCTGTTGTGAGTCCGGCGAGATCCGGGCCGTAGGGGGTGCCCGGGCTACTTCGGGCTGAAGGCGATCATCTGGGTGTAGTCGGATCCGGCGTTGAACTCGACCCGTTGGGTGCCGGTCGGTGAGCCGATCCCGCTCAGGGGCAGGGTCCAGGTCTGTCTCGAGCCGTTGACCGTCCGCTTCGGGTGGGCCGCTGTCTCGGTCCAGTTCCAGTCGGCCGACCGGCTCCGGTAGAGGCCGCCGTTCTCGATCATGTAGTCGGCGCCGAGGACCGAGGGCGACGGATAGGGGAGCCGGTAACCGGTCGCGGTGTTGCCGTCGGTGTTGAAGAAGACGTGGTAGTAGGACTGCGAGGTGTGGAAGGTGACCTGGAAGGTGACCTTCCCGGACGACACGCAGACCGAGTAGTCGGTGATGGCGCCGGAGCCCGCGGCCGAGGTGCAGGAGGAGGCGTCGTCGCTGCCGCCCGACCCGGCCCGGGTCGGGCCGGCGCCCGCCGCTGCGGTGGCGGCGACGGGCGCCGCGGTCGGCGCGTGGGTGGAGGTGCCGCCGCCTTCGGCGGCTTTCGTGGCCGGCGGCCGCGACGGTGTGCGGGTGGCGTCCGCCGACGGTGACGCGGACGGCGAGGCGGACCGCGATATGGACGGTGGGGGCGGGCCGAGCAGGCTCGGCGTGCTGTCGTACGAGCCGCCGTCCCCCGCGGTGCCCGGCATGGCGCCGGACGCCGAGTCCGGCGACCGGGTGCCGCCGTCACCGGCTCTGCCGATGAGGAAGGCGCCGCCGATCAGCGCGGCCACGACCACGAACGCCCCGGTCAGGAGCACCGCCCGGGGCAGTCGGCGCCTGGCGGTGCCGTCGGCCGGGGGGCGCGGAGCGGATTCGGTCCCCGGTCCGGCGGTGGCTTCGGTCCCCGCTCCGGCGGTGGCTTCGGCCGCGCGATCGCCCCTGCGGTCGCCCCTGCGGTCGCCCCTGCGGACCGGCGGCGTGCCGCCGGCCGCCCTCCGGCTCCGCCCGCTCTCGCTCCTGCTGCGCTCGCCGCCGACGCGCGGCGGATCGGCCGTGTTGGCCGTGTGCTGAGGGGTGACCCCGCTCTCCGCCGCGAACGCGGCCGCCGCCGCGGACATGGGCGGCGCGGCGGGGTCGGGTTGCTGCTGGGGGGCGGAGTCGTCCTCGGGGCCGGGGGCCGGCGCGGTGCGGGAGGTGGACGCCGCGGCGATGGCCGACGGCCCCTTCGGCCGCCGGGGCAGTGGAGACTGCACTGTTGTCGCGTCCTTCCAGGAGAGCAGTGGCGAACCCGTCCGGCGGCGCCGGGGCGCCGATGGTACTGGTGCCGGACCCGGATCCAGGGCGCGTCGCGCTGCCTCGTTGTAGTCAACTCGCTTGGGGATCGGTCCAGTTGCCGTTTCCTGCCGCGTTGCCGGTGACTGTGCCTGATGGTGCAGCGGTGATGTCCCCGCCGGCGCACCGGTGATGTCCCTGTCGGCGCACCGGCGACTGCCCGACGGGGCATCGGCCAGGTGCCCGGTGCGGTACCGGTAAGTTCGCCCGATGGCCGCTTCTCCCGCCCACATCGACCCCCGGCTCCTGCGTGTCTTCGTCGTCGTCGCCGAGGAACTGCACTTCACCCGCGCCGCCGCCCGGCTCTACGTCGCCCAGCAGGCCCTGAGCCGTGATGTACGGCGGCTGGAGCGGGAGTTGGGCGCCGAGCTGTTCCTCCGGACCACCCGGCAGGTCGCCCTGACCGCCGACGGTGCCCGGCTGCTGCCGTACGCGCGCCGGGTGCTGGCCGCCCAGGACGCGCTGCTCGCCGCGTTCGGGCAGGCCCGGCCGCTGCTGGTGGACCTCAACTCCCCGGGCCTGGAGACCGGCCGCCGGGTGCTGCACCGCGCCCGCGAACTCGCCCCCGACTGCGAGCTGATGGCCCGCTACGAGAGCGGGCTCACCGGAGCGGCGGCCGAACTCCTCGCGGGGCGGCTCGACGCGTCGTTCGGACGGTTCGCGGGACTGGATCCGGCGCTGCGCTCCGGGCTCGAACAACAGCCCGTACGGTTCGAACGCATGGCCGTAATCATTCCCTCCGATCACCGGCTGGCGGGCCTGGAGGAGGTGCCGCTGGCCGCGCTGGCGGGCGAGGCGGTGTACGCCGGCGCCGGGAACGAGCGCACCCTGGAATGGACTGACCTGGCCTTCTGTCTCTTCGAAGGACGGGATATCGCGGTCGCGCCGCCTCTGCCGCTGGCCGTCGGGGAGGAGGAGTTCGAGCGCATCATGACCAAGAACCGGAATCCGATCCTCGGGGTAGTGGGATTTCCGGCCATACCTGGGACGGTCTGGCGGCCCCTGGTCGATCCCGTCCCGTTGTCGCCCGTGTCGCTCGTGTGGCGAAAGGGGCTGGTCCATCCGGGAGTGGACGCGTTGCGGCGGGCGGCCGCCGAGATCGGGCGGGCGGAGGGCTGGCTTCAGCGGCCGGCCGATGGATGGATTCCAGCCAGTGATCAAGATGTGATGGACGACCACAAATGACACATCGAGAACGCGGCATCCCCCGGTGCGCTAGCTTCATGGCCCCGAGCGCGGAGAGCTAGAAGGGGGCGTTCGGAACCGGGTGGGGGCCCGGATCCGATGGCGTGAGCTCGGGTTCGTCAGCGCGCCCGGAACAGTCCCGTGGGGGGATGTACGCGCGTGAAAAATTGGCGAGAAGAAACCCAACCGGAATTGCCCCAGGTGGCCCTGGATGCCCGGGATGTGCCACTGGCGGGAGGAGACGAGCCGGGGGAGGCCGCCCAGGGCGCCGACGACTCGGCGACGACCGGGGGGACCGAGGAGACCGGCGGGACCGGGGCGACCGGAGCGATCGGCGGGACCGGGGCGACCGGTGCGACCGGCGGGACCGGGGCGACCGGCGTGACCGAGGTGCTGCGGGTCGGGGCGCTGCGGGATCCGTGGGGCGTGGTCCCTGGCGATGCGGCGCGCACGGTCCCGGCCGACGCGGAGGACCCGTTCTCCGTCCGGGACCCGGACCGGGTGCCCGCCCCGGACGACGTCGGTGCGGTCCGGATACGGCCGACCGGCGCGGCGGAGGTCTCCGACGCACCGGTCTTCGTCGACGCGTCGGGGCGCCGCAGCCGCCGCTTCCGCCGGATCGGGATGGCCGTCGGCCTCGCCTGCGCGGTCTACGCGGTGGTCATCGTCGTCACGCTGCTGTCCGGCAGTTCCGACGCGCCCTGGCTGCCGGTGCCCGGGCAGAACCACGACCGGCCGGCCGGCAGGGTCGACGACTCGCCGCAGCCCGCACGGTCCGCCCGGTCCTCGGACGACGGCGCCTCGGTGGCCGGTCCGGCCGTGAGCGGCGACGGTACGACCCCGTCGGCCCGCGCCTCTTCCCGGACGCCCGGGGCGGGCCCGAAGGGGGCCGGCCGGCCGAGCGCGTCGGCGTCCGCGGGGCCGACGTCGTCCGCCGGGACGACCGGCTCCTCGCCGAAGCCCGGGTCGTCGTCCGTGTCGCCCTCGCCGTCCTCGCCGGCGCCCACGTCGGACGCCCCGAGCCCGCCCGCGTCGTCGCCGCCGCCCTCGCCCAGCGATTCGGCCGCCCCGACCGGCGGGCCGGTCGCGGAGGGCGCGGCCCCCCGGACCGGGACCGGCACCTCTCCCGCCCCCGTCCTCTGATGGCGCCCCGCACCCGCGGCCGTACCCGTACCGGCACCGATACCGGCACCCGCAACGGCGCCCGTACCCGTCGTCGTGGGACCACCCCCGCACCGCCCGCCGGCAGTCCCCGGCGCCGCCGCCTGTCGATGCGCCTGACGCTGCCCGTGCTGGTGCTCGGCGCCGTGATGGCGATGCTGATGCTGCGCGGCTACGTCCACAGCGAGATCCTCGCCGACCACCGCGTCCGCCCCGAGGCCTCCTCCGACCGGGTCCCCGGGAAGATCCTGGACGGCGGCCCGGTCATCGACACCCGGGGCGGCCGTGCGACGTCCCTGCGCATCCCCGACCACCACCTGGTCCTCACCTTCGACGACGGCCCCGACCCGGCCTGGACCCCCAAGGTCCTGGACATCCTGAAGAAGCACCACGCGCACGCCGTCTTCTTCGTCACCGGCACCATGACCTCCCGCTATCCGCAGCTGGTCCGGCGCATGGTGGCCGAGGGCCACGAGGTCGGCGTGCACACCTTCAGCCACCCCGACCTGTCGTACCAGTCGAAGAAGCGCATCGACTGGGAGCTGTCCCAGACCCAGCTGGCGATCACCGGCGCGGCCGGTATCCGGACGTCCCTGTTCCGGCCGCCGTACTCTTCCTTCGCCGACGCGATGGACAACCGTTCCTGGCCGGTGACGCGGTACATCGGCAGCCGTGGCTACATCACGGTCGTCAACAACACGGACAGCGAGGACTGGCGCAAACCGGGCGTCGCCGCCATCGTCCGCAACGCGACCCCGCACCACGGCAAGGGCGCGATCGTCCTGATGCACGACTCGGGCGGCGACCGCCGCCAGACGGTCCAGGCCCTGGACCGCTTCATTCCGCAACTCCAGCACCGCGGCTACACGTTCGGCAACCTCACCGAGGCCCTGAACGCGCCGAGCGCCCACACCCCGGTCACCGGCCCCGACCTCTGGCAGGGCAGGGCATGGATCTCCCTGGTCCAGGCGGCGGACGGCGTCACGAACGTGCTGGTGGCCGGACTCGCGGTGGTCGGCGCGGCGGTGCTGGCCCGGTTCGCCCTGATGCTCTGGCTCTCCTTCGTGCACACCCGCAGGGTCCGTCGCAAGGGCTTCAGCTGGGGCCGGCCGGTGACGGAGCCGGTCTCCGTCCTGGTCCCCGCCTACAACGAGGCCAAGTGCATCGAGAACACGGTCCGTTCACTGACCGCGAGCGAGCACCCGATCGAGATCCTCGTCGTCGACGACGGTTCGACGGACGGCACGGCCCAGATCGTGGCGGACCTGGACCTGCCGGACGTCCGGGTGATCCGCCAGGTGAACGCGGGCAAGCCCGCCGCCCTCAACCGGGGCCTCGCCCACGCCCGTCACGACATCGTCGTGATGATGGACGGCGACACGGTCTTCGAACCGGCCACGGTACGGGAGCTGGTCCAGCCCTTCGGCGATCCCCGGGTCGGCGCCGTCGCCGGCAACGCGAAGGTCGGCAACCGGGACTCACTGATCGGCGCCTGGCAGCACATCGAGTACGTGATGGGCTTCAACCTGGACCGCCGGATGTACGACGTGCTGCGCTGCATGCCGACCATCCCGGGCGCGGTGGGCGCGTTCCGCCGTACCGCCCTGGAACGGGTCGGCGGCATGAGCGACGACACCCTCGCCGAGGACACCGACATCACGATGGCCATGCACCGGGACGGCTGGCGGGTGGTGTACGCGGAGCGGGCCCGGGCCTGGACGGAGGCCCCGGAGTCCGTCTCCCAGCTCTGGTCCCAGCGCTACCGCTGGTCGTACGGCACCATGCAGGCGATCTGGAAACACCGCGGGGCGCTCCTCGACCGCGGCCCGTCGGGCCGCTTCGGCCGCGTGGGCCTGCCCCTGGTCTCGCTCTTCATGGTGGTGGCCCCGCTCCTCGCCCCCCTGATCGACGCGTTCCTCCTCTACGGCATCGTCTTCGGCCCCACGCAGAAGACGATCGGCGCCTGGCTGGGCGTGCTGGCCGTGCAGGCGTTCTGCGCGGCCTACGCCTTCCACCTGGACCGCGAACGCATGACCCACCTCGTCTCGCTCCCCCTGCAACAGATCCTCTACCGCCAGCTGATGTACGTCGTACTCCTCCAGTCCTGGATCACCGCCCTCACCGGCGGCCGGCTGCGCTGGCAGAAGCTGCGGCGCACGGGGGTGGTGGAGGCGCCGGGCGGCGGCGTCGACCAGGCGAAGGGGAAGGCGGACGCGAAGGGGAGGCAGGCGGTATGACACAGGCCGAGACGGCTCCGGCCGAGACGCGGAAGGGCGGCACCGGCCGGGACCGCTACCTGGACCTGCTCCGCTCCCTGGCCCTGCTCCGGGTGGTGGTCTACCACCTGTTCGGCTGGCCCTGGCTGACCATCCTCTTCCCCTCCATGGGCGTGATGTTCGCGCTGGCGGGCTCGCTGATGGCCCGCAGCCTGGACCGTCCCGCGGCGCACGTGATCCAGGGCAGGCTCCGTCGGCTCCTCCCGCCGCTGTGGCTGTTCAGCGCGGTCCTGCTCGCCATGATGCTGATGGCCGGCTGGCACCCGCTGAAGGACCCGGACGTGGGGAGCGGTTGGGCCGGCTGGGGCAGGCTGATCGACTACGTCCTCCCGTTCGGCGCCCCGCCCTACCCCGAACACCTCGGCTCGGCCTCGGGTCTGCTGGACGACACGTGGGCGGAACAGGCGGCGGGCCCGCTGTGGTACCTGCGCGCCTACCTCTGGTTCGTGCTCCTGTCCCCGCTCCTGCTGCGGGCGTTCCGCAGGGCGCCGCTGCCGACGGTGCTGGCGCCGCTGGCGCTGACGGCGGTGGTCGGCACGGGAGTGGTGACCGTCCCCGGCGAGACGGGCAACGCCGTGACGGACTTCGCGGTGTACGGCGGCTGCTGGATCCTGGGCTTCGCCCACCACGAGGGCGCCCTGGCCCGGGTCCCGCGCTATGCGGCGGTCTCGCTGTCCTGCCTGGTGATGGCGGTGGGCCTGTGGTGGGCGTCGGGCCACCCGGGCCCCGAGGGCTGGGACCTGAACGACATTCCCCTGGCACAGGCGTGCTGGTCGTTCGGGGCCGTGGTGCTGTTGCTGCAGTACTCCCCGTCCTGGCGGGAGCTGCCGGGCCGCCTGCGCCGCTGGGACAGACCGATCACCCTCGCCAACAACCGCGCGGTGACCATCTACCTCTGGCACAACATGCTGATCATGGCAACGTTCCCGGTCATCGACGCGGCCTACGACCTGCCGTTCATGGAGTCCGACCGCGCGGCGTCCCTGCTGGACTCGACGTACGGCTTCTGGACGTTCGTGGTGGTCTGGCCCCTGCTCGCGGCGGCGGTGCTGGCGTTCGGGTGGGTGGAGGACGTGGCGGCGGGGAGAAGGGTGCGGGTGTGGCCGGACGGGACGCGCCGGGGACGGGCGCGCCGGCGGGCGACCTGAGAAGCGGCGGCCTCAGGGCTCTCTCAATGCCATTCCTCGGGATTGAGCGCGGCCCCCACGAATCCGTCCCCCGTGGTGACGGTCAGGTCGGGTTGCCCGACGCGGGCCGCGATCTCCGCGGGGTCGAAGTCACGGAATTCGAGGACGAAGTGTTCGACGAGGGCGGGTCGGTCCAGAGGGTCGCCGTCGAGGTCCACGGCCGAGTTCGCCCGGTCGGCGCCTTGGCAGAGAACCGATACGAACAGCGGGAAGTGTTCGGTCTGCAACAGGAGATCCGCGCCGTGCACGACGCCCGCGATCCCCACTCCTCCTCCCGTGACCTCACCGCACAGGTCGCCCAGGCAGTCGACCAGGGCATCGCAGTTCCGGCCGAAGTAGCCGGGGAAGCGGAGGGTTTCCGCGAAGGTGCGGAAGACTCCCTGTGCGGTCGTCAGATCGCGGGCGTCGAAGTGGTGGACTCGCCCACCCTTTGCTGTCAGCTCCGACAACTGCCGCCGGAGCTCGGCGGACTCCTCCGGAACAAGGAGCACCCAGGGGTCGGGGGTACTGCTGATACTCACCGGCGTTCCCCTCGACGTAGCTGTGCCACGAAGTCCCCGAACTCGTTCAGGGACTTCTCCAGATCCTCTCGCCCCGCGTCGTCCTCGGGCAGGAGGGGGAGCCGGGGCGCGGCGAAGCGCTCGGCCCCCGTGTGCACGGCGCTCGCGAGGTCCCCGGCGGACGAGCGGTCGATGACCGTACCGTCGTGGAGGGTCTCGATCGAGCCGTCCTCTCCGTGTCGCGCCGACGCACCTGGTCCATCTGGTTCATCTGGAGAAGCCGGGTGCCGTCGCCGGTCAGCGCCCCCGCGAAGTTCAGTACCGGGTTCAGCCGCCACGTCCAGGCACGGTCGAGGCCGTCGATCGGCGTGGCCCGCGGGAACGCGGTGACGGTGGCCTGGAGATCCATGGTCCCTTGCTTGCAGTTGCCTCCCGTGTGCGCCTTGAGGAAGGGCGGTCAGGTCCCGAGCGTCCAGTAGGGCGAGTCCGTCGGAGGCGCGGGGCGGACGCGCAGGGCGGACATGTCGAAGCCCTCGTCGTCGTCCTCGTCACCGGTCGGCAGGCGTCCGGACTCGTTCGGGTAGTAGTACAGGCCGTACGACCAGAACTCCGGGAACTCGTGGCACATGAGATCGGGGTACGCAGAGATCTCCGAGTCGTGATACCGCTCGTTGATCCTGGCCACCGCTTCCGCCCGAGAAATACCGAACCGCGAGATCATCTCGTTCGCGATGTCGCGGAAGTACTCGGCCATTCCCTCGTCGAGATCCATCAAGAATTCCGTTGTCATGGTGTCGGAGGTCCTACTCGTCGGAAAATGGAGCCAGTGAAGAGCTCGGCGGCCCTGTCACCGAAGATCGCGATCTGGTGCCCGTTCAGGACGGGGGGCTTCCCTTCCCTCAGGAATCCCTTGAGGTTACGCAGCATCGGCCCCTCGACCAGCTCGTAGTTGTGCATGGCGCCACCGTTGCGGTTATGCCGGATGAACTCGGCCACGTCGTCCCCCGGCCCGCTGAAGATCTTGCTCCGCAACCCCTCCAGCTGGGCCTTGGGTACCTTGAAGTGGATGACGGCCGGCACCCCGCCCCCGTCCGCCAGCTTCTTCGCCCAGTCCAGGGCCTGCCGGGCATCGTTCGTGACGTAGAAGCCGCCCTTCCCGAAGTCCATCTTGCGGGCCGAGGCCGTCATGTCGATCCCGTTCGCCATGATGCTGTCCGCGTGCTGGCCGACCGTCCCATGGTAGAGATCGACGAGACACGGAGCCTTGAGCCCCAGCGGGTCCTTCCACTGGAGCGGGTTCTTCACATAGGCGTGAGGGTTCGGGGCCGGGGTCCGCCCCAGCGGGTCAGGGCTGAGGTAACGGGCGGTGCCGGGCTCGTAGTAGCGGTGGTGGTTGTAGTGGAGCCCCGTCTCCGCGTCGACGTACTGCCCGGGAAAGCGCAGCGGGCAGTCGACCTGCGGGGCTGCCGTCGAGACGACGGGGACCCCCCAGAGCGTGGACGACTGCGTCCATACGACACCGCCCTCGGTGTCCACCATTTCCGTCGGGGTGCCCAGAAGATCCGTGACGATGGCGTAGAAGCGCTCGTCGATCTTCTCCTGGGACGTCCCAGGGCCGAGCGGACGGGCCTCACGCACGCGCTGCCCCACCGGCGCCGGGCCACCGGCCCAGTCCCAGACCGTACTGACGGTCCCGGCGGCCTGCTCGGCGAGATCGTCCTCGTCCCAGTAGAACCGAGTCTCGTCGAGGACGGTCCCATCGGCGGCGAGCATCTGTTTCGCCACCCGCCTGCCGACGGGGTCGTAGACGTAGTGCCAGCGACGGCCGTCCGGTGTCAGTACGTCCGTGAGCTGGTCCTCGGCGTTCCACGCGTAGTGCCACTCGCGCCTGCCCCCGGAGATGAGCCCGGTGACTCTGCGGACGACCCGGCCCTGATCGTCATGGTGATAGCGGGTTCGGCCGGCACGCTCGATGAGGGTGCCCGAGTAGCTGCGATCGCCGGGCCCCGTCTCCTCGTCCCGGACGGCTGCCGACGTGGTGAAGGCGGTGAGGTTGCCGACCGCGTCGTATCGGTAGGTCTCCTCCCGGCCGACGCCGGCGTGCACCGCTGTCACCCTTCCGGAGCGGTCGAAGGTGAAGGTCCGCGGGCCATGGAGGGAGTCGTGGATCTCGGTGAGCGCGCCGTCGGCACGGTGCTGGAAGATCCGCTGCCGGGTGTCACCGGCTGCGGTCAGTATTCGCTGGGTGGTGCGCAGCCCCTCGCTGTCCCAGTCCTGGGTCAAGCGGGCGGCCTCCCCCATCACCCGCTCGATCTCACGCCCCGCGACGTCGTACCGGAAGGTGAGATCGTGTTCCCCGATCCGCTGGACGACCTCTCGCCTCCCGAGCTGGTAGGCCCATCGGGTGACCGCGCCGCTCGGCGTCCTGCGCAGTACCCGGCGGCCCGCGGCGTCGTACTCGGAGCGGACCTCCCGGCCGTTCCACGACTCGGCGAGCAGACGGCCCGCCGCGTCGAGTTCCCGGCGCAGCTCGACCTCGGTGTTCCTGGCCCCGACGAGTCTGCCGCGCAGGTCGTACTCGTACGTGGTGGTGGCGCCGCCGGCGTCCATGGCGACGACGTTTCCGAGGACGTCGTGGCGCAGACGCGTGATCTCACCCGCTCCATTGGTCCGTTGGACGAGCCGCCCCGCCGCGTCGTAGCCGTAGGTGAGGTTACGGCCGTTGAAGTCCGTCTCGGCGACCAGCCGGCCGACCCCGTCGTACTCGTAACTCCAGGTCATCCCCGCGCCGTTGGTCACGCTGCGGAGTCTGAGCTCGCTGTCGTACGCGAAGCGTTCGACGCTCCCGTCCTCGTCCTCCCGCAAGGTGCAGAGATCGAAGTGGGTGTTCTCGTACCTGGTGTGCCTGCCGTTCGAGGAGCGGTACTCCAGGGGGTTGCCCTCGGCGTCGTACGTCCACTGCTCGGTGCTCCCATTGGGGAGGTGGCGCCACGCGAGCTGCCCTTCCAGGGTCCAGCCCACTCGCGTGACCGCGCCGAAGCCGTCAGTGAGTTCGGTGATACGGCCGAAGGCGTCCCGAGCGAGTCTCTCGGTCGCCCCCAGGACGTCGGTGACGCCGACGACCAGGCCCGCGGCATCGTTGACGAGCGTCTGCTGGCGCTCGCCGAGTGCGTCGACGATGCCGGTGAGGCCGCCTCGTTCGTCGAAGGTGAAGGCCGTCGTGGCGCCCAGGGGGTCGGTGACCGCCACACGGTTGCCCCACTCGTCGTAGACCGACTCCCACACGCTGCCGTCGGGCTGCGTCACCTTGGTGACGTGGCCGAAGTCGTCGTACTCCAACGACACCACGGCGCCGTCCGGGCGCACGGTCCGGGTCAGGTTCCCAGCAGCGTCGTAACCGTGGCGTGTGGTGTGACCGAGCGGATCGGTCTGTGCCACGAGCCGACCGAGATCGTCCCAGTCGCGCAGGGTGCTGTGCCCCAGCGGGTCGGTCTCGCGCAGGGGACGGTGGTTCTCGTCGAACACGTAGGTGATCGAGTGGCCCAGGGAGTCCGTGGCCGTCGTGGTGCGGGTGTCGGTGTCGTAGTGGTAGCGGTAGCTGAGTACGCCGTCGTCACCGCCCGTGCGGACGCAGCGGTCGTCGTCGTCGTATGCGTAGCGGTACCAGTCGCCTGTTCTGCTCTGCCAGCCCGTGACGCGCAGCCGCTCGTCGTAGCTGTAGCGCTGAGGTACGGAAGAGGAGTCGACGACGTCCGTGAGACGGCCGTCCGCGTCGTATCCGTATCTCAGGAGTGTGGGCTCGCCGGGCGCGCTGAGGAGAGCCAGGGCCGTCACCCGGCCGCCCGCCGTGCTGATGCCGACGCGGTACCCCCCGTGATGGATCAGTTCCGACGGGGAGCCGTCCTCGGCGTGGTGCAGGGTGAGTGTGTTGCCGTGGCGGTCCTGCACACCGACCAGGGGGAGTTCATTCGCCGGGCCGCCCGGTACGCGGCGGAACCGCAGCGTCGTGTCCGTCTCCGGCTGCCGCAGTGCGAAGCTCGCGTCGGGCGAACCGCCCTGCGTGAGCGGCCAGTGGGGGCCGAGTACCGGACCCGTCGTTTCCCCCGGCTCCGGAATCGCGTAGTACAGGACAGTGCCATCGGACGCGACGAACCGGATGCCGTCATCGTCGAAGATCAGCCGTTGATCAAGCGTCGAAGTCCAATTCGGTCCGAACCAGCCGCCGGCCTGAACTCCGGTGCGGTGGCTGCGCTCCACGACGACCGGCAGGACACCGGGCAGGGACAGGTCCGCGATCGACATGACCATCTGCCCGGTGGCCATGTCGATGGGGTCGCCGCAGGTGAAGAGACTCTTCATCTCCCGGCCCAGGCCCTTGAGCCTTGGCCCCATCCCCTTCAGGGCCAGCTCCATACCCTTCAACCCGCCCTTGAGGTTCTTCAGCCCCTTCATTCCCTTGGCGAGTTTGCCGAGGCTGGTGATGCCCTTGCCGCCGGGTATGCAGTCCAGGGCGGCAAAGGCGACATCCCATAGGGACGCTTGCCCTTTGGAGTATTTGTAGAGCGTGTCCGCGAGCACGACGAGCGCGGCGACGAGGACGATCGCACCGAGGATCGGCCCGCCGATGATCAGCGCGATGATGCCGACGACCGCGACGACGACCTTGCAGACGGTGACGATGGTGTCCCAGTTGTCCTCGAACCAGTGACCGACGTCCTGCCACCAGTGCCGGTTCGGGATCCCCGCGTCGGAGGCCTCGTCGATCTTCCGCTTCGCCTCACCCGCCGCGTCGTCCCGCATCTTCCGGGCGTCCTCGGCCATCTTCTTCGCGGCATCGAGGGCGTTCTGGGCGGTGGTGACGTCCGACTGGGCTGTGGTGTGGGCGGACTTGGCGCTCTGCACGTCGCGGGTGGCGGCCCGCACCTTCGCCTCGTCCGGCTTGTCACCGTCCGACTTGCTGCCGGTGGGATCGTCCTTGTACTTGTCCGCTTCTTTGCCGGCGCGGGTCACCCACGAATCGGCCGAGGACAGCCGGGACTTGGCGGAGGAGAGATCGGACTGGGCTTCCTTCGCCTTGGCGAGCGCCTTGTCCGCCAAGGCCTGCGCACGCTCCAGCTTCGGCCAGTAGTCCGTCAGCGCGTCGCCGCACATCTCGTACGACTTCTTCAGCTTCTTCAGGTTCTTCGGAACGTCCTTGAACTGCTCCTTGAAGACGTCCGCGGACTTGCCCGCCCACTGGAGCAGGGTGTCCTCGCCGGCCATGCCCTTGACCAGGCGCAGGGCGTCGGAGACGTCGTCGGCGAAATCGTGGAGCTGTGTGGCGAGGGAACGGACGCGTTGCGGGTCGCCCGGGGTCGGGTCCCTGTCGAGGTCGAGTGGATGCCAGTCCGCCGGTCGGTACCCCGCCATAACCCCGCAACCCCCGTCGCGTCCGCCCCATCAACAAACCTGTGCACACGTGAAGTTACAGGCCAGGCCGGTTTGAGGTGAAGGGTGGTCCGTGATCGGCACGCGGGAGCCGACGCCGCCTCCGGGCTGCCTGACCCGGTCAACAGTCCTTTGCGTGGGTCAACTGAGGGGCGTCGCGATGTCACGGGACGGCACCAAAGCTGTGGTGAGGGCGTTGAGTTGCCCGACTATGATCTGCTATACGGGTTTCGTGCGGGCGGGTCGCAGTAAATCGCTCTGGTGCGTTCCGGATGGGCCCCGATACCGTATTCGCTGCTTCGCAGACCCCAACCGCCCCACCAGGAGCCCACCGTGACCCGCCGTTCCCGCCGCCTGCTCACGACAGTCACCGCCGGTGTGACGGCCGCGCTCCTGCTTGCCGGCTGCGGCGGAGGAGACGGAGACAAGTCCGACTCGAACGACAAGATCGCGGGCGCGGACACGGGGGCTTCGGCTTCGGCGTCGCCGAGTGCTTCGGCGTCCGAGGTCGCGGGTCGTCCGAAGATCACGTTCCCTTCCGAGTCCAAGAACGTCTTCGAAGACGCGAAGACGGGAGATGTCGCGAAGGATGCGGTCCTCGCTGACAGCGCTCTCGGTACCAACTCCGTGGACGAGGCGATTTTCAAGGGGAGCACCGCTACTGAGGCACTGGGGTTCTACAACACCGGAAAGGCCTTGGAGTCGTCGATCACATACGTGCAGGGTTACATCGATGACGGCGACACATGGATCGGGGAAGTCCGTTTCTTCGACCGTAAGGTGACCCTTTCCGGCGCGAACCAGGCTTATGTCACCTACTGCTCCGACGAGAGCAAGGCCTTCATCAAGAACAAGAAGACCAAGAAGGTCGACAAGTCGCCGGCGACCTCAAGGTCCTACGTGCTTTACCACACCAAATTGGTCAAGAACGCTGAAGGTGTCTGGCAGACCACCGACATCGTTTCCAACAGGGGGGACAAGGCGTGCCAGCCGTAGGGAAGTTGGCGAAGGTCACAATAGTTCTGACGCTTGTCGGCGCTCCCGTTTTCGCGTCACAGACGGCTTATGCCGACCTTGACGATCACGGGAGCAACGGTCAAACACAGGAGCACGGAAACTCGTCCCCGGACGGCAAGCTCTCCTCGACCGTCGGTGTGATCCAGTACGACCGTTCCAAGAACGGCTCGGGTAGTTCCGTCGGCCCCGTCACTCCCATCACGTCTTGGACCCCGCCGGCGTGCTGGTACGCCCCGAAGTACTCCCCGGCGGATCTGCAGGCGTACCTGGAGCCGATCTGGGAGGCCGGTTCGACCGGTGACGCGTGGGACGCGACTCAGCGGGACCGGTACGTCAACGGCCACCCCTACAAGGACTTCAACAAGGACGAGACCGGCAAGGGCTACTGGTGGGACTCGTACGTCAACAAGTCCTTCCCGCCCGGCTGGGACAAATGCGATGAGCCCTACTTCTGGGTGGCTACCGGCGACGACCCGCCGGCCAACATCGCGAACACCGTCACACCTGAGATTCTTGCCAAACTGGCGTACAACGAAATCCGCGTGCCCACCAAGGACGTGAGTCTGGCGCCCGCGAACACGACAAAGGTCAACCTCCCCACGTGGGCGTGGCTGGACGGGGCGACGTTCAAGCCGGTGTCGGTCACCGCGCGTATCGACGCCCTGGGCATGTGGGCGACGACGACCGCCAGACCCGTCGCCCTCAAGATCGACCCGGGTACGTCCGACGCGGTCACCTACCCGGCGTCGGGTGTCTGCGAGATCGACAACGGCACGGTGGGGGAGAAGTACAGCACGGGTGACGCCGACAGGACGCCACCCTGTGGAGTGAAGTACCTCCACTCGTCCGGCGACGGCTCGTACCAGCTGAAGGCCACGGTCACCTGGCAGATCAGCTGGACCGGCAGCGACGGCGGCGGCGACAAACTGCCCGACGGCACCTTCGGCCGGTCTCAGGATGTCGTCGTGCAGGAGATCCAGTCCGTCAACAGGTGAGTGGTGGCCGGCCGGAGCCCTCCGGCCGTAGGGGGCGTCGTGGGTGACAGGACCAGGATCGACGATCTCGACGTGCTCAAGAGCGTGGCCACGGGCATCGAGAAGATCGTCGAGGAGCTGCAGAGCCTCGACGACAAGGACACGTACGGCTGGAGCCGAGAAGTCGTCGGCCATGAGGAACTCACGGACCGGCTCGACGACTTCGCCGACAACTGGGACTACAAGCGGGGGAAACTCGAAGGGGAGTTGTCCAAGCTCGCGGGAATCACGAAGGCCGCGGCCCAGGCCTACGAGCAGATAGACACCGACCTCGCCAATGCTGTCCGCAAACAGGAGAAGCAGCCCTAGCGGCAAGCAAGGGGGATGATGTCCCGACCGAAGGACTGGACACCGGTCGAGCTGGACTCCGACCCGGTGTCCGGTGACCCCGATGCCGTGGCGAAGCTGGGCCGGCGATTCCGCTCGGTGGCCGATGCCATCAGAAGGCAGACGGGCAACATCGAAGCCCTGTGCGGTGTGGACGGCTGGCAGAGCGATGCCGCGGACGAGTTCCGCAAGACGGCCGAGGGAACTGTCGGACGGCTGAAGCAGGTCCTGGACCGTTTCGAGACGGCTGCCGACCTCCTGGGCGAGCAGACGGACCAGCCGGACGAGAAGTACGCCTCCGTCCTGGCCTCCTCCCAGCAGGCCGCGGACAAGGCCCGCAACGACGCCGAGCGGGACCGTGAGGAGCGGGACCGTCTCGACAAGTCGCTCGACGCCCTGGACAAGTCCGCGGGCGACTACGAGCAGCAGAAGCACGACCTGACCACGAAGCGGGACGAGGTCGACGGTCGTATCAACGACGCCGTCAAGCGGGTGCACGCCGCCAAGAACGCCCGCAACCGGGCGGGGGAGAAGGCGGCCCGCGCTCTTGAGGCGCTCATCGACCACGACAAACTGAAGGACTCCACCTGGGAGAACATCAAGGGAGCGCTCAAGAGCATCGCGGACATCGCCGGCTGGGTGGCGACGGCCTGCGCCCTCGCCTCACTTTTGGTGGGCTGGATCCCGGTGATCGGCTGGGCGCTGGCAGGTGTACTGGACGCGATCGCCCTGCTCGCGACCGTGGTGTCCCTCGCCTGCCACCTGGTGCTCGTCTTCTCGGGAGACGCGAGCATCGCCGACCTGGTCCTGGACGGCGTGGCGCTGCTCACGCTCGGTTTGGGGCGGGCCGCGCTGAGCGCGGGCAAGGCGGCTGCGGCGGGCGTGCGGGGTGTGCAGACGGCGAGCCGCTCCGCGCGCGCGGACTTCCTCGCCGCCAACTCGCTGACCGGCAGATCGGCGAAGGCCGCCAACACGCTGAAGGGCAAGGCCACCAAGCTCGCCAACCAGGCCGCCGAAGATGCGTCACGCAGACTCGCGGGCGACTTGCCGGGAGGCTTCGGAAAGCTCGGGGAGTTCAAGCACGTCCTGAATCCCAAGGCGATCTATCAGGACACGGCAGACGCCGTGAAGGGCCTCAGGGACTTCAAGGACGTCGGGAAACTCTTCGGAAGGGATGCTTGGCGGGGAGCCCGGCCGTTCGGCAATCCGGAATGGGTCGAGTCCGGCAAGGCACTCAAAGAGGTGCCGATTCTCGGTAAGTTCGAAAGCATGGGCGGTGTGAAGTTCACCGACTATGTACGATCCGCCGGGCAGAGGTGGCTCGGTTACACTGCCGCGGCGACCGCTATCGACGGCAATGACAAGCTTCACGGCCTCACGGAGTGGGACAACCCGTACAACAAGTGGAAGACCGCTTGGACGGTGGGCTCGTGACGGTCAGAAGGATTACCACGTGAGTGACGACGTGCTGTGGCAGTGCCTGATCTCCGAGCCGGAGGGCAGTATCAGACTCCCCGTGGGAGAGAACGCGGAGTTCGAGAAGTGGGCCAAGCAGGCTGCCCGGGAGTATCTGGGCACGGATGCTCCCCGGGGTGAAATCCGCGAACTGGCCTCGGTACTGGCCCGGGTGGCGGCCACGGCTGATCTGGGTGACCCCACCTTCGCCTATGCCTATGTGATCGATGCGGCCAAGGCGTTGACCGCCGTCTACGAGGTGCACGACTTCGACGGGGACGGATACCGTTCCACGGACCGTCTTCCGGATCTCCTGGAAGCAGTGCTGCCCACGTCCCCCGAGCGCCGCAGCGTGACCGAGGTGAACCTGCCGGCCGGCCCAGGTGTACGCGTTCAGGAACTCCTCTCGGTCGAGACCGGTTCGCTCTTCAAGAAGAAGACGATGATGGAGACGGTCACCTATGCGGTGCTTCCGTCGCAGGTCGACAACATCCTTGTCTTCCGTATGACATGGACGAATCTCGTCTTCAGCGAAGCGCTCCTGGAGTTGGCACAGACACTGGCCGAGTCCCTGGAACTCGCCGAGATCAAGGAAGGCTGAGGAATGCCGGACGCCGTCGCCGACGGCCGCACCGACGGTGAGATTCACCCTCCGGGTGACTACGGCCTGCTCGTTCCGGACGGCTGGTTCAGGATTCCACTCGAACCCGACGGCTGGAAAGCGCCCATTCGCGCCCTGGCCGATCGGGTATTCGATGGTCAGGACGACGCCGTGCTCCTCAAGCGGGAATTCACCAAGGCCGTAGGTGCGCGCGCGGAAGAAGGTTACGAGAACGGCGGCGTCGAACTCTACATCTCGACGACCTCCATCGGACCGGTGCCCCTCTCCTCCTCGCTCCTCGTCACAGTGGTCCCGGCCGGGGAGGGCGTCCGCCTCGAAGCGAAGGGCCGGTCCCAGCAGGTCACCGAGGTCGTTCTCCCCTTCGCCGGACCCGCGACGATGCGGCGTACCCGCAAGGTTCCGGACGCCGAAGACCCGACCGGCAACCAACTGCCCGTGACCGTGGTGGACTACGCGGTCAGGGTGCCGAACACCCGGGCCGTCCTGCTGCTCACCTTCTCGACCTCCCTGGACATGTTCGCCGATGCCATGGTCGATCTGTTCGAGGCGGTCGCCAAGTCGCTGCACTGGAAGTGACCCCGCCGACCCGGCTGCCGCGGAACGGAAGGCAGCAATGCCCGCTGAAGGCAGACCGACTGATGTTCCCATGCCCTGCTTGTGCATCCTTTGGCAAGCAGATGCGGCCAATTGCGCTGGTGCCCCTGGTCCCGGCTACCGTTTCCGCTGCCTTCTTCGACATCGCCTGCCACACCAGGAGCCCACTGTGATCTACCGCCTTCGCCCGCTGACGACTGCCACGGCTGGTGTGACGGCCGCGCTGCTGCTGGCTGGGTGCGGGGGAGGGGACGGCGCGGAGTCGAACGACAAGGGGGCGAGCACGGGGACGTCGGCGTCGGTCTCTGCCGGCGCTTCGGCTTCGATTTCGGCTTCGCCGACCGAGTCGGGACGGCCGAAGATCGAGTTGCCCGCCGAGGACACGCTCACCTTCGCTCCCGAACGGGACTCCGACCCGGTCAAGGACGCGATCCTCAAGGACAACGCGGAGTTCGTCCGGGCCCTCGACATGGCCATCGTTGCCCGGAATCCCCGCCTCCCCGCTCTGGAGTACTACACGGAGGGAGAGGGCGCCGCGGCGGCTCAGCAGTGGGTGCAGTCCTTCGTGGACGGGGGACTGACGGTCACCGGAACCGTCCGCTACTACGACCGACAGGTCACCGTCGAGTCCAGGACCAAGGCGTCGCTGACCTATTGCGGCGACGAGAGCAAGGGCTTCAACAAGGTCGTCAAGACCGGTGAGGTCCAAAAAACGAAGCCCAACAAGGACAGTTATGTCGCGTACGGCGTCCAGGTCGAGAAGAACGGCACGGGAGTCTGGGAACTCATGAAGATCGTGTCTACTCGTGGTGCCGACAAGTGCCAGCCGTAACCCGGCGGCGGGGAGACCGGGGGAGGCCTCGCCGAGGGCCGGCCAAGGCCGTGTCTCCTTGATGAATGGACCAGCTGGGGGCTGTCCACTGTGCGGGGCGATTTGAGTGAGTCTTGATGCAGCTCATCCAGTTTGTGGCCGGGCTGTTCTCGGCCGCGGGACAAGGTCACAATGATCACGTGGACGGACGGG
Organism: Streptomyces sp. NPDC058683; assembly: GCF_042716195.1. Lineage (NCBI taxonomy): Bacteria > Bacillati > Actinomycetota > Actinomycetes > Kitasatosporales > Streptomycetaceae > Streptomyces > Streptomyces sp. NPDC058683. The sequence goes on from NZ_JBHXSK010000028.1 coordinate 94,251, forward strand.
ACTCGGTTCAGCGGGCGGAAATCGACCGGATCATCGATCCGCTGAAGACGAACATGCCCAAGGCTGGAGACCTTGGCTTCGAGGCGATCCAGCAGCTGGGGAACCCGGTGCCGCTACTGGTGCAGAACGACGGCAAGGAGCATTTGCAGCTGTGGCTCGAGCCGTTCGGGCAGGACTACTGGCTGAAGCCCGGGGAGGCTGTGTACATCACCTCCTATGGGACGTGGAATGACCACCCGTTCGAGACGATCCACGAGACTGGCTGTCTCACCGTCTGGGCCACGTCCTGGTTCGCGACGGTCTCTGACTGCGACGGCAACGAATTCCCCCCAGGCCGCAGGGAGCGCGCCTGAGTTGTCAGCGTCGGGTCCAGACGAGGATCGCGGCAAGGTGGAGTGCGGCCTGGTAGGCGATGGCGAGTCTGTCGGTCCGCATGGCCAGGCCGCGCCACTGCTTCAGGCGGTTGATGCATTGATCCCGGTGTCGTATTCGTCCCCTCAACTGCCGTATCCGGGAGCAAGGCAGCCTGTTCCAGGGACGGACAGGCCGCTCGTTGCCCGGCCGACAATCCTTTGCGGTAGCCAACCGTGCCCCGCTATCGTGTCTGCGGTTTTCTTAGACCTCATCCGCCCCACCAGGAGCCTCTCGTGACCCGCCGTTCCCGCCTGCTCACGACAACTGCCGCCGGGGTGATGGCCGCGCTGCTGTTGGCCGGCTGTGGCGGAGGCGGCGGAGTGGGCAGCGATTCGAAGTCGCACGACAAGGGCGCGGACGCGGTGGCATCGGCGTCCGTTTCGTCGAGCGCGTCGGCGTCCTCTTCGTCCGGCCGTCCGCAGGTCACGCTTCCGTCGGACGTGACGGACAGGTACGTCGGCTGGAAGACCGGCGATGCCGCGAAGGACGCCGTCCTCACCGACACCGCCGCACGCATCGATGCGACGAACGACGCCATCCTGCGCGGCGACACGGGCGCACCGGGCCTGTCCTTCTACTACCGGGACAAGGCGTTGAGCGGCGCCGTCGCCTGGATCCGGGAGTACCTGGACGCCAACCTCTCCTTCACCGGCACCACCCGCTACTACGCGCCCAAGGTCACCCTGCCGTCCGGAGGGACGACGGCGACGGTTCTCTACTGCTCGGACGAGAGCAAGGGCTTCAACAGGAACCGCAAGACCGGAAAGGTCGACCGGACACCGTCGGACCAGAGTCCGTACGTGCTGTACAACACGCGTCTGGTGAAGAGCGGTTCGGGCGTGTGGCAGACCGCAGCCCTCACCTCCCACCGCAGTGACAAGGCCTGCACCGGTTAGCCGATGAGCCGAGCGCGAGCGATACCTCATGACACATCCCAGCCGCCCGACCAGGAGCCTCTCGTGAACCGTCGTTCCCGTCTGCCCACGACAGCCGCAGTCGGCCTGACAGCCGTACTCCTCCTTGCCGGGTGTGGTGGGAACGGCGGTGGCGGAGCGGAAGCCGCGGACGAGGCCTCGCCGTCGGCCACAAGGACCGGGGCGTCGGTCTCGCCCAGCGTTTCGGTGTCGGAGATCACGACCGGCCGTCCGAAGTTCGAACTGCCCGCTGATCTCACCCTGACCTTCGAGGATTCCCGGACGGGTGATCCCGTGAAGGACGCGGTGCTCGCGGACAGTGCCGAGGGGGTGCGAGCCACCGACGCCGCGATCGCCGGGACAGATCCCAAGGGCGAGGGAATCGCGTACTACAACACGGGTAAGGCCCTTGAGGCCACGTTGTCCTGGGTCGCCCAGTGGAAGAAGGCCGACGCCACGATCACCGGCGTGGCCCGGTACTACGACCGCAAGGTGACGCTCACGAGCAAGACGTCAGCGATCCTCACCTTCTGCGGTGACGAGAGCAAGGGCTTCAGCAGGGACAAGAAGACCAAAAAGATCGATAAGACGCCTGTCACCAAGAACAGCTACGTCTCGTACAACACCAGGCTCGACAAGAACGCCGACGGTGTCTGGCAGACGTCGCAGATCATTTCCGTCAGGGGGGCGGCTCGGTGCCAGCCGTAACGAGGGCTGTCGGTGTCGGTCTGGCGGGTGTGCTTCTGCTCGCCGGATGCGGCGGCGGTGGGTCGAAGGCGGACGACAAGCCGACAACGGCAGGAGCGACGGAGGCCACTCCGAAGACCTCGGCCTCGACCGGCGCGACGGTGGTGACCGCGGCCGAACGGCCGGAGATCAAGCTGCCGTCCGACCTGTCGTACACCTTCGACTGGCCGAAGACGGGTGACGGGAAGAAGGACGCGGTTCTCGGCGACACCGAGCAGTTCATCAAGGCGGTGGACCTGGCGATCGCCGACCAGGATCCGCTCGACAAGGCCTACCGGTTCTACTCGGAGGGCGAAGCGGCCGCGGGGAGCCAGAAGTTCATCCAGGAGTTCGTGGACTACCAGGACCGGATCACCGGGACGAAGCGCTTCTTCGACGCCAAGGTCGAGATCAACGCGGACGGGACCGCAGGTCTCGTCTACTGCGAGGACCAGACCAAGGCCTTCAACAAGAGCCTGAAGACCGGAAAAACCGACGTGAACACACCGTCGAACGACAGCTACGTCCTCTACCGCAGCCTGCTTCGGGCCGGCAGGCAGGGCGTCTGGATCACCGAGAAGCTGACGTCGCAGAGGGGGAGTGCCGAGTGCCGGCCCTGAGGTCATCTGTCCCGCGCAAGTCCGGTACGGCCGCTGTCGGTGCCGTGGCGGTTGTACTCCTGCTGGCCGGATGCGGTGGTGGCGAGGAAGACGCGAAGGCAAGCGACAGCAGCGGCGCCGGTACGACGGACTCGGCCTCCGCGTCCCCGACTTCTGCGTCCCCGACTTCCGCGCCGTCGACCGGCGACGGGCGCCCGGAGATCACCTTTCCCGCCACCGCCAAGAACGTCTTCGAGGACACGAAGTCCGGTGATGCGACCAAGGACGCGGTTCTCGCGGACAGTGCCCTGAGCGTCAACTCCATTGACGAGGCGATCTTCAATCAGAGCACGGGTACGAAGGCCCTCGGGTACTACAACACCGGGAAAGCGCTGGGCGCGTCGATCACGTACGTCAATGGTTACCTGAAGAAAAAGGACACCTGGATCGGCGAGACCCGCTTCTTCGACCGGAAGGTGACACTGTCCGGCGCCAAGGACGCATCCGTCACCTATTGCTCCGACGAGAGCAAGTCGTTCATCAAGAACAGGACGACCGGAAAGGTCAACGAAACGCCGACCACCGCGAACTCCTACGTGCTCTACCACACCAGACTCGTCAAGAACGCCGACGGCGTCTGGCAGACCACCGACATCGTCTCGAACAGGGGTGACAAGGCGTGCCAGCCGTAACGAGGGCGGTAGGCGTCGGTCTGGCAGGCGTGCTGTTGCTCGCTCTTGCCGGATGCGGTGGGGAGTCGGAAACGGACGGGGAGGGGGCAGGCGCCGGCGGTTCGGGGACGACCAACCCCTCCGCTTCCGCCTCCGATGCCTCCGGCACCGCTGCTTCGGCAGGCTCGGACGGGCGGCCGGTGATCGACATGCCGGCCGATCTGTCGTACCGCTTCGACTGGCCCGCGACCGGCGATGCCGACAAGGACGCGGTGCTGGCGGACAGCGAGCGGTCCATCAAGGCGGTGGATCTCGCGATCGTCCGCCAGGACGCGCTCGACGAGGCGTACCGCTATTTCTACGACGGTGAAGCCGCCGCGGGGACGCGGAAGTTCATCCAGAACTACGTGGACCACAAGGCCGGCCTCACGGGTGCGTACCGCTTCTACGACCCCGTTGTCGCGGTCGCGAAGGACGGCACCGCCTCCTTCAGCTACTGCGAGGACCAGGGCAAGGCCTACGTCAAGTACCTCACGTCCGACAAGGTCCGGAAGACCGAGGTCACCGCGAAGAGTTACGTCGGCTATCGGACCGGTCTCAAGAAGAACGCGAAGGGCGTCTGGGTGATCGGCAGCATCACGTCGGAGGTCGGCAGCGCCGAGTGTCAGCCGTGACGAAGGCCGGGCAGGAGGCCGGGTAGAAGGGGCGTCACTCGTCGAACCACGCCACCAGCCGTACGTTCTCCTCGCCGTGCACTCCGGCCAGCGTCTCCATGACCGTCGATACCGGGGCCCATGGCCCATCCGCCGGGACCGCGTCACGGCGGCGGGAGCGTTCGGCTCGGTAGAGCGTGGTGGCCGTCGTCCATTCCGTGCCTTCAGGCCAGAGGTCCGCCAGGTCGGTCGGTGATGTCGTCAGTGTGTTGATTCCGCTTGCTCGGGCGAAGGCCCGGCTCCATTCGTGGGTGTGGAGCAGACGGAGGGTGCCGTCCTCGACGCGGTGGTAGCGGGCGACGTGAGTGACGCGGGGGAGTGCCGGTTCCGTCCAGTCGATCGACGTCACCTCCGGCCAGGACAGCCAGGTCTCCGCGAAGGCCGAACCGGACCAGGTGGCGTGATCCTCCCGCACCTCGGGGGACGTGTCCGGTGGGAGGCCTCGGTTCGCTGCCACCGGGCGCCACGTGCCGTGGAAGTCGCGTACGCCGAAGAGGCAGGCGAAGGCGTCGTAGTCCCTCGGCATGCCCAGCATCGACAAGCTGATCGCCGGCGACCAAGCCGTCTCGGCGGGGTTCAGGCCTTCCCGCCAGGCGCGGCACTCGATCCAGCCGTGGATGTCCGTTCCCATGGCTTCACCAGGCCGGTGACGTAACGCGAACCGGCAGCATCAGGGCTTCGGGCGTACTACGCAGGAGACGAAGTGGGCCCAGGTGGAGGGGGCGACGGTGAGCTGAGGGCCCGCGGAGGCCTTGGAGTCGCGGATGTGGATCGTGGTGGGGGTGGTGGCTATTTCGACGCAGTTCGAGGCGTCGCCGCTGTAGGTGGATTTCTGCCAGACGAGTTCAGGCATGGTGGGGTTCCTCAGAGGTCTTGTGCGATGTGGTGGATGAGGTCTCGGGACGCTTCGGGGCTGAGTGCGCTCGCCTCCATGTGGTCCACCACTGCACGGTACTTGTTCAACTGCGCCTCGCCATCGAGGAATTCACAGCCATGGTGGGTGTCCAGCTGCACTGTGTCGAGCTGGGGTACCGCTCCAGCGACGTAGTCGATTCCCTGGCCGGTGCCGTGGAAGCTCGCCTTGCCGAAGGGGATGACCCGAATGGCGATGTGAGGGAGTTCGCTCATGCCGACAAGGTGCTTGAGCTGAGCGGCGGCTACGTCCCGGCCGCCGAACCCCATTCTGAGTGCGGCCTCGTGAATGGTCGCGGTGTAGGGGGTGGGATTCTCTCGGTGGAGAACGCCCTGCCGCTTGATGCGGTGGGTGAGACGGTGCTCGACTTCGTACTGCTGGAGGGGCGGGAAAACCGCGCGGAAGAGTGCACGGGCGTGGTCGGTGGTCTGAAGCAGGGCGGGGATGTGGATGACGAGGGCCACCCGCACCTCGGCTGCGTAGTGCTCCAGTTCAGCCAGATCGATCAGCCCGGCGGGCAGGTGATCCCGGTAATCGTCCCACCAGCCGCGCTTGCGTCCGCCGGTCATCGCAGCGAGGGCCTCGACCAGTGCGGTGTCCGCGCAGCTGTATGTGCGCGCAAAGGTGCGTACGCGGTCGGCACTGACGGCGTAACGGCCTGACTCGATGTTGCTGACCTGTGCCTGCTTGAGGCCCAGCAGTCCCGCAGCGGCAGTGGACGTGAGTCCCGAGTGCTCCCTGATCTTGCGCAGCTCGGCGCCAAGGCGCTGCTGGCGCAGGGTGGGAGTGGTGCTGGGCGGCACTGAAGCCTCTCTCGTCATCGCGTTGCCCATGGGTCACCCACAGGAGGGAATTGTTAACCCTTTCCCTTGGTCGATGTTAATTATGACATCGCCACGCCCTATGGTGGGTTCTGCCTCGCTCAACTCCCCCCGCCCATAAGCCGGAAGCGCACCACCCACGGCAGAGCCACCGCCCGGCGCGGTCGTTGAGCCCGATCCGCCTCCCCCTCTCTCGCTGGAGGTCACCATGGGAACCGTATCCCTGCCCGACACCTGGGCGTACGCCCTTCGCCTGCCCCATGATCCGCGCGCGGCACGCGTCGCACGTATGACCGTACGGGCGGCACTCGGCGGCCATGGCAGGCACGAAATCCTCGACGTGGTCGAGCTGTTGACGTCCGAACTGGTCACCAACGCCTACCGGCACACGAACGGCCCCGCCTCCCTCCGGCTGACCGCCCTGCCCGACGGCCGGTTGCGGGTCGGTGTCTGGGACAGTCATCCGCGCGTCCCGGCCCCCTTCGGTGCACCGCCGTCGGACCGTGTCACGCTCGCCCCGGCGGATGCCGAAGAGGGGCGCGGGCTGCACCTCGTGCAGGAGTACGCCGACTCGTGGGGCGGCTGGCCCATCAGGGACGGCGGTCCACTGGACCGTGGCGCCGGGAAGCTGTTGTGGTTCGAGGTGGACAGGTCAAGCTCCGGTCAATCCGCTCGGTAGCGGTCCCCTCGTGGCCTGCCGCATGGAAAACTTTCCCGGTTGCGGAAGTGAAAAGAGTGGCTCAGTCAACGGGGAGTGGATGCTGTGAGCACGCGGCAGGTGCGGAAGATGTTCCAGTTGATGGCCGGCGGCGAGCCCGTCGAGCTCACCAACCCCTGGTCCTCCGTGAAGAAGCTCGCCCGGCTGGCCTTCATCGCCCAGCAGTTCGGCTACGAGTACGCCGACGCCCGCCACGCCGGCTCCCGCAACAACGTCCTCAAGTTGCTGATCGTGCCCGACCACAGCCCGCAGGGCCGGGCCCGCGCCGCGCAGAACTGGGCGCAGTATCCGAACGCCGCCGACGGTGTCTCCCTGCCGCCCCTCGTTCCCGACGCCGTCGAACTCCTCAAGGCCCGCATCCAGTTCGACCTCACCGGCAAGAACGCCGAGAAGCGGATGCTGTTCGGGGCCGGCGGTATCACCCTCGGGCTGGTGCTGGCCGCGGCGCGGGCCGGCGGGAGTGCGGGGGCCTTCGTCGTCGCCGGTGTCGTGTGGGTCATCCTCATGGCGGTCATGGGACTCGGGTTCTTCGTCACGCGCGGGCGCAACGCCAAGTTCGCGCAGCGCCTCCAGGCCGCCGGGTTCGTGCCGGTGAGGGAGGAGAGCGGCCGGGTGCGGTATCTGCCGCCGGGCACGCCGATGCCGATGCCGGTGCAAATGCCGATGCAGCCGGCCCCGGTCCAGCAGCCCCAGCAACCGTGGCAGCAACCCCAGTACCAGCAGCCATGGCCGCAGCAGCCCGGTCCCTACGGCCCGTACGGCGCGCAGCCCCCGTACGGCCAGCAGCCGCCCGCCCCGCCCGCCCCTGGCCCCTACGCCCCGCCCCCGCAGCAGCCCCCCGGCCCCTACGGGCCCTACACCCCGCCCCAGCAGCCTCCCTACCCCTCGTCCCGCTGAGTCCTCCTCCCCGGCGCCTCCGCCCTCCGCCCCCGACCTCTCACCCGTCCTCCCGCCAGGGTGAGAGCAACGTTCCCTTCCGGTCACCCGTGGCCACAGTGCGGAAACTCCGTCTCCCTACCTTCGGGCTCAGTCACTCATCCGGAGTCGGAAGACCGAGCACGCGGAGCACCGTGGAGGCGTCATGACAGCCCCAGCCCCTACCTCACGCAGTCGCTGGATCCAGGAGTGGGATCCGGAGGACGAGGCGTTCTGGAACGCGACCGGCGAGAAGGTCGCACGGCGGAACCTGATCTTCTCGGTCCTGTCCGAGCACATCGGGTTCTCGATCTGGACCATGTGGTCCGTGCTGGTGCTGTTCATGGGCCCCGAGTACGGCCTGACCCCGGCCGACAAGTTCCTGCTGACCTCCATGGTCACCCTGGTCGGCGCCGTCGTCCGGGTGCCGTACACCTTCGCCGTCGCGCTCTTCGGCGGCCGGAACTGGACGATCGTCTCCGCCGCGCTGCTGCTCGTCCCGACCGTCGCCGCCTTCGCGGTGATGAAGCCGGGGACGTCCTTCGACACCTTCCTCCTCGTCGGCCTGCTGGCCGGCATCGGCGGCGGGAACTTCGCCTCCTCCATGACCAACATCAACGCCTTCTTCCCGTTGAAGAAGAAGGGGTGGGCGCTCGGGCTCAACGCGGGCGGCGGCAACATCGGTGTGCCCGTCATCCAGCTGGTCGCGCTCGCGGTCATCGGGGCCGGCGGCGGGCCGCGCGTGCTGCTCGGCATCTACATCCCGCTGATCCTCCTGGCCGCCGTCCTCGCCGCGGTCTTCATGGACAACCTCGCCACCGTGAAGAACGACACCGGCGCGGCGATCGACGCCGCGAAGGACGCCCACACCTGGATCATGTCCTTCCTCTACGTCGGGACGTTCGGGTCGTTCATCGGGTACGCGTTCGCCTTCGGGCAGGTGCTCCAGGTCCAGTTCGGCCGTACGCCGCTCCAGGCCGCGTACCTCACCTTCATCGGTCCGCTGCTCGGCTCCCTCATCCGGCCCGTCGGCGGATGGCTCGCCGACAAGTACGGCGGGGCGCGGATCACGCTCTGGAACTACGTCGGCATGGCCACCGCCACCGCCCTCCTCGTCGTCGCCGGCCTGCAGAAGTCGCTGCCGCTGTTCGTCACGTTCTTCGTCGTGCTGTTCGTGCTCAGCGGCCTCGGCAACGGGTCGACGTACAAGATGATCCCCGGCATCTTCCAGGCCAAGGCCCTCGCCAAGGGGCTCGCCGGTGAGGAGGCCGTGGCCTACGGGCGGCGGCTGTCCGGGGCCTCCATGGGACTCATCGGGGCGGTCGGCGCGCTCGGCGGCGTCGGTATCAACCTCGCCTTCCGGCAGTCCTACCTCTCCTCCGGCTCCGGCACCGGCGCCTTCGTCGCCTTCCTGGTCTTCTACGGTCTCTGCTTCGCCGTCACCTGGGCCGTATACCTTCGCCGCCCGGCCGCGCAGGCCCGGGCCACGGCCGCCGCAGAGACGAAGCCGCAGCTCAGCTACGTCGAGGTGTGACGTAACACCGGTGACATCAACCCGAACCGAGCCTGTCACGCGCCGTTGACAGGCTCGTTCGTCATGCGGGTCAGCTAGGAGAGCAGCCATGGACGAGGAACAGCAGCGGCCGGACGCCGGCCGGCCCGGCCCTCTCGCGGGGTTCACCGTGGGGGTCACGGCCGCGCGCCGGGCCGACGAACTCGGGGCGCTGCTCCAGCGGCGCGGCGCCGCCGTGCTGCACGCGCCCGCCCTGCGCATCGTGCCGCTCGCCGACGACGGGGAACTCCTCGCCGCCACGAAGGAGATCATCGACCAGGCGCCGGACGTGGCCGTGGCGACCACCGCGATCGGGTTCCGCGGGTGGGTCGAGGCCGCGGACGGCTGGGGCTTCGGCGAGCAGCTGCTGGACCGGCTGCGCCATGTCGAGCTGCTGGCCCGCGGTCCCAAGGTCAAGGGGGCGGTCCGGGCCGCCGGGCTCACCGAGCAGTGGTCGCCGTCCTCCGAGTCCATGGCCGAGGTGCTCGACCGGCTCCTCGAGGAGGGCGTCGAGGGCCGCCGGATCGCCGTACAGCTGCACGGGGAGCCGTTGCCGGGGTTCGTGGAGTCGCTGCGGGCCGCGGGAGCGGAGGTGCTGCCGGTGCCGGTGTACCGGTGGATGCCGCCGGAGGACCTCGCGCCGGTGGACCGGCTCCTGGACGCCGTCGTCTCCCGCTCGGTCGACGCGGTCACCTTCACCAGCGCGCCCGCCGCGGCCTCCCTGCTCTCCCGCGCCGGGAAACGGGGGCTCCAGGCCGACCTGCTCGCCGCCCTCCACCACGACGTCGTCCCGGCCTGCGTCGGCCCGGTCACCGCGCTCCCGCTCCAGGCCCTGGGCCTCGACACCATCCGGCCCGAACGCTTCCGGCTCGGACCCCTCGTACAGCTGCTCTGCCAGGAACTCCCCTCGCGTGCACGGGCGTTGCCCGTCGCCGGGCACCGGGTGGAGATCCGGGGGCACGCGGTCCTCGTCGACGGCGCGCTGAGGCCGGTACCGCCGGCCGGGATGTCCCTGCTGCGGGCGCTCTCGCGGCGGCCGGGCTGGGTGGTCGCCCGCGCCGAACTCCTCCGGGCCCTGCCGGGCGCGGGGCGCGACGAACACGCGGTGGAGACGGCGATGGCCCGCCTGCGTACCGCCCTGGGCGCGCCGAAGCTGATCCAGACGGTGGTCAAGCGGGGCTACCGGCTCGCCCTGGACCCGGCTGCGGACGCCAAGTACGCAGACGTGTGAGACTCCGGCCATGGCGGCCATGGAGTGGTACGGCGTTCGGTGCGTCTTCCGGCATCGTTCGCTCGGGGTGTACGAGGAGCGGGTCACGCTGTGGACCGCCCGGTCGCCGGACGAGGCGATCGACCGTGCGGAGAGCGAGGCGCGTGAGTACTGCGACGTGCTGGAAGACGTCGACTACGCCGATTTCGCCGAGGCGTTCCGGATGGACGGCGTGCCGGGCGAAGGGGCCGAGGTCTTCTCCCTCATGCGGGAGAGCGCGCTGCCTTCGGGGGAGTACGTACGGCGGTTCTTCGCCACCGGGGATGAGCGGTCCGGCTGACCGTCGTACGACGTTCTGGGGACCGTCTCCCGGCAACCGGCCGTAACCGGCGGCTCCCGGGCCGTCACTCGGGCCGTCACTCGGGTCCGTTCCTCCCCGTCCGCGCCGGGCCGTCCCGCGCGGACGCGCACGCGGGACCGCGTGTGCCCCGGTCCGCGGGCGTGCGCTCTGCCGGATCCCGCCGGGCGGGCGGCACGCTGACGCCGGACCGAGGCACACGGGGGGAACAGGACATGACACGCTGGCAGCCGTTGCCGGCCACACTGCCGGGAGAGGCCCGGCAGCTGGTCGAGCAACTACGGGTCCTCAAGGGCCGTACCGGGCTCAGCCTGGCCGATCTGGCCCGGCGCACCGCGTACAGCAAGTCGTCGTGGCAGCGCTATCTGAGCGGGGACAGACTGCCGCCGAGGAGCGCCGCCCAGGTGCTGTGCCGGCTGGGCGGCGGGGACCAGACGCGGCTGCTGGCACTGTGGGAGCTGGCCGAACAGGCGTGGCCGCAGGGCGCGTCGGAGCCACCGGAGGAACCGATACCGGTACCGGTACCGGCACGGATACCGGTACCGGAAGCACCTCCCGTACCGGAGCCGCTCCCGGGACCGGAACCGGAAACGCGGCGGTGGCGGACTGTCGCCCTCGCCGCGTTCGGTGTCATCGTGCTGCTGACCGCGGGGCTGCTGTGGGCGCTGCCCCGCGGGGTGCTCAGCCGAGTTTGTCGTAGTACGCGATCTTGTACGAGCCGGTGCCCTTGATCCGCACCCGGTACTTGCTGCTGATCCGCTTGAGCGGGGCGTTGTGCGCGGTGCCGTGGAACGTGACGGTCTGGAGCGAGGTCGGGCCGGTGAGCCGCTGCTGGGCGAACGTCCACGTCTGGTCGGTGACGACGCCGTCGTTGTCCGAAAGGCCGAAGTGCTCCTGCCACCACTGGGTGGCCGACTCGGTCTCGGGGCCGAACGAGCCGTCGATCTGGCTCTTGGTGAAGGGGTGCCAGTCGCCGTCGTCGTCCTGCCACTGGGCGCCGTCCGCCCACAGGACGGTCTCCCACAGGGCGGTGGCGTTGCTCGTGGCGTAGTCGTCGACGCCGAGGTTCTCCTCGTCCTGCCAGTCGTCGGTGACGGCACCGCCGCCGTCGATGCCGTGGTAGGGCGCGGCGGCACTCGCCGCGGGTGCCAGGGCCAGGCCGCCGGCGCCCAGCAGTACGGCCGTCGCCATCGCGACGACCCGGATGCGCATGCTCATGAACGTGTCCTCTCTGAACCGCCGTCCCCCGTGGTCCCCCCTGGGGCGGCTCGCCGTGCGTTCGCAGGACAAAGGGTTACGGCCGCGGGCCGCCGCGGCGAGGCCTGCCGGGGTATCCGGACCGAACGGGGACGGCCCGCGCCGCACGCACCGGCGTCCCCGCCGGGTGCGGGTCGGACGGGAACCTCGCGGAACACGGGTGCGAGGGGTTCCGGCCGCCCGCCGGGCCGGGCACTGTGAGAGGACACGGTTCCCTGTCCTAGGCGGTGACAGGCACATGGCACTGGGTACGGCGACGGCCCCGTACGAACTGCGCTTCGACGCGGGGCGGATCTGTCTGGATCTGCTGGCGACCACGCATCCCGGCGAACGGCTCGACACGCTCGAACCGTTGCGGGCCTGGATCGCCGGTTCCGGACTCGTCCCGCCGGACACCCCGCTGACGCACGCCGACATCGGTTGGCTGGTCGCATTCCGTGAACTAAGAGGATATGTGGGGCAGTTGATACGCGAGCGGGACAACGGCCGGAACCGCGGCCAGAACGGCGTCCGGATCGACCTCCGCCCCCGGTCGTACGACCTCGCGCTCGCCGGCGTCAACGACCTCGCGCGCGCCGCCGCACCGCCGGCCCCGCGTGCCGTACCCGGCGCGGACGGGGTCCTGGTCCGGGAGCTGGCCGGCCCGCCGGAGTGCGCCGCGCTGCTCGCGGCCGTCGCCCGGGACACCGTGGAGCTGCTCACCGACCCCGTGGCGCGGGCGGCCGTCCGGGAGTGCGAGGGCGACAACTGCCCCATCGTCTACCTGGACACCTCCCGCGGACGCAGACGCCGCTGGTGCTCCAGTGAGACCTGCGGCAACCGCGAACGGGTGGCCCGCCACCGTCGCCGCGCAGCCCTCGCCCGAGCATGACCCCGAGCCCCCCTCGCCGACGCGGATCCCGTCCGGCTGCCTCGGTGAGCGGCCCTTGCCTACGTGGGTCCCGTCCGGCTGCCCCTCGGCGAGCGGCCCTCGCCCGCGTGGGGCCTGTCCGGCTGCCCCTCGGTGAGCGGCCCTCGCCCGCGCGAGTCCCGTCCACCTGCCTCGGCTGGCGGCCCTCGCCCGCGTAACGAGCGACGCCCGGCCGGCCCCCGGCCGTGCGGCCCCCGGCCGTGCGGTTCCCGACCGACCGTGATGCCTGCCCGTCTCCCCGGCGGGGGTTCCCGCCGGACCGTGCCTGCCCGCCCTCCCCGGCGGAAGCTCTCGTTCAACCGTGACGCCCGCCTGCCCCCCCCCCGCGAAGGCTCTCGCCCGAGCGAAGTAGCCCTCCGTGCCGCCCGGCAGGCCGCGTTCGCTCGACCCGCCCCCTTCAACCCCCGTCCCTTTTGCGGCATCTGCCGGATCTTCATCGAAGCTCCCCGGAAGTGATTTCGACAACATTCAGTTTGTCGGCGGCAACCCCCGGGCAACGCTCGGGCGTTCGGCGTTGTGTCGGAAATGTAAAGATCACGCGGTGGGAATGTGGGGTCATGTCCCGCTCGTCATGTCACCTCGCAGAAAAATGTGAGGTCTTGTTGAACACACCGCGAGTCACTTCCGTACCGGTGGGGGAGCGACCGACTGGGGGAACCCCCGGACACCGGAGGTGGGCGTGCGCAAGGATGCGGCCGTGGCCAATGAACGTGGATCGAGGGCCCGACATCGCATGTCCCAGCCCTCGGAGCCCGATGAGGAGCTGATGCGTGCTCTGTATCGAGAGCACGCCGGACCTCTCCTTGCGTATGTCCTTCGGCTGGTCGCCGGTGATCGGCAACGCGCCGAGGACGTCGTGCAAGAGACACTCATCCGTGCCTGGAAGAACGCCGGCCAGCTCAATCGAGCGACCGGATCGGTACGCCCCTGGCTGGTGACGGTCGCTCGCCGCATCGTCATCGACGGTCACCGCAGCCGGCAGGCCCGGCCGCAGGAGGTCGATCCGTCGCCGCTGGAGGTCATCCCCGCGGAGGACGAGATCGACAAGGCGCTGTGGCTGATGACGCTGTCTGACGCGCTCGACGACCTGACCCCGGCCCACCGGGAGGTGCTCGTCGAGACGTACTTCAAGGGGCGTACCGTCAACGAGGCGGCCGAAACGCTGGGTATACCCAGCGGCACCGTGCGCTCACGGGTTTTCTATGCCCTGCGGTCCATGAAGCTGGCACTGGAGGAGCGGGGGGTGACGGCGTGATGAGTGTGTACGGGGGACACGGCGGGTTCGGCACAGGTGGTTCGGGTATGTCTGGTGCTATGCAGGAATCTCCGGTTCCCAATGAGCACGAGACCGTCGGCGCGTACGCGCTGGGGATTCTCGACGACGCCGAGGCAACCGCTTTCGAGGCCCATCTGGCCGGGTGCGAATGGTGCGCCCAGCAGCTCGACGAGCTGGCCGGAATGGAGCCCATGCTAGCGGCCCTGGCCGATCTGCCGGGTTCCGGATCCACGCCGTCCATCGGCGAGTCGCTGTCCGCCAAACCCAGCCCCCGGATGGTCGAGAAGCTGGTCGTGGAGGTCGCCGACAAGCGGAAGGTCCGCACCCGGCGCAGCCTCTTCGGCCTGGCGGCCTCGGTCGTGCTGATCGCGGGCGGCACGGCGGCCGGTGTGGCGCTGACCGGCTCGGACAGCGGCGGCGCCGGCACGGACATGGCCATGGGACCGGCTCAGACGGCCTTCCAGACGATGTCCGACAAGAAGTCGGCCACGGACCCGACGACCCACGTCTCCGCGACCGTCGCCGTCGAGAAGAAGGACTGGGGCACCCACGCGGTCCTCCAGCTCAAGAACGTCACCGGCCCGAAGAAGTGCTCGCTGATCGCCGTCGGCAAGAACGGCGAGCGCGAGACGGTGACCTCCTGGTCCGTCCCGACCTGGGGATACGGCATCACGGACGCCAAGTCGGAGAAGGCCAAGGAGCCTCTCTACGTGCACGGCGGCGCGGCCTTCACCCCCAACCAGATCGACCACTTCGAAGTCATGACGTTCGACGGCAAGAAGCTGGTCTCGGTCAGCGCGTAGCTTCAGCGGGCCCCCTTCGCGTACGGTTGACGGCTGCCCAGCACGTCAGAAGGGGGCCCGGTGGCCGCTCAGGCACAACAATCCGCGGTCGGCCCTCACGGCTCGGAACAGGACTCCAGTCAGGACTCCGTTCGGGACCGTGAGATCAGCGTCGAACAGGAACACCTCGACCGGGTGTACCAGCGCCTCGAGGAGAAGATCCACGAGGCGGAATTCCTCATGAACGACGCGGCCAAGCGCGGTCAGGTGGGCACCCCCGGTGCCCTCGCCGAGCGGGACGCGCAGGTGTTCCGGGCGGGGGTCCACCTCAACCGGCTCAACAACGAGTTCGAGGACTTCCTCTTCGGCCGGATCGACCTGCTCCTCGGCAAGGACGGCAAGAAGGGCCCGGACGGCGCCTACACCGCCGTGGAGCCCGCCGAGGGCGCGGTCCGCGCGGACCAGACCGCCGACATCGCCGAGACCCTGCACATCGGCCGGATCGGCGTCCTCGACCAGGACTACGCCCCGCTGGTCATCGACTGGCGGGCACCGGCCGCCGCGCCGTTCTACAGGTCCACTCCGGTGGATCCCGGGCGTGTCGTACGACGCCGGGTGATCCGCTCCAAGGGCCGCCGGGTCCTCGGTGTCGAGGACGACCTGATGCGCCCGGAGCTGACCGCCTTCCTCGACGGCGACACCCTGCCCGTCATCGGCGACGGCGCCCTGATGGCCGCCCTCGGCCAGGCCCGCACCCACTCCATGCGGGACATCGTCGCCTCCATCCAGGCCGAGCAGGACCTGGTCATCCGCGCCCCCGCCGCCTCCGTCACCTACGTCGAGGGCGGCCCGGGGACCGGCAAGACGGCCGTGGCGCTGCACCGCGCCGCCTACCTGCTCTACCAGGACCGGCGCCGGTACGCGGGCGGCATCCTGATCGTCTCCCCGACCCCGCTGCTGGTCGCGTACACCGAGGGCGTCCTCCCGTCCCTCGGCGAGGAGGGCCAAGTCGCCATCCGCGCCATCGGCTCCCTCGTGGACGGCGCCGAGGCGACCCTGTACGACACGCCGGCCACCGCCCGCGCCAAGGGTTCCTCCCGGATGCTCCGGGTGCTGCGCAGGGCCGCCCGCGGGGCCCTGGAGTCCAACGATGCACCGGCCCGGCTCAGAGTCGTCGCCTTCGGCCGCCGGCTGGAGCTGGAGGCCGAGGAACTCGACCGCATCAGACACAACGCGCTCGGCGGCACGGCCCCCGTCAACCTGCTGCGGCCCCGTGCCCGCAAGCTCCTCCTGGACGCCCTGTGGACCCGCTCCGGCGCGGCCGGCCGGCACAGCGACCCGGAGCTGGCCGCCGAACTGCGCTCCTCCTTCGACGAGGACATCCTCACGGAGGACTCCTTCATCGGGTTCCTCGACGCCTGGTGGCCCGAGCTGACCCCGCGGGCCGTCCTCACCGCGATGGCCGACGAGCGCCGCCTCGGCCGCTGGGCCCGCCGCATCCTCAACCCCGGCGAGATCCGCAGGGTCGCCCGCTCCCTGCGCCGGGACGGCCACACCGTGCACGACATCGCCATGCTCGACGAACTCCAGTCCATCCTCGGCGCCCCGGTCCGCCCCCGGAAGAAGCGCGAACTGGACCCGCTGGACCAGCTCACCGGCCTGGAGGAGCTGATGCCGACGCGCGAGGAGTCCCAGCGCGAGCGCGCCGAACGGCTCGCCCAGGAGCGCGTCGAATACGCCCACGTCATCGTCGACGAGGCGCAGGACCTCACCCCCATGCAGTGGCGGATGGTCGGCCGCCGCGGCCGGCACGCCACCTGGACGGTGGTCGGCGACCCCGCCCAGTCCTCCTGGTCCGACCCGGACGAGGCGGCCGAGGCGCGGGACGAGGCCCTCGGCAGCCGCCCGCGCCGCCGCTTCGAGCTCACCGTGAACTACCGCAACCCGGCGGAGATCGCCGAGCTCGCGGCCAGGGTGCTGGCCCTCGCCATGCCCGGCTCCAAGTCCCCCTCGGCGGTCCGCTCCACCGGGATCGAACCCCGCTTCACCGTTGTCCGCGACTCGCCGGAGAAGACCGTGCGGGCGGAGGCCGAGCGGCTTCTCGACCTGGTCGACGGCACGGTCGGCGTGGTCGTCGCGATGGACCGGCGCGCCGAGGCCGCCCGCTGGCTCGCCGGGCTCGGCGACCGGGTGGTGGCCCTGGGCAGCCTGGAGGCCAAGGGCCTGGAGTACGACGCGACGGTCGTCGTGTCGCCCGCGGAGATCGCCGACGAGTCCCCGGCCGGGCTGCGCGTGCTGTACGTGGCCCTCACCCGGGCGACCCAGCAGCTGACGGTGGTCTCCGGGGAGCGGGACGAACCGGACGCGGCCGGGGTACCGGACCTTCTGAGGGAGTGAGCGCGGGGCCGTTCGGCTGGAGGTTTCCTGTGAAGTCCCCGGACGGGAATGGCCTTGCGGGATCCGTTTGTTAGCCTTGTCGTGACACCGGCTCGATCCAAGCCCCCGGGCCCAACCTTCGTCGCTACGAGCGACCACTTGCCGCGAGGCGAGCATGGCGGGTCGGTGTCATAAACGTCGAAGAGGCCCACATCACGGTGTGATGTGGGCCTCTTTTTCGCGCGAACAATAGGCACGAAACCTGGCCCCGCTAACGCCTACCCGGCGGTAGGTGCGACGATCGGACGGCAGAAATCGCTACACGGTGAAACGAAGGAAGTCGGCCATGGCAACGGCGCCCAGCGTCTCCTACTCGATGACCATCCGGCTGGAGGTGCCCGCGAGCGGAACCGCCGTCTCGCAGCTCACCACCGCCGTGGAGTCCTCCGGAGGCTCGGTGACCGGCCTCGACGTCACCGCGTCGGGTCACGAGAAGCTCCGCATCGACGTCACCATCGCGGCCAGCTCGACCGCCCACGCCGACCAGATCGTCGGGCAGCTCCGTGAGATCGAGGGCGTCACCCTCGGCAAGGTCTCGGACCGTACGTTCCTCATGCACCTCGGCGGCAAGATCGAGATGCAGTCCAAGCACCCCATCCGCAACCGTGACGACCTCTCCATGATCTACACCCCGGGCGTGGCCCGCGTGTGCATGGCGATCGCGGAGAACCCCGAGGACGCGCGCCGCCTCACCATCAAGCGCAACTCCGTTGCGGTCGTGACGGACGGCTCCGCCGTGCTCGGCCTCGGCAACATCGGCCCGATGGCCGCGCTGCCCGTCATGGAGGGCAAGGCGGCCCTCTTCAAGCGGTTCGCCGGCATCGACGCCTGGCCGCTCTGCCTGGACACCCAGGACACCGACGCGATCGTCGAGATCGTCAAGGCGATCGCCCCCGGGTTCGCCGGCATCAACCTCGAAGACATCTCCGCCCCGCGCTGCTTCGAGATCGAGGCGCGCCTGCGCGAGGCCCTCGACATCCCCGTCTTCCACGACGACCAGCACGGCACCGCGATCGTCGTCCTCGCCGCCCTCACGAACGCACTTCGCTGCACGGGCAAGGCGATTGAGAACATCCGGGTCGTCATGTCCGGCGCCGGCGCGGCCGGTACGGCCATCCTCAAACTGCTGCTCGCGGCCGGCCTGAAGAACGCCGTCGTCGCCGACATCCGCGGGGTCGTGCACGCCGCCCGCGAGGACCTGGTCGACGCCCAGGCCGACTCGCCGCTGCGCTGGATCGCCGACAACACCAACCACGAGGGCCTCACCGGCACGCTGAAGGAGGCCGTGCGCGGCGCGGACGTCTTCATCGGCGTCTCGGCCCCGAACGTCCTCGACGGCGACGACGTGGCCGCTATGGCCGACGACGCGATCGTGTTCGCACTCGCGAACCCGGACCCCGAGGTGGACCCGGCGATCGCCCGCCAGACGGCCGCCGTGGTGGCCACCGGCCGCTCCGACTTCCCCAACCAGATCAACAACGTGCTGGTCTTCCCGGGCGTCTTCCGCGGCCTCCTGGACGCCCAGTCCCGCACGGTGAACACGGACATGATGCTCGCGGCCGCGAAGGCGCTCGCCGACGTCGTCACCCAGGACGAGCTGAACCCGAACTACATCATCCCGAGCGTCTTCAACGAGAAGGTCGCGGGAGCGGTGGCGGGCGCGGTGCGGGAAGCCGCGAAGGGCGCGTAAGCGCCCCTTCGGGGGCGCGGGGAACTGCGCGACAAGCCCCCACCGGGCCGGCACCCGAAACGCGACGCGCCCGCATGATTGCAGGGGTCTGGGGGCAGCAGCCCCCAGTAAACGTCTGTGAAACTTGCCACGCCATCCAATCGGCGCGTCGTGAAACCCCCCCTTCGGCCCCCCCGTAGGGTATGTGCGGCAACGGATTGGCGTTCCCGCCGCAGGTGGGGGCAGGATGCGTCCCGGCCCAACATGCGGCTCCGCCGCGTGGCACGCCTCCATGGCAAGAAGAACACGGGAGTAACAACATGAACCGCAGTGAGCTGGTGGCCGCGCTGGCCGACCGTGCCGAGGTGACTCGCAAGGACGCCGACGCCGTGCTGGCCGCGTTCGCCGACGTCGTCGGCGACATCGTCTCCAAGGGCGACGAGAAGGTCACCATCCCCGGCTTCCTGACCTTCGAGCGCACCCACCGTGCCGCCCGCACCGCGCGCAACCCGCAGACCGGCGAGCCGATCAACATCCCCGCCGGCTTCAGCGTGAAGGTCTCCGCGGGCTCGAAGCTGAAGGAATCCGCGAAGGGCAAGTGACCTTGCCGTCCGTAGGCCACGGGACGGCGTACGGCGCGTAACACGACGACGGGGCGGCCCCTCCACCAGGGGCCGCCCCATCGTCATACCGTCTGCCCGGGCGTCAGCCGAGTGCCTTGCCCGGCAGTTCGACCTTCGCACCCAGTTCCACGAGCTTCTCCATGAAGTTCTCGTAGCCGCGGTTGATGAGGTCGATGCCGTGGACCCGGGACGTGCCCTGGGCCGCCAGGGCCGCGATCAGGTACGAGAAGCCGCCGCGCAGGTCGGGGATGACCAGGTCGGCGCCCTGGAGCTTGGTCGGCCCGGAGACGACCGCGGAGTGCAGGAAGTTGCGCTGCCCGAAGCGGCAGGCCGCGCCGCCCAGGCACTCGCGGTAGAGCTGGATGTGCGCACCCATCTGGTTCAGCGCGGAGGTGAAGCCGAGCCGCGACTCGTACACCGTCTCGTGGACGATGGAGAGACCCGTGGCCTGGGTCAGGGCGACCACCAGCGGCTGCTGCCAGTCGGTCTGGAAGCCGGGGTGCACGTCCGTCTCCAGGGCGATCGACTTCAGCTGGCCGCCCGGGTGCCAGAAGCGGATGCCCTCGTCGTCGATCTCGAAGGCACCGCCCACCTTGCGGTAGGTGTTCAGGAACGTCATCATCGAGCGCTGCTGGGCGCCCCGGACGTAGATGTTGCCCTCGGTCGCCAGCGCCGCCGACGCCCAGGAGGCGGCCTCCAGACGGTCCGACAGGGCGCGGTGGGTGTAGCCGCCGAGCTTGTCCACACCGGTGATGCGGATGGTCCGGTCGGTGTCCATCGCGATGATCGCGCCCATCTTCTGCAGCACGCAGATGAGGTCCTCGATCTCCGGCTCGACGGCCGCGTTGGACAACTCCGTGACGCCCTCGGCGAGTACGGCCGTCAGCAGCACCTGCTCGGTCGCGCCGACGGACGGGTACGGCAGCCGGATCTTGGTGCCGCGCAGGCCCTTCGGCGCCTCCAGGTACTGGCCGTCGGCCCGCTTCTCGATGGTCGCGCCGAACTGCCGCAGCACGTCGAAGTGGAAGTCGATGGGGCGACCGCCGATGTCACAGCCGCCCAGGCCCGGGATGAACGCGTGCCCCAGGCGGTGCAGCAGCGGGCCGCAGAACAGGATCGGGATCCGGCTGGACCCCGCGTGGGCATCGATGTCAGCGACGTTCGCGCTCTCCACGTACGTCGGATCCAGCACCAGCTCCCCGGGCTCCTCACCCGGACGGACCGTCACCCCGTGCAGCTGGAGCAGGCCGCGTACGACACGCACGTCACGGATGTCCGGAACGTTGCGCAGCCGACTCGGCGCACTGCCCAGCAGGGCGGCGACCATGGCCTTCGGTACGAGGTTCTTCGCACCGCGGACACGGATCTCGCCCTCCAGCGGGGTGCCGCCATGGACAAGCAGGACATCGTCGTTGACGGTCATGAATCTCGCGTTCCGTGGAGTGGGGCAGGGCCGGAGAGACAGAGTAATCGCCCATCGGCCCCCTGCCGTAAGCCCAAGGACCGCCCAGCTACGTCATAGCTGTGTCACAACACGAACGGTTCCTAATCGGGCACATGGGGTCACCGCCCGTCGCCGTGCGCCGGGAGTGCTTCCTTCCTCCCTGAGCTGCATTCACTCCCACACCCCCGTTGGCTCCCCACGCGAGGGGAAGATGCGGGATCATGTCAGGCATGACCGAGGTGTCCTCGCTCACAGGGCGGCTGCTCGTGGCCACGCCCGCCCTGGCGGACCCGAACTTCGACCGCGCGGTGGTGCTCCTTCTCGACCACGACGAGGAGGGCTCCCTCGGTGTCGTCCTCAACCGTCCCACCCCGGTGGACGTCCGGGACATCCTGGAGGGCTGGGCCGCACTCGCCGGCGAGCCCGGGGTCGTCTTCCAGGGCGGCCCGGTGTCGCTGGACTCCGCGCTCGGCGTCGCGGTCATCCCGGGCGGCGGCAACGGCGACCGGGCCCCGCTCGGCTGGCGCCGGGTGCACGGCGCGATCGGCCTGGTCGACCTGGAGGCCCCGCCGGAGCTGCTCGCCTCGGCCCTCGGCTCCCTGCGGATCTTCGCCGGTTACGCCGGCTGGGGCCCCGGCCAGCTGGAGGACGAACTGGTCGAGGGCGCCTGGTACGTCGTCGAGTCGGAGCCCGGCGACGTCTCCTCGCCGTCCCCCGAGAGACTCTGGCGCGAGGTGCTCCGCCGCCAGCGCAACGAGCTGGCGATGGTGGCCACCTACCCGGACGACGCCTCGCTCAACTGACGGTGGGCCTTGTCACAACCGTTGCCCGGACGCTTCAGTACCCTTGGCACTTATGAGCACTCTTGAGCCCGAGCGCGGGACTGGTACGGGGACCCTCGTAGAGCCGACGCCACAGGTGTCCCACGGCGACGGCGACCACGAGCGCTTCGCCCACTACGTCCAGAAGGACAAGATCATGGCGAGCGCCCTCGACGGCACCCCCGTCGTGGCGCTGTGCGGCAAGGTGTGGGTGCCGGGCCGCGACCCGAAGAAGTACCCCGTGTGCCCCATGTGCAAGGAGATCTACGACTCCATGGGCAGCGGCGGCGACGGCGAGGGCGGCAAGGACAAGTAACACCCCCCGGATCTTTCGAGGCCCCGGGCGCGCTTTGGCGTGCTCCGGGGCCTTTGTCGTGCCCGCGCGTTGCACAGGGTGCGTCCGCCGGTCACAGAGTGGTCGAGACCTCTTGTCGGCATGTTCATGTTGTCCCTACCCTCCGTGGTGTTGTGCAGAGCGAAACCACCGTTGCACATGTTGCAACGGATGCAGTGTGTGCAGTGCCTCGAACGCTTACGCTTCAGCGCGCCCCGGAGGGTCACTCCATGAAGCTCCCCGTCCCCGCATTCCTCGTCGCCGCCCTGTTCCTGGCGGCCTGCGCCCCGCAGACCTCCTCCAACTCCGCCTCCGACAAGGACGACAAGAGCGGCACCCTGCGGGTGTGGCTCTTCCAGGAGGTCGGCAACGACCCCAAGCAGAAGGTCGTCGACTCGGTCGTCGCCGACTTCGAGAAGGCGCACTCCGGCACCAAGGTCGACGTGGAGTACATCCCGGTCGACACCCGCGCGCAGCGGGTCAAGGCCGCGTTCAACGACCCGGAGTCGGCCCCCGACGTGATGGAGTACGGCAACACCGACACCGCCGGTTACGTGCGGGACGGCGGACTGCTCGACGTCACCAAGGACTTCGGCGCGTGGCCCGCGGCCAAGGACACCGACCCGACCGCACGCCAGTCGGTCACCGTCGCCGGCAAGGTCTACGGCGCCCCCTTCTACGTCGGCGTCCGCGCCCTCTACTACCGCACGGACGTCTTCAGGGAACTCGGCCTGAAGCCGCCGGCGACCCTGGCCGAGCTGGCGTCCACGGCCCGTGCCGTCCGCAAGGCGAAACCCGACCTGTACGGCCTGGTCGTCGGCGGCGCCTACACCTACGGCGCGATGCCCTTCATCTGGGCCGACGGCGGCGAACTCGCCACGGCCAAGGGCACCTCGTACACCTCGGCGATCGACAGCGCGGCCGCCCAGAAGGGCATCAAGGAGTACACGGCACTCTTCGGCGACGACAACTGCCCGGCCGCCAAGTGCGCGGGCTTCGGCGGCAACGACACGGTCACCGCGTTCGCGGCCGGCAAGGCGGGCATGGCGATCGGCGGCGACTTCAGCCATGCGGCCGTGGAGGCGGGGACCGTCAAGGGCAAGTACGCGGTGGTGCCGCTGCCGGGGGTCACAGCCGGATCCATCGCGCCGGCCTTCGCGGGCGGCAACAACGTCGGGGTGCTGAAGAGCACGACGCACCGGACGCTGGCCGTCCAGCTGATGGAGGAGCTGACCGCCAAGAAGACGCAGGCGGCGATGTTCGACGCGATGGGTTTCCTGCCGACGTTCAAGGACGTCCGTGACCAGGCGGCGGCCAAGGAGCCGTTCGTGAAGCCGTTCGTACAGACGCTGGCCGCGGGGACGAAGTTCGTGCCGGCCTCGGCGGGGTGGTCGGGGATCGACTCGTCGCTGGTGCTGCCGACGATGTTCCAGGAGGTCATCAGCGGCAAGAAGAGCGTGGCGGCGGCTTCGGGGGAGGCGGCGGAGAAGATGGATGCGGCGTTCGGGGCGGCCGGGTGACGCCCACGGGGGTGGGGGCTGCGGTGCCTGCGCGACTGCGGGAGCGTCGTGGCTTGTCGCGCCCACGCGGCGGCAGCCGCAAATTCAGCACAGCCCCGCGCCCCTATGGGGGCGCGGGGTGGAGCCCTTGGCTGTATCTCGCGCCTGCTCTTGTGGTCCTCGGGGGACTGCTGGTCTACCCCATCTACCAGCTCGGGCTGATCTCCGTATTCCGGTACACCCAGGCTCAGGTCAGTGGTGGGGAGCCGACCGCCTTTGTCGGGCTCGACAACTACTCGGAGGTCTTCGGGGACGACCAGTTCTGGTCGGTCCTGCTGGCCACCGTCGGCTTCGCCGCCGCCTGTGTCGTGTCGACGCTCGCCGTCGGGTGTGCGCTCGCCGTGTTGCTCACACGGGTGCGGGCGGTGCCCCGGCTGGCGTTGATGCTGGCCGCGCTCGGGGCCTGGGCGACCCCGGCGGTCACCGGGTCGACCGTCTGGCTGTTCCTCTTCGACCCGGACTTCGGGCCCGTCAACCGTGTCCTCGGGCTCGGTGACCACTCCTGGACGTACGGGCGGTACAGCGCCTTCCTCCTCGTCCTGCTCGAAGTGGTCTGGTGCTCCTTCCCGTTCGTGATGGTCACCGTGTACGCCGGGATCCGCGCCGTACCGTCCGAGGTGCTGGAGGCCGCCGCGCTGGACGGTGCCTCGCAGTGGCGGACCTGGCGGTCGGTGCTGGCGCCGATGCTCCGGCCGATCCTGACGGTCGTCACCATCCAGTCGGTGATCTGGGACTTCAAGATCTTCACGCAGATCTACGTGATGACCGGCGGGGGCGGGATCGCCGGGCAGAACCTGGTGCTCAACGTGTACGCCTATCAGCAGGCCTTCGCGTCCTCGCAGTACGGGCTCGGCGCCGCCATCGGTGTCGTCACGCTGCTGATCCTGCTCGCCGTGACCCTCGGCTACCTGCGGCTGCTGCGCCGGCAGGGGGAGGAGCTGTGACCGTCGTGAATCTTGTGCGCGGGCTGGTCCGGCGGCCGGGGCGGCTGGCCGCCGAGGCGGCGGCGCTGGCGATCGCCGCCGTGGTCGCCTTTCCGCTGTACTGGATGGTGCTGGGCGCCTTCAAACCGGCCGGTGAGGTCGAGTCCGACCGGCCCCGGCCATGGACTCTCGCGCCCTCTCTGGACTCCTTCCGGCGGGTCTTCGGGCAGCAGGAATTCGGCCGCTACTTCGTCAACAGCCTTGTCGTCGCGGGCAGTGTGGTCATCGTCTCGGCGCTGATCGCCTTTCTCGCCGCGACCGCCGTGACCCGATTCCGGTTCCGCTTCCGGACCACCCTGCTGATCATGTTTCTGGTGGCCCAGATGGTGCCCGTGGAGGCCCTCACCATCCCCTTGTTCTTCCAGATGCGGGACTTCGGTCTGCTGAACACGCTGGGCTCGCTGATCCTGCCCCACATCGCCTTCTCGCTGCCCTTCGCGATCTGGATGCTGCGAGGGTTCGTGAAAGGGGTGCCGGAGGTGCTGGAGGAGGCCGCGTACATCGACGGGGCGAGCCGGTCGCGCTTTCTCTGGCAGATCCTTTTCCCGCTCGTGCTGCCGGGTCTGGTGGCCACGAGCGTGTTTTCCTTCATCTCCGCCTGGAACGACTTCCTCTTCGCCAAGTCCTTCATCATCAGTGACACTTCGCAGTCCACGCTGCCGATGGCGCTGCTGGTGTTCTTCAAGCCGGACGACCCGGACTGGGGCGGGGTCATGGCGGCGTCCACGGTGATGACGGTTCCGGTGCTGGTGTTCTTCGTACTCGTACAGCGACGGCTGGTCTCCGGACTGGCCGGAGCGGTTAAGGACTGAGGTCATGGAACTGATTCCGGCGCCGTCGCGCGTCGACACCCCGGGTGGGCAGGCGTTCGTCCTCGACGAGGACACGAAGATCACGGGCGGCCGCGGCACCTGGCGTGTCGTGGACTGGCTGCGTACGACGGTCGGCACCGCGACCGGCCTGCCGCTGTGGCCGTCCGAAGACGGCGAAGGCCCCCGTATCCGCCTGTGGATCGCGCCGCCGCTCGCCGACGAACTCGGCAGCCGCGAGGCGTACCGCCTCACCGTGGACGGTCAGGGCGTCGCCATCGTCGGGGCGAGCGAGGCCGGCGTGTTCCACGGCGCACAGACCTTCCGTCAGCTCCTCGGTCCGGATGCCTTCCGCCGTGCCCCGGTCACCCCGCAGCGCTCCTGGGAAGTGCCCGCCGTCGCCGTCCACGACGCCCCCCGATTCCGCTGGCGCGGCCTCATGCTGGACGTCGCCCGGCACTTCATGCCCAAGGAAGGCGTCCTGCGCTACCTGGATCTCATGGCGGCGCACAAACTCAACGTCTTCCACTTCCATCTGACGGACGACCAGGGCTGGCGCATCCAGATCGAGCGCCACCCACGGCTCACCGAGGTCGGCTCCTGGCGGGCCCGCACGAAATTCGGCCACCGGGCCTCACCGCTGTGGGAGGAGAAGCCGCACGGCGGCTACTACACCCAGGACGACATCCGGGAGATCGTCGCCTACGCGGCCGCGCGGCATATCACGGTCGTCCCCGAAATCGACGTGCCCGGCCACTCGCAGGCCGCCATCACCGCGTATCCGGAACTCGGCAACACCGACGTCATCGACACTTCCGCCCTCTCGGTCTGGGACTCCTGGGGGATCTCTCCGAACGTACTCGCCCCCACTGACAACACCCTGCGCTTCTACGAGGGGGTGTTCGAGGAAGTGCTGGAGCTGTTCCCGGCGGACGCCGCCGAGTTCTCGGCGTTCATTCACGTCGGCGGCGACGAATGCCCCAAGGACCAGTGGCGGGCCTCGCCGGCCGTGCAGGCGCGGAGGAAGGAACTCGGGCTCGCCGACGAGGACGAGCTGCAGTCGTGGTTCATCCGTCACTTCGCCAAGTGGCTTTCCGCGCGCGGGCGCAGGCTGATCGGCTGGGACGAGATCCTGGAGGGCGGGCTCGCCGAGGGCGCGGCCGTGTCGTCGTGGCGCGGCTACGGCGGCGGGATCGCGGCCGCGCGGGCCGGGCACGACGTCGTCATGTGCCCCGAGCAGCATGTGTACCTGGACCACCGGCAGGCCGACGGCGCCGACGAGCCCGTGCCGATCGGATACGTCCGCACCCTGGAGGACGTGTACCGGTTCGAGCCCGTTCCGCCGGGCCTTGACGCGTCCGAGGCGGGTCGGGTGCTGGGCACCCAGGCCAACGTCTGGACCGAGGTGATGGAGGACCACGCGCGCGTGGACTACCAGGCCTTCCCCCGGCTCGCCGCCTTCGCGGAGGTCGCCTGGAGCGCTCTCCCGGCGCCGGGGCAACGGGACTTCGCCGGCTTCGAGCACCGTATGGCCGCCCATTTCCGGCGGCTGGACGCCCTGGGGGTCGCCTACCGCCCGCCGGCCGGACCGCTGCCCTGGCAGCGGCGCCCCGGGGTGCCGGGCCGCCCGCTCGACGGCCCGCCCCCGAACCGCTAGCCCCTGCCCGGCCGCTCTCCGGCTGCCCCTGCCACGGCTCCTCCCGGCCCCTCTCAGCCCCTCTCCTCGCTCCGAACGCGAAATGGAAAAAGACCCCAAGGATCACCGAAGAGTGTCAATCGGTACGCACTGGTGATGGCGTACGAAAACGGATCAAGTCGCCGGTGAGGTGGGCGAATGCCTCCTAGCGGACCCGTGCGTTCGAGGCTTGCGAAGATGTGCCAGAGTTGCCACGTCCGCCCTGTGAGCACGTACCGTACGGCCACACAGGTGGGACCAGGTGGGGGCAGCGGGAAGGGGCAGCCGGTTTTGACCACGCACGCACCGCAGGCGGCGCAGGCCGTCACGCTGCCCACGACGCTGAACGAAGCCGTGGCAGCCCTCACCGCCATGCCCGCCGCGGTCCCCGTGGCGGGCGGTACCGACCTGATGGCCGCCGTCAACTCCGGGCAGCTCCGGCCCGCCGCCCTGGTCGGCCTCGGCCGGATCAGCGAGATCCGCGGCTGGCAGTACCAGGACGGCAACGCGCTGCTCGGCGCCGGACTCACGCACGCGCGCATGGGCCGCCCCGACTTCGCGGCCCTGATCCCGGCGCTCGCCGCCGCCGCGCGGGCCGCCGGTCCGCCGCACATCCGCAACGCGGGCACCCTGGGCGGCAACATCGCCACGGCCGCGCCCACCGGCGACGCGCTGCCGGTGCTCGCCGCCCTGGAGGCGACGCTGATCATCGCGGGACCGGGCGGATCCCGCCGGGAGATCCCGGTGTCGCACCTGCTGGCCGGCGTGGAGATGCTCCGCGGCGGCGAGCTGATCGGCTTCGTGCGCGTGCCGCTGCTGCACGCCCCGCAGGTGTTCCTGAAGGCCACGGGCCGCACCGGCCCCGGCCGCTCGGTGGCCTCCGTTGCGCTCGTCCTCGACCCCGCCCGGCGCGGGGTCAGATGCGCCGTCGGAGCCATAGCGCCGATGCCGCTGCGGCCGCTGGAGGCCGAGCAGTGGGTGGCCCGGCTGATCGA
Organism: Streptomyces sp. NPDC058683; assembly: GCF_042716195.1. NCBI lineage: Bacteria > Bacillati > Actinomycetota > Actinomycetes > Kitasatosporales > Streptomycetaceae > Streptomyces > Streptomyces sp. NPDC058683. The sequence continues at coordinate 122,348 of NZ_JBHXSK010000028.1, forward strand.
CTGGGACAACGACCGCGCGCTCGTCCCGGAGGCGCTGCACGCCTTCGGCGAGTACGTCGCGGCCGCCTGCATCCCCGACGCGGCACCCGAGCCGGACGGCTCGGTACCGCCGCTTCCGCCTGCCGTACTGCACCTGCGGCGCACCGTCGCCGCGCTGGCCCGACGAGCACTGGGGAGGGCGCTGTCATGACCGACGACCAGCACGGAGAGGGCGCGCCCTCGGGTGGCGGCCGCTGGGACCCGCTGCCCCAGGGCGACTACGACGACGGCGCGACCGCCTTCGTGAAACTCCCCGAGGGCGGCATCGAGGCCCTGCTGGCCCGTGACAGCCCCCTGGCCGCGCCCGGGCACGGCTATGTGCCGCCGCAGATAGCGGTCGCCCCCGGCACGGAGACCTGGGGCCCGGCCGACGGTGCCCAGTGGCCCGACCCGAACGCGGTCCCCCAGGAGCGGCCCGCCGACGACCGGTTCACGTACCACCCGGCGGCGACCCAGCAGTGGACGTACGAGGAGCCGCCGCCCGCGCCCGGTCACGATGTGACCGGGCAGTGGTCCATCCCGGTCGCGAGCGGTGATGTTCCGGACGAATCGGGCGAGTTCACCACATCCGCGCTCATGGAGCAGTGGGGCGGCACGCCGCCGGCGACCCTGCCGGGCGGTGCGCCCGCACCCTGGGCCGCCGAGGTCCAGGCCTGGGAACACCCCACGGAGGCCCCTGGGGCACCCTCAGGCGCCCCGGCGGGCCACGGCGGCACTCCGGCCCCGGGTTTCCCTCTCGAGGCCGCCGGTGCGGCGCCTGCGCCCGGCGCGATCGCGACGAACGAACCGGGCGAACAGGTCGATACGGGCGAACTCCGGGCGGTCGGGGAGTCACTTGACGCCGCCGCACGCCGCGCGGTCGGCGAGTCGCCCGGCACCGGTGAACGGACCTCGGCCGGAGACGAGGCCGCCGTCGGCCACGCGGGCAACGCGGCCGCGGCCCCCGCCCGCCCGGCCGAAGCCGGCGAGGCCGACGAACCCCACGGCGCACCCGCCCAGCACCCCGCCGGGCGCTTCGACCCGCAGACCACCGACGGCGATGCGCCCCCACAGGGGTCACCCGCATCCGACGACGAGGGCCGCACGGATGCCGCGGGCGGCGAGGAACACGCCGAAGGCGAAGCCGAGGCGGTCGACGACCACCCCCTCGCCTCCTACGTCCTGCGCGTCAACGCCACCGACCGCCCCGTCACCGACGCCTGGATCGGCGAGTCCCTCCTCTACGTCCTCCGCGAACGCCTCGGCCTGGCCGGCGCCAAGGACGGCTGCTCCCAGGGCGAATGCGGCGCCTGCAACGTCCAGGTCGACGGCCGCCTGGTCGCCTCCTGCCTGGTCCCCGCGGTCACCGCCGCCGGCAGCGAGGTCCGCACCGTCGAGGGCCTCGCCCAGGACGGCCGGCCCTCCGACGTCCAGCGCGCGCTCGCCCTCCGCGGAGCGGTCCAGTGCGGCTTCTGCGTCCCGGGCATGGCCATGACCGTCCACGACCTGCTGGAAGGCAACCCGGCCCCCACCGAGATGGAGACCCGCCAGGCCCTGTGCGGCAACCTCTGCCGCTGCTCGGGCTACCGGGGCGTCCTGGACGCCGTCCAGGAGGTCGTCGCCGAACGCGAGGCACACGCCGCCGCCGACGCTGAGACGGACGGCGACGAGGCCCGTATTCCGCATCAGGCGGGACCGGGAGCCGGCGGCGTCAACGCGTCGGCGTTCGACTCCCCGGGCACCTTCGCGTCCCCCGCCCAGCGCGAGCAGTCGTCGTACGACGCCCGGCGCGAGCAGTCGTACGACCAGACGTACGGCGGTGACCAGACGTTCGGCGACCAGAGTCAGAGCTACGGCGACCAGCCCTACGGCTCGGACGGAGGCCAGGCGTGACCAACGAGACCGTCACCACGACCACCGCCGCGGAGAGCGCCCTCCCCGCCCCCGAGCTGCTGCCGCACGGCCTCGGCGTGTCGCTGCCGCCCGCCGACGCGCGCGCGAAGACCGAGGGCACCTTCCCCTACGCCGCCGACCTGTGGGCCGAGGGCCTCCTCTGGGCGGCCGTGCTGCGCTCCCCGCACCCGCACGCGCGCATCGTGTCGATCGACACCAGCCACGCGCGCGAGATGCCCGGCGTACGGGCCGTCATCACCCACGAGGACGTGCCCGGCACCCCGCGCCACGGCCGGGGCACGCCGGACCGCCCGGTGTTCGCCTCCGAGGTCGTACGGCACCACGGGGAGCCCATCGCCGCCGTCGCCGCCGACCATCCCGACACGGCCCGCATGGCCGCCGCCGCCGTCATCGTCGAGTACGAGGTGCTCGACCCGGTCATCGACCCCGAGCAGGCCTTCGAGGCCGAGCCGCTGCACCCCGACGGCAACCTGATCCGGCACATCCCGCTGCACCACGGCGACCCGGACGCGGCCGGCGAGATCGTCGTCGAGGGCCAGTACCGCATCGGCCGCGCCGACCCGGCCCCCATCGGCGCCGAGGCCGGACTCGCCGTGCCCCGCCCCGACGGCGGGGTCGAGCTGTACCTGGCCTCCACCGACCCGCACACCGACCGCAACACGGCAGCCGCCTGCTACGGCCTGTCGCTCGAACAGGTGAAGATCGTCGTCACCGGCGTGCCGGGCGCCACCGCCGACCGCGAGGACCAGGGCTTCCAGCTGCCGCTCGGCCTGCTCGCCCTGAAGACCGGCTGCCCGGTCAAACTCACCGCCACGCGCGAGGAGTCCTTCCTCGGCCACGCCCACCGCCACCCCACCCTGCTCCGCTACCGGCACCACGCCGACGCCGACGGCAAGCTGGTCAAGGTCGAGGCGCAGATCCTGCTCGACGCGGGCGCCTACGCCGACACCTCCGCCGAGTCCCTGGCCGCCGCGGTCTCCTTCGCCTGCGGCCCCTACGTCGTCCCGAACGCCTTCATCGAGGGCTGGGCCGTGCGCACCAACAACCCGCCGTCCGGCCACGTCCGCGGCGAGGGCGCCATGCAGGTGTGCGCCGCCTACGAGGCGCAGATGGACAAGCTGGCGAAGAAGCTCGGCATCGACCCCGCCGAGATCCGCCTGCGCAACGCCCTCGCCACCGGCGACGTGCTCCCCATCGGCCAGACGGTGACCTGCCCGGCCCCCGTCGCCGAGCTGCTCCAGGCGGTACGGGACTTCCCCCTCCCCGCGCTGCCCAAGGACACCCCCGAGGACGAGTGGCTGCTGCCCGGCGGCCCCGAGGGCGCGGGCGAGCCGGGCGCGGTGCGCCGGGGCGTCGGCTACGGCCTCGGCATGGTCCACATGCTCGGCGCCGAGGGCGCCGACGAGGTCTCGACGGCCACCGTCAAGGTCCACGACGGCATCGCGACCGTGCTCTGCGCGGCCGTGGAGACCGGCCAGGGCTTCACCACGCTGGCCCGCCAGATCGTCCAGGACACGCTCGGCATCGACGAGGTGCACGTGGCGCCCGTCGACACCGACCAGCCGCCGGCCGGCCCCGGCTGCCGCGGCCGCCACACCTGGGTCTCCGGCGGCGCCGTCGAACGCGCCGCCAAGATGGTCCGCACCCAGCTCCTGCAGCCCCTCGCCCACAAGTTCGGCATGTCCACCGAGCTGCTCCAGATCACCGACGGCAAGATCACGTCGTACGACGGCGTCCTGTCGACCACCGTCACCGAGGCGATGGACGGCAAGGAACTGTGGGCCACCGCACAGTGCCGCCCGCACCCGACCGAGCCGCTGAACGCGGAAGGCCAGGGCGACGCCTTCGTCGGCCTCGCCTTCTGCGCGATCCGCGCGGTCGTCGACGTCGACATCGAACTCGGCTCGGTACGCGTCGTGGAGCTGGCCGTCGCCCAGGACGTGGGCCGGATCCTCAACCCGGCGCAGCTCAACGCGCGGATCGAGGCCGGTGTCACGCAGGGCGTCGGCATCGCGCTCACGGAGAACCTGCGCACCCCGCGCGGGCTGATCCGCCACCCCGACCTCACCGGATACGCCCTGCCGACCGCCCTCGACGCGCCGGACATCCGGATCGTCAAGCTCGTCGAGGAACGGGACGTGGTCGCCCCCTTCGGCGCCAAGTCGGTCAGCGCGGTACCGGTCGTGACGTCCCCGGCGGCCATCGCCTCCGCCGTCCGCGCGGCGACCGGCCGCCCGGTCAACCGCCTCCCGATCCGCCCGCAGGCGGCGGTGGTCACCGGCCAGTGAGCCTGTCCGGGGTCGTCGTGATCGCGGGGATCATGGCGTCGGGCAAGTCGACGGTCGCCCAGGCGCTCGCCGAGCGGCTGCCACGCGCCGCACACGTGCGCGGCGACGTCTTCCGCCGGATGATCGTCTCCGGCCGGCAGGAGTACACGCCCGGGGCCTCCGCGGAGGCGACGGCCCAACTCCACCTCCGCCACAGCCTGTCGGCGGCGACGGCGGACGCCTACGCGGCGGCCGGCTTCACGGCGATCGTCCAGGACGTGCTGCTGGGCCCCGAGCTGACGTCGTACGTCGAACGGATCCGCACCCGCCCGCTGTACGTCGTCGTCCTCGCCCCCAGCCCCGAGGCGGTGGCGGAGCGGGAGGCCGGGCGGCCGAAGACCGGGTACGGACCGGCGTGGACGATCGCCGACCTGGACGCCGAACTACGGCTGAACACCGAGGTGTTGGGGCTGTGGCTGGACACCTCGGCGTTGACCGTGGAACAGACGGTGGCGGCGATTCTCACCGGGACGGAACGTGCGAGGGTCGCCTGACGTCCTTTTCAACGGGGCGTTGTCAGTGGCGCGGCGTAGTGTTCTGGGCAGTGGGGACGGCCGTTTCGGAGGGGAAGCCCGGACGGCAGGCCATGCCCTGCTCAGGACGACCTACGGCACACCACTCCGACCCACCTGCATTTCCTGAACTCTTTGATCGCGGGGGCAGCGATGAGCACGACCAGCACGACCGGCAGCGGTGCGGCGGCCATCACGCTGACCGAGGCAGAACTGGACCGTTACATCACGCACGAACCGACCCGCATGTGGCTCACCGGCCCCGGACTCCCCGACACCGGCGGCCTGTTGACGTTCGAACCGCTGCGCACGACCGGCCTGCGCACGCTCGCCGACGTCGCGGACATCACGGCCGGCCCGTCCCGGCTCGCGGAGGAACTCCGGGACCGGCTGGTGATAGGCGAGTTGCTGGCCCCGGCCGGCCTGGACACGGAGTCGATCCTCCTCGACGGCGGCACCGGCGAGATCACCACGGCCTACCTGGTCGACCCGACCGAGCCGCGCCCGCTGGCTCCCTCGCTGGAGACGCTGCTGCGCTTCGCCGCGGTCACCGAGGAACTGACCGGCCTGCGCGGCCGTTTCGCCTCCCTCGCCGGCACCTACGGCACCAAGGCGGCGACCGAGGCCTCCCGCAAGCTCCTGGAGCTCTTCGAGGAGGGCACGGCCGGCCGGGTCCCGCCGTACTGGAAGGCGACGGCGCTGATCCGCCCGCTGAGCCTGGTCGCGGGCCCCGGCACGGACTCCGGGCTCGCCGTCGACCTGCCGGCCCGGCTGCTGGACCAGGAGTTCGGGCAGGGCCGGGTGGCCCGCTTCGAGGAGGTCGACTTCCCGCCGACGCTCACCCACCAGCCGACCCGCCGGTTCCTGCGCGAGACGGGCCTGCCGGAGGACGCGGTGCTGTTCCACCTCGACCCGGACGCCCCGCTGCCCACGCTCAAGGAGTACTTCACCGACATACAGCCGGGCGGCTTCCCCCTGGACGCCCTGCCGCCCCACGCCGACCACCTCATACGCCTCGGCTACCTGGTCGAGGACAACAGCCTGGTCGTGGACGGCACCACGGGCGCGATCCTCAACTTCTCCCAGCCCGAGGCGACCCTCTACCCCCTCAACACGGACGTCTCCACGCTCGCCTTCACCCTGTGGCTCCTCCACCACGAGCGCACCATCGACGAGCACCTGGGCCACGAACTCACCACGGAGGCCTACGACCAGCTCGCCGCGACCATGCTCCACACCCTGGCGACGATCGACCCCACCCCCACGACGATGGACGCCGACTGGCACTACTGGACGGAACTCTTCCAGGACGAGGCGGGCGGGGTGCTCTGAGCGGCCGGAGGCGAGCCGGGACCGGGGGAGGTCAGACCACCAGCCCCTGGCGGTAGGCGTAGACGACCGCCTGGACGCGGTCACGCAGGCCGAGCTTGGCGAGGATGCGGGAGACGAAGGTCTTGACGGTCTCCGGGCTGATCAGAAGGGTCGCGGCGATCTCGCCGTTGGAGAGGCCGTCCGCGATCAGGCGCAGCACCTCCAGCTCACGCGGGGTCAGCGGGATGTCGTCAGGGGTGCCGCCGTCGGCGGGGCGGATCCGGGCGGCGTACCGGCCGACCAGCCGGCGGGTCACCTCGGGATCCAGCAGGGCCGCGCCGGTGGCCACGGTCCGGATGCCGTGCAGCAGCCGGTCCGGCGGCGCGTCCTTGAGCAGAAAGCCGCTCGCACCCGCGCGCAGGGCCTCGTAGACGTACTCGTCCAGGTTGAACGTGGTCACCACGAGCACCTTCACGGGATGCGGCACCCCGGCCCCGGCCAGCAGCCGGGTGGCCTCGATGCCGTCGAGCACCGGCATACGGACGTCCATGACGACGACGTCCGGGCGCAGCCGGCCGGCGAGGTCGACCGCGGCCTGCCCGTCCCCGCACTCACCGGCCACCTCCAGGTCGGGCTGGGCGTCGATGATCGTCGCCAGCCCCGTGCGGATCAGCACCTGGTCGTCGCAGACCAGGACGCGGATCGGCGCCCCGGCCGTGGCGCTCACGACGGCCTCCCCGCGGGCCGGGGTCACGACGGGTTCCCGGCGGGTATCCGGGCCCGTACGACGAAGCCGCCGCCGGCCGCGTGCCCGGCGCTGAACTCGCCGCCCAGCACGTCCACGCGCTCCCGGAGGCCGGCCAGGCCCCGCCCGCTCCCGCCGGGGGACGCGGCGGCCGAGCCCGACCCGTCCGTGCCGACCTCCACGGTGATCTCCTTCTCACCATGGCGCACCAGCACCGAAGTGCGGCTGCCATGGGCGTACTTGAGGGCGTTCGTCAGAGCCTCCTGCACCACCCGGTAGGCCACCAGGTCGGCACTGCCCGCCGACTGCGTCGCGGTGCCCTCCTCGGTGAACTCCACCGGCTGCCCGGCCCGGCGTGTCTGCTCCACCAGCGTGAGCAGCCGGCCGGCGGGCGGCGTCCTGACACCGGTGCCGACACCGTGGTCGGGGTTGAGCAGGTCGAGCAGATGACGCAGGTCGGAGATGGCCCGCCGCCCGGTGTCGGAGACGGCGGTCAGCGTCTGGTCGAGCCGGTCGGGCGCGGCGGTCAGATACCGCGCCGCCTCCGCCTGCACCACCATCGCCGTCACATGGTGGGTCACCACGTCGTGCAACTCGCGGGCGATCCGGGTGCGTTCGGCGGTGCGGGTGTCCTCGGCGACCCGTCGCCGGTGTGCGGCCTCCGCGGCCCGGGTGGCCCGCAGCCACGCCCCGGCACCCCACGCCAGGACCAGCGCCAGATAGAACGTCACGAACTCGCTCGCCGTCTCGCCCCCCGACCCCAGCCGGTGCAGCACGACCGCGAACGGCACGTAGGCCGCGGAGAACAGGAGCGCGGCGGCCCGCCGGTGCCGGTCCAGATGGGCGCCGGTGCTCAGCAGGGCGAGGGGCAGCGCGACCCCCGCGACCGAGTGGTAGGCGCGGATCTGGTCGACGGCGAAGCCGAGCGACACCAGGGCGAGGGAGACGGCCGGCCACCGCCGGCGCAGGGCGAGCGGCAGGCACTCCAGGCCGAGCGCCAGCCCGGCCAGCGCGTCGAAGGGGCGGGCGGGCAGGTCGCCGACCTGGGTCCCGTTGCCGTGCAGTGCCGGCAGGAAGGAACCGGCCAGGACCAGCAGCCCGAGCGGCAGATCCCGGACCGTCACGTCGAGCCGGTGCCACCACCCGGACACCTGCCGAGGACCGATCACCGGGGCAGTGTAGCGACGGAGCCGGCCGGGACGCCCCGGCGCCGGCGCGGCACCAGGTGCCCCCGCCGCTTGGCCAGCCGCAGGAACGCGACCGTCACCAGCACCCCGAGCAGCACCGAGTACACGCTCGCCTCCGGCCCGAACTCGCCGCCGGTGATCAGCTGCGCCCCCGAGGTGGAGGCGTCCAGCAGCCCCTTCTGCGCGCCACTGCCGGAGACCTCGGTGCCGAAGATCGCCGACTCGGCGAAGTTCCAGCCGAAGTGCAGGCCGATCGGCAGCCAGAGGGTGCGGGTGGCGGCGTACGCGGCGCCGAGCATGCCGCCGGCCTCGATCGCGATGGCGAGGGCGCCCCACAGGGTCGCGTCCTTGTTGAGCAGGTGCATCATCCCGAACAGCACACCGGTCGACGTCAGCGCGATCCAGGTCCCGGTGCGTTCTTCGACGATCCGGAACAGAACGCCCCGGAACAGCAGTTCCTCGGTCGTGGCGGCGGCGGCCATGAACCCGACCAGCCCCACCGCGCCCGTCACCGACCCCGTCCCGTGCACCGTGTAGTCCCCGAGAAAGGCGATGTTCGCGATCACGCACGCGAACGTCACCACGCCTATCAGCGCACCGCGCCCGAACGCCGCCCGGGCGCCGTCCCGCCCCACCTCGGTGCTCGGCCGGTGCTCGGTCCGCCGTACCACCCACCCGTAGACGACCACCGCGGCCACGGCCGTCAGCACACCGAGGGCCAGGGTGAGAAACCAGTTCCCCTCCACCGCGGCGACCGCCTGCCCACCGACGAAGGCGACCGCCGACACCGCCGACAACTGCCAGACCAGCCTCATGACGACTCCTCCACAGAACCCGCGGCCCGACCGCCCCGGAACTGGCCCGAACGCTACGGATCGCGGCCCGCGGAATCGTCACCACACAGTGGACACCTGCACGTAGCTCGCACGGGGGACAGAGAGGGGGCCAGGCGAGGGACGGCGGACGGGAGCGGCGCCCGTCACGGCTGCAGCACTGTCACAGAACAGCTCCTTATCCGGTCATCCATGCGCAAGGCGGGTGAATCGCTCGCTCGTACCGAGCGCCCGCACCCCCCCGCACCAACGATGCGCGGATCGGCGCAGCAAAGGAGCAAACCCATGACCCGCAGGCGAGTACTCATCACGGGCGCGTCCAAAGGCATCGGCCGTGCCCTCGCGGAGCAACTGGCGGGAGAAGGCCACACCCCCGTGGGCATCGCCCGCAGCGCCCCGCGGTCCTTTCCCGGCGAGTTCCACGAAGCCGACCTCGCCGACCGTGCGGCCACCGCTCGGGTTCTGGGCGAAGTGATGGACTCGGGACCGATCGACGCCGTGGTCAACAACGTGGGGACGGTGCGACCCGCGCCCGTCGGGGAGGTCGCTCTGCCCGACCTCGACGCGGTGCTCGACATGAACGTGCGCACCGCGGTCCAGATCGTCCAGGCCGTCCTGCCCGGGATGCTCGAACGGTCCTGGGGGCGCGTGGTGAACCTCACCAGCCTGGTCACCCTGGGTCTGCCGGATCGAACGTCCTACGGTGCGGCGAAGGCCGCCCTGGAGTTCCTGACACGAGGCTGGGCCGGAGAGCTCGCCGCACACGGGATCACCGTCAACGCCGTGGCCCCGGGCCCCACCGAGACCGAGTTGTTCCAGGAGACCAACCCGCCCGGGTCGGCCTCGGCAGCCCGCTACCTGGCGACTGTTCCGATGGGAAGGTTCGGGCGTCCGGACGAGCTCGCAGCCGCCATCGCCTTCCTGCTCTCCGAGAAGGCGGGCTTCATCACCGGCCAGGTCCTGCGCGTCGACGGCGGCGCGAGCATCGGCCGCGCCGGCGCCTGAGAACGACTCTTCCGGTTCTTCCTCCGCGCGCAGACGCGCGCGACGCACTGGAGGCCGTGGCGGGAATCGAACCCACGTAACTCGCTTTGCAGGCGAGTCCCTAAACCACTCGGGCACACGGCCGTTTCCGACTTCGGTCCTCTCGGCCGTGTCGGTGATTCGAAGGTACGGGGGAGTGGGGGAGGGACTCAAGGGAGGCGGTGGGGCTGCAACGGGACTGCCATGCGGCGTTCATGAATGAGGGAGAACGCGAGGTCTACGACCAAGGTCGGAGGCGGGGTGGGGCTCGCGACAGGGGCCAAAGCGGGGCTTGGGCCTTACCGTGGTGAGCATGACCGCCCTTGAGCCCAGCGACGCCGTTGTCGCAGATGAGACGACCTGTGACGCAGCCCGTGGTGAGGGTGTGCTGGGGCGGTCGTACCGGGCGCTGAGCGTCGGGATCGTGTCCGTGGTGCTGCTGATCGCCTTCGAGGCGACCGCCGTCGGGACGGCGATGCCCGTGGCCGCCCGGGAGCTGCACGGGGTGCCGCTGTACGCGTTCGCCTTCTCCGGGTACTTCACGACCAGCCTGTTCGCGATGGTGCTGGCCGGGCAGTGGTCGGACCGCAGGGGGCCGCTCGGGGCGCTGACGGCGGGCATCGGGGCCTTCGCCGCGGGGCTGGTCGTCGCCGGGACCGCTCAGGTCATGTGGGTGTTCATCCTGGGGCGGGCCGTGCAGGGGTTCGGGGGCGGGCTGGTCATCGTCGCGCTGTACGTGGTCGTGGGGCGGGCCTATCCGGAGCGGTTGCGGCCCGCGATCATGGCCGCCTTCGCCGCCGGCTGGGTGGTGCCGTCCATCGTCGGGCCGCTGGCCGCCGGCGCGGTGACCGAGCACCTCGGGTGGCGGTGGGTGTTCCTCGGAATCCCGGTGCTCGTGGTCTTTCCGGTGGCGCTCGCCCTTCCCCAGATACGGCGACGGGCCGGCGGGCCGGTCGCGGGACGGGTGCGGGAGACCGTCGAACGGCGGCGGATCCGGCTCGCGTTCGGTATCTCTCTCGGCGCGGGGCTGCTGCAGTACGCGGCGCAGGACCTGCGGTGGGTGTCCCTGCTGCCGGGCGTCGTCGGGGGTGCGCTGCTGGTCCCCGCCGTACTCGGGCTGCTGCCGCGCGGGACCTACCGCGCGGCCCGCGGGCTGCCGTCGGTGGTCCTGTTGCGCGGGGTCGCGGCCGGTGCGTTCGTCTCCGCCGAGTCCTTCGTGCCGCTGATGCTCGTCACCCAGCGGGGGCTCACGCCCACCCTCGCCGGGTTCTCGCTGGCCGCGGGCGGGGTGACCTGGGCGCTGGGTTCCTGGGTGCAGGCGCGGCCGCGCGTGGCGCCGTACCGGGAACGGCTGATGACCCTCGGGATGGTGCTGGTCGCCGTGGCGATCGCCGCCGCGCCCAGCGTGCTCGTGCCCGGCGTGCCGGTGTGGATCGTCGCCGTCGCCTGGGCCTTCGGCTGCTTCGGGATGGGCCTGGTGATCGCCTCGGCCAGCGTGCTGATGCTCCGGCTCTCCGCCCCGCAGGAGGCCGGCGCCAACTCGGCCGCCCTCCAGATCTCCGACGCCCTGTCGAACGTCGTCCTGCTCGCCGTGGCCGGGGCGGCCTTCGCCTCCCTCGGCGGCGGCAGCATGACGGGGACGGCCGGTTCCGGTTCCCATCCGGTCGCCTTCGCCGTCGTGTTCCTGCCGATGGCCGCCGTGGCGCTCGTCGGGGTCTGGGTGACGACCCGGCTTCGTGATCTGTGACGTGAGTCCCACCCGAGGGTGAGGCGGCCTTGTCCACGCGTTGACAGCCGCGGGGCGCCGGTAGGGTGGCCCGGTTGTCATAAGCATACGTAGCCGCCCGACCCCCTTACTACGGAGACCGTGACTACCACCGCCGCTTCCTCCTCCGCCTCCTCCTCCGCTTCCCACCACCTCTCGCCGGCCTTCCCCGGCCGGGCGCCCTGGGGTACCGCCAGCAAGCTGCGTGCCTGGCAGCAGGGGGCCATGGAGAGGTACGTCCAGGAGCAGCCGCGTGACTTTCTCGCCGTCGCCACGCCCGGCGCCGGCAAGACGACGTTCGCGCTGACCCTCGCGTCCTGGCTGCTGCACCACCATGTCGTGCAGCAGGTCACCGTCGTCGCCCCCACCGAGCATCTGAAGAAGCAGTGGGCGGAGGCCGCGGCGAGGATAGGGATCAAGCTCGACCCCGAGTACAGCGCCGGACCGCTCAGCCGGGAGTACGACGGGGTCGCCGTCACGTACGCCGGTGTCGGGGTCCGGCCGATGCTGCACCGCAACCGCGTCGAGCAGCGCAAGACGCTCGTCATCCTCGACGAGATCCATCACGCCGGTGACTCCAAATCCTGGGGCGAGGCCTGCCTTGAGGCGTTCGAGCCGGCGACCCGGCGGCTGGCGCTGACCGGTACGCCCTTCCGGTCCGACACCAACCCCATCCCCTTCGTGACGTACGAGGAGGGGCAGGACGGGATCCGGCGGTCCGCCGCCGACTACACCTACGGCTACGGCAACGCGCTCGCCGACCATGTCGTGCGGCCCGTCATCTTCCTCTCCTACAGCGGCAACATGCGCTGGCGGACCAAGGCCGGGGACGAGATCGCCGCCAAGCTCGGCGAGCCGATGACCAAGGACGCCGTCAGCCAGGCCTGGCGTACGGCGCTCGATCCGCGCGGCGAGTGGATGCCGGCCGTGCTGCGCGCCGCCGACCAGCGGCTGACGGAAGTGCGCAAGGGGATTCCGGATGCCGGGGCCCTGGTCATCGCCTCGGACCAGGAATCCGCCCGCGCCTACGCCAAGCTCATCCGCGAGATCACCGGGAACAAGGCCACCCTCGTCCTCTCCGACGACACCGGTGCGTCCAAGCGGATCGACGACTTCAGCGCGAGCGAGGACCGGTGGATGGTCGCGGTGCGGATGGTGTCCGAGGGCGTCGACGTTCCCCGGCTCGCCGTCGGCGTGTATGCGACGACCATCTCGACCCCCCTCTTCTTCGCCCAGGCCGTCGGCCGTTTCGTGCGGTCCCGGCGGCGCGGCGAGACCGCGTCCGTGTTCCTGCCGACCGTCCCCGACCTGCTGACCTTCGCCAACGAGATGGAGGTCGAGCGCGACCACGCCCTCGACAAGCCGAAGAAGGACGGCGAGGAGGACCCGTACGCGGAGTCCGAGAAGGAGATGGAGGAGGCGAACAAGGAGCAGGACGAGGACACCGGCGAGCAGGAGCAGTTCGCCTTCGAGGCGCTGGAGTCCGAGGCCGTCTTCGACCGGGTGCTGTACGACGGCGCCGAGTTCGGCATGCAGGCGCACCCCGGGAGCGAGGAGGAGCAGGACTACCTCGGCATTCCGGGACTGCTGGAGCCCGACCAGGTGCAGCTGCTGTTGCAGAAGCGGCAGGCCCGGCAGATCGCGCACAGCCGCAAGAAGCCGGACGACGAGGCCGACCTGCTGGAACTGCCCGCGGAACGGCGGCCCGTCGTCTCCCACAAGGAGATGATGGAGCTGCGGAAGCAGCTGAACACGATGGTCAGCGCGTATGTGCACCAGAGCGGCAAGCCGCACGGGGTGATCCACACCGAGCTGCGCCGGGTGTGCGGGGGGCCGCCGAGCGCGGAGGCCACGGCGGGACAGCTCCGGCAGCGGATCGCCAAGGTGCAGGAGTGGGCTACGCGGATGAGGTAGTCGGTCGGCTGCGCGTGAGTGTGGGCTTGTCGCGCCCACGCGGCGGAGCCGCACATCGACGTGGCCCCGCGCCCCTTTGGGCGCGATACCTGAGCGCATACCGTCACATACCGAAGTAGTCCGTACCTGAGCGTGACCGGATTCTGGACGGAGGCTTCCGCTCAGCGAACTCCCTTCGCTACTGTCCGGCTACGCACACGCCCCGTGGCAGCGCCGCCGCGGAGCGCAGCCGTGAAGCGACTGGGCCCGGAGCCGCCGGGCCGTCCTGCCGATCGGCGGCCTCTGAAGCGCGTCGCTGACGGGACTCGGCGACGCATCCGCCGCGTCGGAGGTTGCCGTCCTCACCACTTAAGGAGTGGGCGTCGTGACCGCGGAGACCTCTCAGACGCTCGACCGGGGCCTCAGGGTCCTCAAGCTGCTGGCCGACACGGACCACGGGCTGACCGTCACCGAGCTATCCACCAGACTGGGCGTGAACCGGACCGTGGTGTACCGGTTGCTCGCCACGCTTGAGCAGCATGCGCTGGTACGGCGTGACCTGGGCGGGCGAGCCCGGGTCGGCCTCGGCGTCCTGCGCCTGGGACGGCAGGTGCATCCGCTCGTACGGGAGGCCGCCCTGCCGGCCCTGCGGTCGCTCGCCGAGGACATCGGGGCGACGGCACATCTGACGCTGGTCGACGGGACCGAGGCGCTCGCCGTCGCGGTCGTCGAACCGACCTGGACCGACTATCACGTGGCGTACCGGGCCGGGTTCCGGCACCCGCTGGACCGGGGGGCCGCCGGAAGGGCGATCCTGTCCGCGCGGCACTCGCCGAAGGGCGACCCCGGGTACACGCTGACCCACGGCGAACTGGAGGCCGGCGCGAGCGGTGCGGCCGCCCCGCTGCTCGGGGTCACCGGGGTCGAGGGGAGCGTCGGGGTCGTGATGCTGGCCGACGCCGTGCCCGAGCGGGTGGGGGTGCGGGTCGTGGACGCGGCGCGGGAGGTCGCGGAGGCGTTGCGCTGAAGGGCCGGCGAGGGGCCGGGGGCGGATGGCCTGAAGTGGTGGCGACGTCGCCGCGTTAGATTGACTCCGTGCTCTCACGTCTCACGCGTCTCCAGGCCGTCGCCGTCTGTGCGGTTCCCGTCGTGGCCCTGATCGGTACGGCCGTCTTCGCGCCGTTGCCGTTCTCGGTGGCCCAGCCCGGGATGACGGCGAACGTGCTCGGCGACAACCAGGGCACCCCGGTGATCACCGTCTCCGGGGCGCCCACCCGGACCACCAGCGGACAGCTGCGGATGACGACGATCGAGGCGACCGGGCCGGACACCCGGGTGTCGCTGGGCGACGTCATCGACAACTGGTTCCGTACGGACCGGGCGGTGATGCCGCGCGACTCGGTGTATCCGAGCGGCGACAGCGTCAAGGAGATCGAGCAGCACAACACCGAGCAGATGGAGCAGTCGCAGGACGCGGCGACGCAGGCCGCGCTGAAGTACCTGGATCTCGGCGCCGGCAAGGTCAAGGTGACCTTGAAGCTCGCGGATGTGGGCGGGCCGAGTGCGGGACTGCTGTTCTCGCTCGGGATCGTCGACAAGCTGGACGGGAACGGCAGCGGGGGAGACCTCACCGGGGGGAAGAACATCGCCGGTACGGGAACCATCAGTGCCGACGGCACGGTGGGGGCCGTGGGCGGGGTCGCGCTGAAGACGCAGGCCGCGCGACGGGACGGGGCGACCGTCTTCCTGGTGCCGAAGGACGAGTGCGCCGACGCCAAGGCGGAGTTGCCGAAGGGGTTGCGCTTGGTGCCGGTGACCAGTCTCAAGGGGGCTGTGTCCGACTTGGTCGCGTTGGGGAAGGGGACGAAGGTCCCCAGCTGTTGAGTTTTGGGCGCGGCGCGTGGGGGGCTGGTCGCGCCCGCGCGGCGGAGCCGCATATGGACACAGTCCCGCGCCCCTGAAGGGGCGCCGAGCGTGCCGCATGCTGAGAAGTTCCGCGCCCCTTCAGGGAGTTGCCGGCGCCGGAGACGCCAGGCGCAGGCCTACTTCCACCAGCGTCCAGCCGACGCGGGTGCGCAGGGCGCGGGGGGACCGGGCCTGTGCGGCGAGACGGTGAGCGTCTGCCTCGGCGCGGAGTTCGGCGGTGCGGGTGTGGTGCAGGGCGAGGTGGGTCTCGGGGTGCAGCATCGGCGTGGGCCTCTCAGTCCGTCTCGATGGGGAAGAGGTGCGTGTGGATGCGTACTTGCTCGGCGTCGGGGGTGTCCGCCTCGGGGGCGCGGTCCCGGTAGCCGTCGACCACGGCGTGCAGTTCGGAGATGAGCTCCTGGGCCTGGTCCGGGGTGAGCCGTAGCGTGTCGCTGCTCATGTCCCAGACGCGGTTCCACTCCTCGGGCCAGGCCGTGCGGTTGCCGAGCCAGGTGGAGAGGTTCTGGATCTGGCTGCCGGCCGCTTCGTGGAGGTACACGTCCGCCGCCCCACGCACGGTCGGATCGGTGTCCGTGAGCAGGGAGTCGTCGAAGGTCAGTCCCTTGTGGACCGCCTTCCACCAGCGCTCCCGTCCCTTGCCCCGCTCGGGGGCGTCCGCCACGAAGCCGTGCGCGGCCAGTTGGCGCAGGTGGTAGCTGGTGGCCCCGCTGGACTCGCCCAGTTTCTCGGCGAGTTGGGACGCGGTGGCCGGACCGCCGAAGCGCAGCGCGTCCAGCAACTGCATCCGCAGCGGGTGTGCGAGCCCGCGCAGGGAGCGGGCGTCGAGATTGCGGACCTGGGAGTCCTGGGGCTCGTCCATGCGTACAAAGACAGCTATGCAAAGGCTCCTTTGCAACGCATCTTTTGCATCGACTTCTTTGCAACTCCCCCCGGCGCCCTCCTACTTCACGAACCCCTCCGCCTTCATCCAGTCCAGCGCCACCTGGTGCGGGTCCTCCCCGGCCACGTCCACCTTCGCGTTCAGGGTCTGGGCCACCGTGTTGTCCAGCTTCGCCGTCACCGGGTCCAGGACCGTCGCGATCGCCGGCCACTTCGTCAGGGCCTTGGTGTTGATCACGGGCGCCGCGTTGTAGTTGGGGAAGAACTTCCTGTCGTCCTGCATCACCGCCAGGTTCATGGACCTGATGCGGCCGTCGGTCGTGAAGACCTCGCCGTAGGTGCAACTGCCCTTCTCCACCTGGGTGTAGATGATCCCGGTGTCCATCTGCGTGATGTTCTTCGCCGGCACGCTCATGCCGTACGCCTTCTCCATGCCGGGCAGGCCGTCGGCGCGGTTGGCGAACTCGCCCTCCACGCAGAGGGTCACCGCCCCGGGGTCCGACTTGGCCAGCGCGGCCACGTCCGACAGGGTCTTCGTGCCGTACTTCTTGAAGTTGGCCTGGTTCATGGCCAGCGCGTAGGTGTTGTTGAGCCGGGAGGGCGGAAGCCAGGTCAGGCCGTTGCGCAGGTCGGCGTCGTGGACCGCCTGCCACTGCTGCCGGGGGTCGGGGATGGGGCGGCTGTTGCCCAGGTAGGTGATCCACGCCGTGCCCGTGTACTCGTACATCCCGTCGGCCTCCCCGGACCTGACCGCCTCGCGGGCGCCGATCGAGCCCTGGATGCCGGTGCGGTCGAGGACCTCCGCACCGGCCGCCTCGAAGGCGATGCCCATGATCGCGCCGAGGATCAGCTGTTCCGTGAACTCCTTGGAGGTGACCGTGAGATGGGCGCCCTTGAGGGGTTCACCGGTTCCGATCGAGCCCGGTGTCACGTCGTCGACCATGGGGGAGCCGCTCGTCAGACCGCAGCCGGCGGCCGGCAGCAGGGCCAGTAGCAGCGTCAGTGGCACACAGAGCCGTCTCACCGGCCCACCTCCAGGCCCCGCGGCCGGAGCAGGATCTCCGCCAGCGAGGCCAGCCAGTCCACCAGCAGGGCCAGGGCCACGGTGAGGACCGAGCCGAGGACCAGGACCGGCATGCGCTGGTTCGTGATGCCGGTGGTGATCAGGACGCCCAGTCCGCCGCCTCCGCCGAACGTGGCCAGGGTCGCCGTACCGACGTTGAGGACCAGGGCCGTACGGACGCCCGCGAGGATCAGCGGGACGGCCAGCGGCAGCTCCACCTTCTGCAGCACGCCCAGCGGGGACATGCCGATGCCGCGCGCCGCCTCCAGGAGGGTCGGGTCGTTCGCCTTCAGGCCCGCGATGGTGTTGGAGAGGACCGGGAGGATCGCGTAGACGATGATGCCGATCAGGGCCGGCTTCTCGCCGACGCCCAGCCAGATGACCAGCAGGGCCAGCAGGCCGATCGCCGGGGTCGCCTGGCCCATGTTGGCGAAGGCCATCGCCACCGGGGTGGCCTTCCGGAAGGCCTTGCGGGTCAGCAGGATGCCCAGCGGGATCGCGATGATCAGGACGAAGAAGGTCGAGATCACCGTGAGTTTCACCTGCTGCCACAGGCACTTGGAGACCTGGCCGTGGGAGAGGGCGTTCGCGGAGATCGTGTCCAGGTGGGCCTGCTGGAACCACAGCCAGGTGGCCAGCAGCAGCGCCACCAGGAACGCCGGCAGGAACGTCAACTTCCGCCAGGTGATACGGCGGGCCGGCGGGCCCTGCCGCGGCGGCGGGGCCTCCTGCTCCGCCTCGCCCTCGTCACGGAAGGCGAGGCCCTTGACCTCGTGCTCGCCCTCGGGACGGGCGTCGGGGGACGTGCTCACGCCTTCTGCTCCCCTCCCTCGCCCTCCTGTTCGGCATGGGTCTGGCCGGCCCGGGACTCCTCCAGTTCGTGCTGGTGCTCCATCGCCTCCAGGCGGTCGGCCTCCAGGAGTTCGTGCACCGAGTTCATCAGCGTCTCCATGTCGACCACCCCGATGAACTCGCCGCGCCGCCCGGTCACCGCGACCCGGCCCGCGTTGTCGGTCAGCACCGCCTCCAGCGCGTCCCGCAGGGTCGCGTCCCGGGTCACCGTGTCGTGCACCAGCGTGCCGGCGCGGGCCAGCGAGCCCCTGGCCCGCATCAGGTCGCCGCGCCGCAGCCACTTGTAGGGGCGGTGGCGCTTGTCGAGCAGCAGGATCTCGTTCGTACCGCTGCCGCGCAGCTTGTTGAAGATCTCCTGGAGCGGGGTGTCCAGGGTGACCGTCGGATAGTCCCCCATCTCGACGTCCCGGACCCGGGTGAGGTTCAGCCGCTTCAGGGCCGCCCCGGCGCCCACGAATCCGGAGACGAAGTCGTCCGCCGGGTTGGTGAGGATCGCCTCCGGGGTGTCGAACTGGGCGATGTGCGAGCGTTCGCGGAGGACGGCGATCCGGTCGCCGAGCTTGATCGCCTCGTCGAAGTCGTGGGTGACGAAGACGATCGTCTTGTGCAGTTCGCGCTGGAGCCGGATCAGCTCGTCCTGGAGATGGTCGCGGGTGATCGGGTCCACGGCGCCGAACGGCTCGTCCATCAGCAGCACCGGCGGGTCGGCGGCCAGCGCCCGGGCCACGCCCACCCGCTGCTGCTGGCCGCCGGAGAGCTGGCGCGGATAGCGGCCGTGGAACTCGCCGGGGTCCAGCCCGACCAGGTCGAGCAGTTCCTCGACGCGGGCGTGGATCCGGGTCTTCGGCCAGCGGAGCATCTTCGGGACCAGGGCGATGTTCTGGGCGACCGTCATGTGCGGGAACAGCCCGGCGGACTGGATGGCGTAGCCGACCTTGCGGCGCAGCTTCACCGCGTCGATGCCGGTGACGTCCTCGCCGCCGATCCGGATCCGGCCGCCGGTCGGCTCGATCAGCCGGTTGATCATCTTCAGGGTGGTCGACTTGCCGCAGCCGGACGGGCCGACGAAGATCACCGTCTCGCCCGCCCTGATCTCCATGTTCACGTTGTCCACGGCGGACTGCGGGCTGCCCGGGTAGCGCTTGGTCAGGTTCTCCAGCTCGATCGAGGCCCCATGGGATTCAGACACGGATCCCCCTCGGAATGGTCAGCCGCCCGATCAGGACGTACGCGGCGTCGAACAGCAGCGCGAGGATGATGATCCCGACGGTGCCCGCGAGCACCTGGTTCAGCGCGTTCTTGCTGCCCAGGGAGGCCAGTCCGCGGAAGATCTCGTTGCCGAGGCCGGGACCGGAGGCGTACGCGGCGATCGCGGCGATGCCCATCAGCATCTGCGTGGAGACCCGGATCCCGGTCAGGATCGGCGGCCAGGCCAGCGGCAGCTCGACCCGCAGCAGCCGCATCAGCCGGGACATGCCGATGCCCCGGGCCGCGTCCACCAGCATCGGGTCGACCCCGCGCAGGCCCACGATCGAGTTCCGCACGATCGGAAGCAGCCCGTACAGCGTCAGGGAGATCACCGTCGGCGGGACGCCGAGGCCCACGATCGGGATCAGCAGACCGATCATGGCGAGGGAGGGGACGGTGAGGATGGTGGCGGTGGTCGTGGTGGCGAGGTTGCCGGCCCACTCGCTGCGGTAGGTGACCACACCGATCACCACGCCGATCAGGGTCGCCGCGACCATGCACTGGAAGACCGCGCTGGCGTGCTGGTAGGCGTCCGTGAGCAGGGTCTGGTGCCGGTTGCCCAGGTACTCCCAGAAGCTCACGCGCGCTCACCCCGAACTCCGAACCGGTCAGGTCGTCCCTTCGCTGTCCGCCGCGGCCTGTTCCACCAGCGGGATGATCCGCAGCGGAACGGGGTTCTCCATGACGATCGCCGTGGAGGCCCGGACAATGCCATCAAAACCGACGACCCGGTCGATCACCCGCTGGAGATCGGCGTTGGAGCGGGCCACCAGCCGGCACAGCATGTCCCCGGTGCCGGTGGTGGTGAGCAGTTCCAGCACCTCCGGCACGGTCGCCAAGTGCGCCCGCACGTCCGGGCCTTGGCCCTGGCGGATCTGCAGCGTGGCGAACGCGGTGACCGGATAGCCGAGGGCCGCCGGGTCCACCTGGGGGCCGAATCCCTGGATCACTCCATTCGACTGAAGCCGGTCGAGCCGTGCCTGCACGGTCCCGCGCGCCACCCCCAGCCGACGGGACATCTCCAGCACGCCGATCCGCGGCTCCCGGGCCAGCAGCACCAGGATCCGGCCGTCCAGATGATCGATCGCCATGCCCGCCTCCGGATGGTCATCCTGCACAGAAAGTCCGGCTGTACGGCCGTATCGCTGAACATATTGCCCAGTGGATACGGGAACTATTGCGCACCTTGTGTGCCGGGGTCACCCTTCGACCATGACGCAGACCACACAGCACACTCCCGACGTGACCGCCCGGCAGGCCGACCCCTTCCCGGTCAAGGGAATGGACGCGGTCGTCTTCGCCGTCGGCAACGCCAAGCAGGCGGCGCACTACTACTCCAGCGCCTTCGGCATGCGGCTGGTCGCGTACTCCGGACCGGAGAACGGCAGCCGCGAGACCGCGAGCTATGTCCTGGAGAACGGCTCGGCACGGTTCGTCCTGACCTCCGTCGTCAGGCCGGAGACCGAGTGGGGCACGTTCCTGTCCCGGCACGTGGCCGAGCACGGCGACGGGGTCGTCGACCTGGCCATCGAGGTCCCGGACGCGCGGGCCGCGTACGCGTACGCCGTCGAGCACGGCGCGCGGTCGCTGGCCGAGCCGTACGAGCTCAAGGACGAGCACGGGACCGTCGTCCTCGCCGCGATCGCCACGTACGGCGAGACCCGCCACACCCTCGTCGAGCGGACCGGCTACGACGGCCCGTACCTCCCGGGGTTCGTCGCCGCGTCCCCGATCGTCGAGCCGCCCTCCCGCCGCACCTTCCAGGCGATCGACCACTGCGTCGGCAACGTCGAACTCGGCCGCATGAACGAGTGGGTCGCCTTCTACAACAAGGTCATGGGCTTCACGAACATGAAGGAGTTCGTGGGCGACGACATCGCCACCGAGTACAGCGCGCTGATGTCCAAGGTGGTCGCCGACGGCACCCTCAAGGTCAAGTTCCCGATCAACGAGCCCGCCGTCGCCAAGAAGAAGTCCCAGATCGACGAGTACCTGGAGTTCTACGGCGGTGCGGGCGTCCAGCACATCGCGCTCAACACCAACGACATCGTCGAGACCGTACGGACCATGCGCGCGGCCGGCGTCGAGTTCCTCGACACCCCCGACTCCTACTACGACACCCTCGGCGAGTGGGTCGGCGACACCCGCGTCCCGCTGGACACCCTGCGCGAGCTGAAGATCCTCGCCGACCGTGACGAGGACGGCTACCTGCTCCAGATCTTCACCAAGCCGGTCCAGGACCGCCCGACGGTCTTCTTCGAAATCATCGAACGCCACGGCTCCATGGGCTTCGGCAAGGGCAACTTCAAGGCCCTCTTCGAGGCGATCGAACGCGAACAGGAACGCCGCGGCAACCTGTGAACCGGGGCCCGGTGGGCCCGGCACCGCCGGGGACCGCCGTCGTGGCCGGGCACCGTTGCGGCGGAGCGGAATTGCTGCCGGTCTCTTCTTTCCGCCGCGGCGGCGATCGGCCGCGGCGGTGGAGCCCGGCGGTGGCCGGTGGGCGGTGGGTTACTGGGGGGCCTCCTCGTTCGGTGGCTGGTTGCCCAGGGTGGTCAGGGTGGCTCGGGCCACCGGGGCTTGCAGGGGGGAGAAGTACGGGTTGATGCGCAGGGCGTCCTGGAGGTGGCGGCGGGAGGAGGCGTCCAGGTCCAGGTCGCGTTCGATCATGCCCCGGTGGAAGGCGTACGACGCGCTGCGCACCCCTCCGCCCTTCGTCGAGTCCGTCGCGATCGAGGCGTAGCGCAGCGCCTCCTTGTCGTCGCCGGCCCGGTGCAGCGCCCACCCGAGCGCGTCCGCGACCTCGATGCCCGGCTGCCGCTCCCACTCGGCAGCCAGCCGCTCCACCGCCTCCTCGACATCCCCGTGGTCCGCCTCGTACTGCCCGATCAGCAACTCGTCGTCGACCCCGGCGTCCAGCTCCCGCCGCACCTGCGTCTGCAACAGCGCGTACTGCGTCTCCGCCTGCTGCCCCATCCCCAGCGACTCGTACAACTCGGCCAGCTCCAGGGAGACCCGCGGAGCCGGCCGGTGCCTGAGCGCCCCCTGGTACGCGGTCAGCGCCTCCTGCGTGCGGCCCAGCGCGGCCAGCGCCCGCCCCTGCCCGGCCCGCGCCGCCCACTGGTCGGGGTCCAGGCGGACGGCCGCCGTGAAGTGCCGTAGCGCGTCGTCCCGTTCGCCGCGCTCCCAGGCCAGCTGCCCGGCCTGGGTCAGATACGCGGCCTGCTCGGCCGGGGTCCCGGCGGCCGCCGCCGCGTCGGTCACCTGCGCCACCGCGTCCTCGCGCCAGCCCCGGTCCCGGTACACGGCCGAGGCCCGTGCCATCACGGCCGGCTTCACGGCCGCCCCGACCTTCAGCGCCATCAGCTTGTCGAGCGCGGACCGGGCCGCCTTGTAGTCGCCGAGCCCGTTGTAGGCGTCGATCAGCGCCGGATACGTGGACCACCGCTTCGGCGCCGCCTTCTGCGCCTCCTCGCCGAACCGCTTGGCCGTGGGAAAGTCCCGGCGCGCGTTCGCCAGCGTCGCGAGACCGGCCAGCGCCTCGGTGTTGCCCTTGCCGGCCACATCGAGGGAGGTCTGCAGCGCCTG
The DNA here is from genome assembly GCF_042716195.1 of Streptomyces sp. NPDC058683. Lineage (NCBI taxonomy): Bacteria > Bacillati > Actinomycetota > Actinomycetes > Kitasatosporales > Streptomycetaceae > Streptomyces > Streptomyces sp. NPDC058683. The sequence continues at coordinate 145,432 of NZ_JBHXSK010000028.1, forward strand.
CTCGGCCCGCGGATAGTCGGCGCTGTCGGCGGTCCGGCGCGCCCGCTCCACGTACGCGGCCCCGAGCACCGCCCAGGCCCGCGCGTCCTTCGGCTGCGCCCGCACCCGGCTCTGGCGTGCGCCGATGAGCGAGGTGAGGTCGGGCAGCGCGGCGGGCAGGCCGTTGAGGACGGCCGTCTGTGCCGCCGCCTGGGCCGCGGCCTGGGCCTTCGCCTGGGCCCGGGGCCCGGCCGCCGGGGGCGGTGCGGCGGCGCGCCGCGGCGCCGGCTCGTGCGGCCACAGCAGCAGCGCCGCGCCGGCCGCAGCCCCGCCCGCCAGCGCGACGACCAGCAGCCGCCGCAGCACCCGGCGTCGGCGTGGCGGCGACGGCTCCGCGAGCAGCGAGGTGGTGGGCCCTGACGGTCGGTTATCGAGCGCGCACATGCCGGTACTGTGCGTCAATACGACGACCGTGCACGGGCGGCCCAAGGAGGGCACCTGTGGGGTTCACACCGATGGCCCCGGGTGCGAGGCTGTGATCATGAGCCGTATCGAAGCCCCTCGGGACGAGACCACCGGCAACCTCACCGACCGGCTCCTGGCGGGCCTGCCGGCCGACGCGGTGCTCGTGGACCCCGATGTGACCACCTCCTACGCCAACGACATGGCGAGCTTCTGCCCGGCCGGCGTCCCGGCCGTCGTCGTGCTGCCGCGCACGGTCGAAGAGGTCCAGCACGTCCTGCGCACCGCCACCGAGCTGCGGGTCCCGGTCGTCCCGCAGGGCGCCCGCACCGGCCTGTCGGGCGGCGCCAACGCCGTCGACGGCTGCATCGTGCTGTCCCTGACGAAGATGGACCGCATCCTGGAGATCTCGCCGGTCGACCGCATAGCCGTCGTCGAACCCGGCGTCATCAACGCCACCCTCTCCCGCGCGGTCGAGGAACACGGCCTCTCCTACCCGCCGGACCCCTCCAGCTGGGAGATGTGCACGATCGGCGGCAACATCGGCACGGCCTCGGGCGGGCTGTGCTGTGTGAAGTACGGGGTGACCGCCGAGTACGTCCTAGGCCTGGACGTCGTCCTCGCCGACGGGCGGCTGCTGTCCACCGGCCGGCGTACCGCGAAGGGGGTCGCCGGGTACGACCTGACCCGGCTGTTCGTCGGTTCCGAGGGCTCGCTCGGCGTCGTCGTACGGGCCGTCCTGGCCCTGAAGCCCAAGCCGCCGCGGCAGCTGGTGCTGGCCGCCGAGTTCGGCTCCGCGGCCGCCGCCTGCGACGCGGTGTGCCGGATCATGGCGGGCGGGCACGCACCGTCCCTCCTCGAACTGATGGACCGTACGACCGTGAAGGCGGTCAACGAACTCACCCGCATGGGCCTGCCGGAGTCGACCGAGGCGCTGCTCCTGGCCGCCTTCGACACCTCGGACCCGGCCGCCGACCTCGCCGCCCTCGGCGCGATCTGCGAGGAAGCGGGCGCCACCCAGGTGGTCCCGGCCGACGACGCCGCCGAGTCCGAACTCCTCCTCCAGGCCCGCCGGTCCTCCCTGGTCGCCCTGGAGGCCGTCAAGGGCACCACGATGATCGACGACGTGTGCGTGCCCCGCTCCCGGCTCGGCGACCTGATCGAAGGGGTCGAGCGCATCGCGGAGAAGCACGGGCTGACCATCGGGGTCGTCGCCCACGCCGGCGACGGCAACACGCATCCCACGGTCTGCTTCGACGCGCAGGACCCCGACGAGTGCCGCCGCGCCCGCGAGTCCTTCGACGAGATCATGGCCCTCGGACTGGAGCTCGGCGGCACCATCACCGGCGAACACGGCGTCGGCGTCCTGAAGAAGGAGTGGCTGGCCCGGGAGATCGGGCCGGTGGGACTGGAGATGCAGCGGGCCGTGAAGGACGCCTTCGACCCGCTGGGCATCCTCAACCCCGGCAAGCTGTTCTGACCGTTCCTAGAGACTGAGCGGGAGTGAGTCCTGTTGCCAGGATTCGTGCTCAGCCGAGCGCCCCGGACGGTGTTGGGCGTTCTGGTCGACCGCGTTCGCTGCGCGTCCGGCGCCGACGGATCGTGTCCGTGGTCCGGGGATGCGGGGGCGGTGTCCCTCACGCCCCGGGGCCACCGAACTGGCCTGGACGGTCCGATGCCTGTACCCATCGCTCTGGTGGGTGCGGGGCGGTGCCGTCCGTCGCCTGATCGGGTGTCCCAGGGCGCGCCTTCCGATCGCCACGGCGGCTGCGTCGTGGCGAGTGGTCTTCCTGTTCTTGTCGGTGAGGGGTTTCTGCCAGTGCTGGGCGCCCCACTTGCTGGTGTAGGCGGGGTCGACGGCGATGACGGGGATGCCGAGTTCGGCCGCCATGCTCACCAGCCGGGCCCGCAGCCGGGCCACGGGCATGCCGGAGATCAGTTTCCGGAACCGCTTCCTGCGGCCGTGTTTCTCCCGGGTGGTCTCGGCGGTGAAGTCGAGGTCCTCGACGGCGATCGCGAGCCCGTGGCGCCTGGCCCAGTGCAGCAGGCGGATCAGCGCATGCCTCACCTGGGCGTCACGGTGTGCGGCGGTACCGGACAGGTCGTAGCCGAAACGCAGTGGCTGGCCGACGGGGTTGCCGTGTTCGTCCAGGCGCCAGGCGGCCAGGTGATCGGCGTTGGTGTCCACACCGACCAGACCCCTCGCGCGGGCCGCCTCCAGCGGCATCGTCCTCACCGGCGGGGTGGTCCACGAGGCGGTCAGGTACCAGCGGCCCCGCACGGTGTCTTCATGGATGCGGTAGGCCACGGCCCGGTTCGCGGTGATCCGGTCGGCCCACTGATCGCCCCGGTGCGCGAAGGACACCGTCGCGGCCAGGACGTACCGGCCGTGCGGGGCGTTCGCCAGGTACGCCAGCGGCGCGGGGAGCTTGAGGGAGACCTCGCCGCCGGGGGTGACGCGGAGGGTCTCGTTGCCGTACCGCTTACCGGACTCGCCGTCCGCCTGAAGGAACCGGCGGCCAGCCTGCCACCGCCGACGCCACTCCTCTTCGGTGAGCTGCGCTGCCTCCAGGTGGTGGCGGGTGTTCAGCAGCCGCTTCCCGCCCCGCACCACGCGCACGACACCGGCCTGCCAGTCGGCCCGTGCTGCCTTCAGCCGGTCTTCGAGGACGTGCAGACGGCGGGACTTGGCATGCCACTCTGTGCGGGAGCGGTAGCCGCCCGGAGCGTGTTTGCCGCCCTTCTCGCCCAGGGGCAGGCACAGCCGGTGGGCGATCGTGCGTACACCCGCCTGAAGGCTCTGGATGTGCGCGAGCTGACCGCGCCGGGCGAGCGCCCACTGGTCGTGGGTGGCCTTCGTGATGGACCCGGCCCAGCGGGAGGAGGACTCTGCGGTCAGGACCTGTTTGCGCTGCGCCCACTGCTCGCTGTCGTGGTCCAGTCCGGCCGCGCACCTGGTCTTCAGATCACGAGAGGCGAGCGATGCGAGGTGGTCACCGACCAGGCACAGCACCTTCTCGTCCGCACTGGTCAGACCCTTGAGCCGGGTATGGACCGCGACCCCCGCAGGACCGGGCACCACGAAGGGCGCCGCCATCATCCGCAGCCCGCCCAACCCGTCACCCCCCGCCGTCTTATGCCAAAGAAGTCCGTCATCACACTCAACGACCACCGTCGGTAAGGGGCACGCATTCGATGCAAGAACTCCCGTTCCCCACGCAGAGTGCGCCCGCCTGTTGCCCGAAATGCTCACTTATGCATGCCAGAACGCGTTCAAGCACCGTCGATCGCCACCTGTTCACAACCCCGGACCGTCCACACGTTCCATACGCCCTGTCCGTCGGGGGCCTCACTGGGCGAGCAGTTGGTCGAGCGCGTCGTCGATCCCCAGCTGCCTGCCCTCGGTCCCCGGGGGCACCACCCGCAGCGTCCGCTCCAGCCAGGCGGACACCTGGGTGGTCGGCGCCTCCAGGAGGGCGTCTCCGTCGGGTGAACTCAGCGCCATCAGCACGACGCTGCGGCCCTCCACCTTCGTCGGCCACACCCGCACGTCGCCGTGCCCGCACGGCCGGAACACCCCCTCCACCAGCAGGTCGCGGGCGAAGGTCCAGTGGACCGGGGACTGCGAGTTGATGTGGAAGCTGACATGGACGGCGTACGGGTCGTCGGAGCGGTAGCCGAGCCGGGCCGGGACCGGGACGCTCCGCTCGGGGGACAGGATGAGCCGCAGCTCCAGTTCGCGCTCCACCACGGTGTGATGCATGACGTTCGTTTCCTCTCGGTCGGTCGTACGGGCGCCTGTGGACGGGCCCGTACGAGGGAGAGGGCCTGGGGCCGCGAGCATTACGCGGGTTCCGGGAAATCTTTTTCCGGTGTGGTGAAGGGGCGCACAGGAGTGCCCGGAAAGGGGCGGGTCCTGCCGGACTGGCGGTGGTGGGCACGCGCGTCTGATAGATGTGGAGCCTCCCACACGACCCCCGAGCAGATACGGGATGACGGACATGACCGCCCCTACCCCGGCACCCGGTGACGAACGGCCCCGCGAGGGCTACTACCCGGACCCGTCCATCCCCGGCTACGTCCGTTACTGGAACGGCACCGCGTGGGTGCCGGGCACCAGCCGCCCGGCCCCGTCGGCCGGCGAACCGCTCGCCCCGCCGTCCGGTTCCCGCCCCGCGACCCCCGCGGTGGAGGAGACCGGCCCGCACTTCTTCGACGAGGACCCGCGGCCGGGTGCCTCCGGCTGGGCGGCCGAGGGGAGTGCCTGGGGCACCGACCCCCGGGCGGCGGCGGGTCCGTCGCCCCGGCCGGACGGCCGGTCGTCCAACGCGGACGGCTCGGCGACGGTCCCGCCGGCGGACCAGGGGGACGTCGACTCCGGCGGCACGTTCATCTTCCGCAGGCCGACGCTGGGCCCCGCGGGCACCCCGCCGGCCGACCTACCGCCCATGGACGACGGCACGATGACCTTCCGCCCGATCCGCAACGAGAACCCACCCGGCACGGGGGCCGCGGCGGCCGGTACGGGTGCCGCCGGGGCCGGGTTCGGCGGCCCGGGCGCGGGCGGCCAGGGTGCCGGTGCGGCGGGTCCGGGTGCGGGTGGGTTCGGTGCGCCGGGGTCCGGTGGTCCGGGTGCGGCCGGGGCGTCCGGGCCGGGTGGCTACGGCGCCCAGGGCCCCGCCGGCGCGGGCGGTGCGGGCGGCTTCGGCGCGCAGGGGCCGGTCGGCGCCCCCGGCGGCGCC